>JBBQAW010000017.1:0-28125 GCA_038316815.1 Burkholderiales bacterium
GGGGGACCGGCAGTCTAGCTGGCAGGCTGCGCCAGCAGGGCGCGTGCCCCTTCCAGCCGACGCAGCAGCGCGGGTTCTGCCCTACCGGAAACATCGGCCGTGGCCCGTTCCCAGGCTTGCACGGCCAGCATCAGGTAGACCTGGCCCAGGTTGGTGCGGGCAGCCCGATGCTGCGGGTCGGCACGCAGCGCGTCTTGCAGGCTCTGGCGCGCGCCTTCCAGTTGCCCGGCGCGGGCCAGCAACAAGCCGATGTTGTTCAGCGGTTCGGGCAGTTCGGGGTAGGACTCATGCAGTTGCCGAAAGACAGCCAGCGCCTGGTTGTCCCGGCCCAGGTCCATCAGCGCCACGCCCTGCAAGAAGCGAAGTTGGGCGTTGTCGGGCTGGCGCACCAAGCCCTGCTGGGCCCTGTCCAGCGCGCCAGCCGTGTCGCCACGGGCCAACCTTTCGCGGGCTTCATCCAGTTCGCTGGCCGTAGCCATCTGCCCGACGATGCCAAAGGCCAGCAGGCAGATGGCCATCTGGCGGGTCCACGGGTGGCGAAAGCGGAACATGGGCGGGCGGGGGTAACAGGGCGCGATGGGGGCTGCAGGTAGAGGCTGCACGCAAAGTGACGCCGCTATACTGAAATCCATTCTATCGGTGGGCCAGTTGTTGCTGCCGTTTGCAAAAACCGCACCCTCGCCCCGCCCGACGTCTGGCATGACGCTACGCATCCACAACACCCTGACGCGTCGGCTCGAGCCCTTCGCCCCCATCGACCCCGGACATGTGCGCATGTACGTGTGCGGGATCACCGTCTACGACCTTTGCCACCTGGGCCATGCCCGCATGATGCTGGCCTTCGACGTCGTCTACCGTTGGCTGCAGGCCAGCGGCTTTCGCGTCACCTACGTGCGCAACATCACCGACATCGAAGACAAGATCATCAAGCGTGCAGTCGAACGTGGCCAGACCATTCGACAGCTGACCGACGAGATGATCCAGGCCATGCACCGTGACCTGGGCGCCCTGGGCGTGGCCGCGCCCACGCACGAGCCGCGCGCCACGGATTACGTGCCGCAGATGCAAGGCCTCATCGGCCAGCTTCAGCAAAAGGGGCTGGCCTATCAAGCCAAAGGTGGCGACGTGAATTACGCCGTGCGCCGCTTTGAAGGCTACGGCAAGTTGTCTGGCAAGACGCTGGACGAACTGCGCGCCGGCGAACGGGTGGCTGTTGCTGAAGACAAGAACGACCCACTCGACTTCGTGCTGTGGAAACGCGCCAAGCCCGGCGAGCCGCGCGAAGCCCAGTGGCCCAGCCCCTGGGGCGAAGGCCGCCCGGGCTGGCACATCGAATGCTCTGCGATGAGCTGCGCGCTGTTGGGCGAACCCTTCGACATCCATGGCGGCGGCATGGACCTGCAGTTCCCGCACCACGAAAACGAAATCGCCCAAAGCGAAGGCGCCAGCGGCCAGCCCTTCGTGAAGACCTGGATGCACAACGGTTTCCTCAACGTCGACGACACGAAGATGTCGAAGTCGCTGGGCAACTTCTTCACCATCGAAGACGTGCTGAAGTCTTTCGACGGCGAGACCATCCGCTTCTTCATGCTGCGCACGCATTACCGCAGTCCGTTCAACTTCAGCACGGTGGCGCTGGAAGAAACGCGCAGCTCGCTCAAGCGCCTGTACACCGCGCTGCAGGCGGCCGGTGATGTGCCGGCCTGGCCTGCCATCGACTGGACCGAAGCCCGATCCGCCGTTTTCAAGGCGGCGATGGACGACGACTTCAACACCCCTGGCGCCGTGGCTGTGCTTTTTGAACTGGCAGGCGGTGCCAACCGCGGGCAGGTGCAGGACGCTGCGCTTTTGAAGGCGCTGGCAGGTGTGCTGGGTTTGCTGCAGCAGCCACCGCAGTCGTATCTGCAAGGCGGTGCAGGGCTGGACGAAGCGCAGATTGCTGCGCGCATTGCCGAACGCGCAACCGCCAAGGCCGCGCGCGACTTTGCCGCTGCCGACCGCATCCGCGAAGAACTGCTGGCGCAGGGCATCGTGCTGAAAGACTCGCCCCTTGGCACCACCTGGGTCAAGGCCTGAGGATGATTCAGGCTCTCACGTCCCCGGCCGCCGCCACGCCCTGCACGGTAACGCCGCCCTATTGGGACGACGCCTGCCGCCACCTGTCACGCCGCGACCGCGTGCTGAAAAAGCTGATTCCGCGTTTTGGCGAAGCGCGCCTGACCAGCCGTGGCGACGCCTTCACGACGCTGGCGCGAAGCATCGTCGGGCAGCAGATTTCGGTGAAGGCGGCACAGGCCGTGTGGGACCGTTTTGCCACGCTGGCTGCACCCGTGGGTGCGCCCTTGCGCGCTGTGCAGGTGCAAGGCCTGGAAGTGCCCCACATGCGCAACGCAGGCCTGTCGGTACGCAAGTGCGAGTACCTGCTCGACCTGGCCCGCCACTTCGCCAGGGACGATGTGCATGAAGCCGACTGGCAGGGGATGGATGACGAAGCCATCATTGGTGAACTGGTGGCCATCCGCGGCGTCGGCCGCTGGACCGCCGAGATGTTCCTGATCTTTCATCTCCTGCGCCCGAACGTCATGCCGCTGGACGACCTGGGCCTGATCAAGGGCATCAGCCTGAACTACTTCAGTGGCGAGCCGGTTTCGCGCGCCGAAGCGCGCGAAGTGGGTGAGGCCTGGGCGCCCTTTCGGTCTGTGGCCACTTGGTATATTTGGCGCAGTCTTGACCCCGTCCCTGTGGACTATTGAAGCGGGAACCATGAGCAAAAGACACTTTCTCGAATTCGAGCAACCCATCTCCGAACTTGAATCCAAGATCGACGAACTGCGCTATGTGCAGAACGAATCGGCGGTGGACATCTCCGACGAGATCGAACGCCTGTCGGCCAAGAGCCAGCAACTCACGCGCGACATTTATTCGAACCTGACGCCCTGGCAGGTGACGCAGATTGCCCGCCACGCCCAGCGCCCCTACACGCTGGACTACGTGAGAGAAATCTTCACCGACTTTCAGGAACTGCACGGCGACCGGCACTACGCCGACGACCTGTCGATCGTGGGCGGTCTGGCGCGTTTCAATGGCCAGGCCTGCATGGTGCTGGGGCACCAGAAGGGCCGCGACACAAAGGAACGCACGGTTCGCAACTTCGGCATGAGCCGCCCTGAGGGCTACCGCAAGGCCCTGCGGATGATGAAGCTGGCCGAGAAGTTCTGCCTGCCTGTGTTCACCTTCGTTGACACCCCGGGTGCGTACCCCGGCATCGGTGCCGAAGAGCGCGGGCAGTCAGAAGCCATCGGCCGCAACATCTTCGAGATGGCGCAACTGGAAGTGCCCATCATCAGCACCATCATCGGTGAAGGCGGCAGCGGCGGTGCGCTGGCCATCAGCGTGGCCGACCAGGTGCTGATGCTGCAGTTCAGCGTCTATTCGGTCATCTCGCCCGAAGGCTGCGCGTCCATTCTCTGGAAGACATCCGAACGTGCATCCGAAGCTGCCGAGGCGCTGGGCATCACAGCCCACCGCCTGAAGGCCTTGGGCGTGGTCGACAAGATCGTCAATGAACCTGTGGGTGGCGCGCACCGAGACATTCCCTGGATGGCCGCGCAACTGAAGCGCGCGCTGGGCGACGCGCTGCGCCAGACCGCCGACCTGAAGCCCGCCGCTTTGCTGGAGCGCCGTTACGAAAAGCTGCGCGGCTATGGCCGCTTCACCGACACCAAGGACCGGTGACGTGAACACCGTCGCGGTGGCCGTCAGCGGCGGCCGCGACTCCACGGCGCTTTTGCATTGCACCTTGCGCATGGCGCGGCCCTTGGGGCTGCAGGTGCTGGCCTTGCACGTGCACCATGGCCTGCAGCCGGCTGCTGATGTTTGGTTGGCCCGCGTGCGGTCCCAGGCGCGCCGCTGGGGCGCAGGTTTCGACAGCCGGCGGCTTGCCAGTACACCCGCGCCGGGCGAAAGCATCGAAGCCTGGGCACGACGTGAACGCTATGCCGCCCTGGCCGAAATGGCGCATGCGGCCCATGCCAGTCTGGTGCTGCTGGCCCACCACCGCCGCGACCAGGCCGAGACCTGGCTGCTGCAAGCCTTGCGTGGCGGTGGCCCCGCCGGTTTGTCGGCGATGCCGCGCCTGGCGCAGCGCCAGGGCCTGCAGTGGGCTCGGCCCTGGCTGGACGAACCGCGGGAAGCCATCGAAAGCTACCTGCGCCAGCACCGCCTGCGCGCTGTCGACGACCCCAGCAATGCCGACCCGCGCCTGGCCCGCAGCCGCTTGCGCTTGCAGGTGTGGCCGGCGCTTCAGGCGGCTTTTGGCGATGCCGAAACGGCCTTGGCACAGTCCAGCTGCCGCGCGCAGGAAGCCGCAGCGCTGGCCGCAGAAGTGGCTGCATCCGATCTGCCGGCATGCACCTCGGATGGCGACTTGCTGCTGCCGGCCTGGCAGGCTTTGCCTCCTGCAAGACGCGCCAATGCGCTGCGGCACTGGCTGGCAGATGCTGCGAAAAGCAGCGGAGCAGGCCCGGTGACCGACAGCCTGGTGCAGCGGCTGCTGGACGAACTGCCGCGAACCCGCAGCGCACGGTTTCCGGCTGCTGAAGCAGAACTTCGGGTGTACCGGGGCCGGTTGTCGATGGCTTTGCCCTTGGCGTTGCCGCAGGCCACCGGCCCATTGCAAGTGCCTGCGCTGGCGCTGTGTTTGTCGCACCCGGGCGATTACCCGGTGCCCGGCTGGCCGGGCTGGTTTGAGGTCAGCGCGTGCCAGCACGGCGGCGTGGCCCCTGCGCTGCTGCAAGGCCTGCAGGCCCGCGCGCGTGAGGGCGCTGAACAGTTCCAGCGTGCCCCGCGTACGCCACCGCGCAGCCTGAAGAAACAATCTCAGGGCCAGGCGGTGCCGGCCTGGCAGCGGCAGGGGCCGTTGCTGTACACAGCGGGCGGCCAATTGCTGTTCGTGCCCTGGCTCGGCCTGGACGCGCGCTGTCTGGCGCCGCCGGGCCAGCCGCAGCTGAGTCTGCGCTGGGTGCCGCTGACAGGGCCACGTCAGCCCACGTCCTAGAATTCGGGGTTTTGCGCGCGCGGGTTCAGGCCTGCAGCGCGCTACCCCAAGTTTCAATTGCAGCGACTCCGATGGCCTTGATCGTTCACAAGTACGGTGGCACCTCGATGGGCTCGGCCGAGCGCATTCGCAGCGTCGCGCAGCGTGTGGCCAAGTGGGTACGCGCCGGCCACCAGCTGGTGGTGGTGCCATCCGCGATGAGCGGCGAGACCAACCGTCTGCTGGGCCTGGCCAGGGAACTGATGCCCGCGGGCGCCCAGGCCAGCAGCCCCGCAGCACTGCGCGAACTGGACGCCATTGCGGCCACGGGCGAACAGGTCTCGGTCGGGCTGCTGGCGCTGGCGCTGCAGGCCCAGGGCCTGCAGGCCGTCAGCTACGGTGGCTGGCAGGTGCCCATCCGGACCGATTCTTCCTACACCAAGGCGCGCATCACCCGCATCGACGAAGACCGCGTGCGCGCCGACCTGGCTGCCGGCAAGGTGGTGGTCATCACCGGCTTTCAGGGCATCGACGACCTGGGCAACGTCACCACGCTGGGCCGTGGCGGCAGCGACACTTCGGCGGTGGCCGTGGCGGCGGCATTGAAGGCCGATGAATGCCTGATTTACACCGACGTCGACGGTGTCTACACCACCGACCCGCGCATCGTGCCCGAGGCCCGGCGCTTGACCAGCATCAGCTTCGAAGAAATGCTGGAAATGGCCAGCCTGGGCAGCAAGGTGCTGCAGATTCGCTCGGTCGAATTCGCCGGCAAGTACCGCGTGCCCCTGCGTGTGTTAAGCAGCTTCACGCCCTGGGACATACCGCTGGAAGAAGAGGCCCGTTCGGGCACGCTGATCACGTTTGAAGAGGACGAAAAGATGGAACAAGCCGTGGTAGCCGGGATTGCCTTCAACCGGGACGAGGCCAAGATCAGCGTCATCGGCGTGCCCGACAAGCCGGGCATCGCCTTCCAGATACTGGGCCCGGTGGCTGACGCCAATATCGACATCGACGTCATCATCCAGAACATGTCGCACAGCGGCCGCACCGATTTTTCCTTCACCGTTCACCGCAACGACTATGCGCGCACGATGGACGTGCTGAAGGCGCAAGTGCTGCCCGGTCTGGGCGCCACCGACGTGCAGGGCGACGCCAAGATCTGCAAGGTCTCGATCGTTGGCATCGGCATGCGCAGCCATGTGGGCGTGGCGAGCAAGATGTTCCGAACCTTGTCGGAAGAAGGCATCAACATCCAGATGATCACTACCAGCGAAATCAAGACCAGCGTGGTGATTGACGAGAAGTACATGGAGCTTGCCGTGCGTGCCCTGCACAAGGCCTTCGACCTGGACGAGGGCGCGGCTGCTGAAAACGGCCCGCAAGCAGGCTAGAATTCCATCTCTTCGCCGGAGTCGTGACCGAGTGGCCGAAGGTGCTCCCCTGCTAAGGGAGTATGTGGCTTAAAACCGCATCGAGGGTTCGAATCCCTCCGACTCCGCCAGCATCTAGATGAAACGGGCCCCTGATTCAGTTCACGGGGCCCGTTTTCATATCCGAATCCGCACGCGGGTGCGCTGCCGGACCTCGCGCCGCATGCTGGGCCCCATCCCCTTGCGCACCTGCTGTTTTCAGTCGTTGTCTGCAAGCTGATGCAGATCAATACATCTGCTGCAGCGCACCGACTGATCGCCTGATAAAGGCGGATACATCTTGAATGGTGAATAGCAGCACAACGTCAACCCGTATTGGCCACGCGGCGCTACGTTGGCCAGCGGTTGCCAAAAACGGTGCCCAGCGGCTTTAAACACACCATGAAGCATCAGCTTCCGCTGACTTGCGTCTTGCTGGCCTTGTTGATGAGCCTGGCCACTGTGCCGGCTTGGGCCAGCGATGACTGCGACGCGCCGATGGAACGCTGGCAGTCGCGTGAAGCCGTGCGGCAGATGGCGGTTCGTCAGGGCAGGCAGATACAGCGGCTGAAGATCGACGACGGCTGCTGCGAGTTGCACGGCACAGACGCCCAGGGCCGCAGCTTCAAAGCCAAGATTGATCTGGAAACCCTGAAGGTGCTGAAGATGAAACAGAGAGACGAGCACGGCAAGCGCGAACACCGACCGTGATCCTGCGCTGGTCGCGCCCCAGAACTGATGGCTGCCAACCAGCCAGCAAGCCAGTCAGCAAGCCAGCCTCATCGCATCCATCCCCCACCGGAGCATCCCTATGTCCAACCCCTGTTGACCACTTTGGCCGCCGCCAGCGCCGTGGCCGTCCTGCCCAGCCTGGCGCACAAGCCGCCAGGCTACGCTGACCGCCCAGCTCAAGAACTACGGCGGTGACGGTGCCTATCTGGCCGTTTACCTGACCGACGCCAAGGGCGCCTATGTGCGCACGCTGTGGGTGTCTGGCGCCAAGGCCAAGTACCACAAGCATCTTTCCGACTGGTACCGGCTATCGGCCGGTGACGCCCAACGTCTCACGGGCGCGACTGGCGCCAGCGTGGGGGCAGGGCGCGTGCTCAAGGTCACGGCCGAACTGGCAGACGCATTGATCGACGCGGGCTACGAAATACGCATCGACGCCGCTGCCGAAGACATGCGCGACAGCCCATCAGAAACTCGCGTGCCGCTGTCCGCCGTCAACGCCGGCAAGCCGCAGGCTTGCAAGCAGTACATCCAGTCGCTGAGCTTCCAGCTGCCCTGACTGCCGTGCGCATGGGCTGGAAAGACATCCACCGCTGGCTGGGCCTGACGGCAGGAACCCTGGCGCTGGTGCTGGGCCTGAGCGGCGCTTTTCTGGCTTTCGTTCCGGTGCAGCAGGCCTGGCAGGCCCCTGCGGCGCGCGGCGACTTGTTGGTGGCCACGCTGGTGTCGCGCGTCACGCGCACCGTGCCCGGCGCGGAGGAAATCCGCCGCCTGCCATCGGGTGCCATCGTGGTCTTCAGCTTTGACGGCGACCAGCCGCAGGCGTCCTACGTCGACCCGGCCGATGGCCGGGTGCTGGGCCCAGGCAGGCCTCGGTGCTGCCGCGCTGGGTGAAAAACCTGCACCGAACGCTGCTGTCGGGCGACGCCGGGCGCTGGGGTGCGGCGGGCAGTGCGCTGGCCATGGGCTTGATCTGTGTCTCTGCAATCGTGCTGTTGCTGCGCCGGATGGGCGGCTGGCAGCGCTTGGCCGCGCGGGTGCGTGGCTCGCAGGCGCAGCGCATTCACGTGGTTGCGGGCCGGGTGGTGCTCGTGCTGCTTTGCTTGACCTCGCTCACCGCGCTGACCCTGAGCGCCTCGACCCTGGGACTGGTGGCGCTGGACGCCGGGACCGAGCCAGATGTCGTCTCTGCCGTCCCTGTGGTCACTGTGGTCCCTGTGCTCCCCGTGGTTCCCGTGGTTCCATCGGGCCCGTCCGTCACCAGCAACGTGGGCTTGCCCGGCGCGCAACTTGTCATGCTGCAAAGCCTGTTGGTGCAAGACTTGCGCGAGCTGAACCTTCCGGCCCCAACTGACCCCGCGAACACCTGGAAGGTGAGCACCAGCCAGGGCCAAGCCTGGATCGACCGCTACCCGGGCCAGACGCTGGCCTGGCAGGCCAGCACCCTGGCCCAAGGCATCAACGACTGGGCCGTGGTGCTGCACACGGGAGAAGCCGCCTGGCTCTGGGCGGTGGTGCTGGGGCTGGTGGGTGCCTGCGTGCTGCTGTTCTGGCTGTCGGGTGTCGTCATCTGGTGGCAGGCGCGGCGCCTGGCGCCGCAGGTCACGGGCAACAGCCCGCTGGCGCAGGCAGACGTGCTGATCTTTGTCGCCAGTGAGGGCGGCAGCACCTGGGGATTCGCGCAGACGCTGCACGACGCGCTGGTCTTGAATGGCCACCGCGTGCACACCAGTGCTTTGGAAACTTTCAGAACCACGGCCGCCACGCGGCAGGTGTTCGTGCTGGCCGCAACCTATGGCGATGGCCAGGCCCCTGCCCACGCCAGCCACGCGCTGGAACGCATCGCCAAGCTCAAGCCCGGCGCCGCCCCCACGCCCTTACCGGTGCCCGTGACGGTGCTGGGGTTTGGCGACCGGCAGTTCCCGTCGTTCTGCGCCTTCGCTGAAGCGCTGGAGCAAACTTTGCGCGCCCAGGGCTGGCCCACGCTGCTGCCGCTGGAGCGCATCCACCAGCAGTCAAGCCAGCAGTTCGCGCGCTGGGGCCAGGCCCTCGCACTGGCGCTGGGTCAGCCCCGGGTGCTGGACCATGTGCCGCGCGTGCCGCCCACTACCGCGCTCACCCTCGTGTCGCGCCAGGACTTCGCGGGGCCTTCCGGGCCGGCCTTGCAGCCTTCGGCGATCCTGCGCTTTTCCTGGCCCGTGCAGAGCCTGGGCGAGCGCCTGCGCGGGCGCGGGCTGGCGCACTTTGCGGCGGGCGACTTGGTGGGCATCGTGCCGCCAGGCTCGGCTGTGCCGCGCTACTACTCGTTGGCGTCAGGCTGGGAGCACGGGTTTGTTGAAATCTGCGCCAGCCAGACGCCAGGCGGCCTGTGCGCCACGCATCTGCTTGGCCTGCAACCGGGCGACCGCATCGCGGCCTTCATCCGCGCCAACTCCGGCTTCGCTTTGCCGCACACGCGGCGCCCGGTGGTGTTGATCGGGGCGGGCACGGGCGTGGCACCGCTGGCTGGTTTCATCCGCCGCAACGACCGGCACATCCTCATGCACCTGTACTTCGGTGGCCGCGACCCGGCGCGAGATATTTACTTCGGCACCGAGATTCAGCGCTGGCGCAGCGAAGAGCGTCTGGCGACCGTGCAGACTGCGTTCTCGCGCGTGCCTGGTGGTGGCGGCTATGTGCAGGACGCCCTGCGCCGCGGCTCCGAACACCTGCGTAGCCTGGTGGCCCAAGGCGCCATCCTGCGTGTGTGCGGCGGCCGCGCCATGGCCCAGGGCGTGACCGAAGCGCTGAACGCCGTGCTCGCGCCGCTGCACATGAGGGTGCTGCAGCTCAAAGCGAAGGAACGTTATGCCGAAGACGTTTTCTGATCCGCTGGCAAACGGCAAACGGCAAACGGCAAACGGCAAACGGCACACGCACCACGCTGCACGGCCCGACAATGGGCACGCGATGGTCCGCCAGCGTAGACGCCCACGCCGGTCTCGTTCTTGACCTGGCGTCCCTGCACCAGGACCTGGCCGCCGCGGTGCAGCGGGTGGACCAGCAGATGTCGCCCTGGAAGCTCGACAGCGACCTGATGCGCCTGAACCACGCGCCGGTGGACACCTGGGTGGACTTGCCTGCCGCGCTGCTGGAAGTGCTGGCCTGGGCGTTGGACATTCACCGCCTGAGCGCGGGCGCGTTCGACCCGGGTGTGGGCGCTTTGGTCGATGCCTGGGGCTTTGGCGCGGTGCGCGACACGCCCGACGCCGCTTCGATCCACACCGCGCGTCAAGCCGCGCCATGCCCGACACACAAGGCCCTGAAGCCGGACCGGTTCGCAGGCCGCGCCATCAAATGGGCGCCCGTGCAACTCGACCTGTGCGGCATTGCCAAGGGCTACGCGGTCGACCAAATGGCCGCCGTGCCGCAGCAGCACGGGGTGCAGCATGCGTTGGTGGCGCTGGATGGCGAGTTGCGCGCCGTGGGCAGCCAGGCCAGCGGCGCGCCCTGGGCCGTGGCGCTGGAGCGCCCCGAGGCCGGGCGCCGCGCGGTACATGGCGTGGTCGAGCTGCAGGACCTGGCCGTGGCCACATCTGGCGACTGCCGGCGCTATCTGCAGGTGGGCAACGCACGTCTGGCGCACACCATGGACGCACGCCGCGCCGCGCCCGTGAACAACACCGTGGCATCGGCAACGGTGCTGGCAAGCAGCTGCATGCACGCCGACGCCTGGGCCACAGCCCTGCTGGTGGCCGGCCCGGGCGATGGCCTGGCGCTGGCGCAGCGCATGGGGCTGGACGCGCTGTTTCTGCTGCGCCGTGCTGAAGGCCTGGTGGAAATGGGGTTGGGTCGGTTGGGCAGGTCAGGGCCAGTCCCTGCACGGTCTTCTATGTATGGGTCTGCGCACGCTGTCCAGGTTTTGGCCCCTTCGGCCCCTTCGCCGCCTTCGGCCCTATTCACAAGCTTGGAAAGTTAGGCACAGCCTGCCGTTTCAGCCAGCGGGTGTCGCCACAAAGCCATCTACCGGCGCCAGCCGCACCAGCTGGGCCGCCTGCGCTGCGGGCCCAGCCAGCCACAGGTCCACGTCTTCCAGCTCGATGGGCACCACGCTACGTTTGTCCTGCAAGTCGGGCGGGCGTTTCGGGTCGGGGCGGTGCATGCGGTTCATCAGGGGGTGGGCGTCGGCGTTCAGCGTCAGCAGGGTGTAGCTCTCGACGATTTCGCCGCTGTCCTTGTCGACCCAGGTGTTCCACAGGCCGGCCAGGCCCCAGGGCTGACCATCGGCGCGCTGGAAGCGCCAGGGCACATGCCGGCCTGTTTCCCAGCAGGGTTCGAAGAAGCTCTCAGCAGGCACGATGCAACGTTGGCCACGAGCCCAAGGCTGTTTGAAGCTGGCTTTGGCGGCCAGTTCTTCGCTGCGGGCGTTGCAGGTGGGGTAGGGCAGCTTGGGCGTCTTGGCGAACCACGGAACCAGGCTCCACTGGCCGACGACCAGTTCCCGCTTCAAAGGCGTGCTGCCGCTCGCCGCGCGGATGAACGGGCCCTGGTAACGCGGGAAGATTTCGCGCGGCCAGTGCTGCTGACTGCGGCTGCCGATGTGCCAATGGCGTTCGATGTCGCCAGCTTCGGGTGCGACGTAGCGGGTGCACATCGGGTGATGCCGCGTCCAGGCCCACGCAGGGCGGGCCGGGTGTGCGTCAGGCCGGGCTGCGGGCTGCCGCTGGCATCGCCGCTGCCATCGATCGCACCAGCTGCGGGTCGTGCACCTCCATGCGCGCCTTGTCCACCGGTGCACGCCGCATCGGCACGACGCTGTTGTCCAGTTCGCTTGCCAGACGCACGGCCAGGCCTTGAGCGCAGGCAATCAGCCAACTGCCGGTTTCGCGGTCTTCCGGGCTTTCCTGCTCCAAAAAGCGGTCTGCTGCGCGCGCCGCCGCGTGCAACTGGTGCGCGCGTACACGCACTGCCGCCACCGACCGCTGCAACGCAGCGTCAGCCGGGGTGTCGCGCTGCACACGCGCCAAGCTGTCGATGTCGCTGGCCAATTCGGCCGCCAAACCCACGCTGCAAGACATCAGCCAGGACGCAGTGGCACGGTCTTCATCGTTGTCTTGCCCGCTGAAGTGGTCGGCGGCACGGGTGGCCGCGCGCAACTGATGCGCACGTGAACCCAGTTGGCGCAAGGCTTGCGTGTTTTCATCTCCGCCAGTGCTGGCGGCGTCGCGGGTGGCAGTTCGGGCGTTGGACATGGGTGGGCCGCATTAAGAGCGAGAGATTGCTTCACATTCTGCCTGCCCCGCCGCGCCTCTGGTGCGCAGAGCTTCACGTCAAAAGCTGCAGACTGAAGGCCGCTGGCCTTGTCCCCCACGGCTGGGGGGTGGCTGGCCTGCCCAGCAGGACTCGAACCTGCGACCCCCAGCTTAGAAGGCTGGTGCTCTATCCAGTTGAGCTATGGGCAGCTGCAAATGCTGATTCTAGGGTTCCGTTCGTATGCCGGGGCTTCCTGTGGAACTTGGCGCGCTGGGTAGGGCATCTTGTGAAGGACGGGGTGCCGGGCCTTTCGCCGGTCAGTGGCAGGCCTGACAAATGGCAGGCCGCGTGCCTTCACCAGGGTGCGGACCTTGTGGCCTTTTGGGATGGCCGTTCGCGGCCGCCCACGAATACACTTCAAACATGCTCGCACTTTTCAAGTTGCAACGGCTGCCACAGGCCTGCAACCCACCCTGAACCATGCTGGACGGCATCAAGCGCTGGTTCACGGGTTCGCAGGCCACAGGCACGGCAGGCTTCGAAGGCGTTGCTGCTTGGGCCGACGCTGCGCAATACAGCTTCCGTGGCGTCCAGGGCGAAGGCTTCGTCGTCGATGGCCGCCTGAACACCAGTCTGTGGCGCCTGGAATGGGGTCCGTCGCAGCGGCCTTACTTCAGCGGTGGTGAACTTCGGCTGCGCGCCGAACCTGGCGTCGAGGCCGACCTGCAATTGCTGGTGACGACGCGCGCCCTGCAGGAACAACTGGAGAAGTCGATCTTCGAGCAGTACGTCGAAGACGTGCAGACCCGCATCGACAACCATACCCCGCCAGAAATGCGCTGGCTCGTGATGTTTCCGAAGCTTGCCGGCAGCGACATGGGGCCGCTGCACGAACCCTATGTTGCCCTGGGCAATGCCAAGGCTTGGTTGCTGGCCTGGCTGCAGGGGCCGCTGAGCCAGGCCTTGCAGGTCCGTGCTGCTGACCCCACTGCCCACACTGGCCCGGCCACCGACCCGCTGGTGCTGATGCTGGGCCGCGGCCGGCTGATGCTGCGTACGTCGATGGCTGTACCCACCGTCCCTGAAATCAAACGCTGCCTGCAGTTGTTCGAGACAGCGCTGCGCGAAGCCACCCGCGTGCAAGCGGAAAACCCCGGCGGACTGCCTTCGCCCAGCGGTGGCAGCGATTGGGGCGCCAGCACGACGCGCGGTGTTTTGGACAGCACGCCGCCCAAGTCCTGAGGGCCGCGCGCGGGCCCGCGCCCGGGCGGGCCCCGGGCCTTGATCCTTGGGCGTTTTTCGGCTTGTCTGCTGCCCTACTTTGCAGGCCCCGCGCTTCAGCCGCGCGCTGGCGCGTACCTGCCCAGTTCCAGCTTGGCAATGGCATTGCGATGCACTTCATCGGGCCCATCGGCAAAGCGCAGGGTGCGCGCGTTGGCATAGAAGTACGCCAGCGGCGTGTCTTCGCACATGCCGGCGCCGCCGAAGACCTGCATGGCCCAGTCGATGACGTCGCAGGCCATGTTCGGTGCCACGACCTTGATCATCGCGATTTCGGCCTTGGCGGTCTTGTTGCCAGCCACGTCCATCATCCATGCGGCCTTGAGCGTCAGCAGGCGCGCCATCTCGATGCGGCAGCGGGCTTCGGCAATGCGCTCTTGCGTCACGCCTTGCTGCGCAATGGTCTTGCCAAACGCGGTGCGGCTGCTGGCGCGTTCGCACATCAGCTTCAGCGCACGTTCGGACAGGCCGATCAGGCGCATGCAATGGTGAATGCGCCCGGGGCCCAGGCGGCCTTGCGCGATTTCGAAGCCGCGGCCTTCGCCTAGCAGGATGTCTTCGACCGGCACGCGCACTCCTCTGAAGTCGACTTCCATGTGGCCGTGCGGCGCGTCGTCATAGCCGAACACCGTCAGTGGCCGCATGACGGTGATGCCCGGCGTCTCGCGCGGTACGACGATCATTGACTGCTGCGAATGGCGTGGCGCCTGCGGGTCGGTCTTGCCCATGAAGATGAAGACCTGGCAGCGCGGGTCGCCGGCACCGCTGGTCCACCATTTGCGGCCGTTGATGAGGTAGTGATCCCCATCGCGTTCGATGCGGCTTTCGATGTTGGTGGCGTCTGAAGAAGCCACCGCGGGTTCGGTCATCGCAAAGGCACTGCGAATCTGCCCGGCCAGCATCGGCTTCAACCAGCGTTCACGGTGCGCTGCAGTGCCGTAACGCGCAAAGACTTCCATGTTGCCGGTGTCGGGGGCCGAGCAGTTGAAGACTTCGCTGGCCCAGGGCACAGCGCCCATGATTTCGGCCAGGGGTGCGTATTCCTGGTTGCTCAGGCCGGCCCCCAGGTCGCTGGTATCCACGCCGTGGCTTTCTGCCCTGGGCGGCAGGAAAAGGTTCCACAGCCCGGCGGCGCGCGCCTTGGGCTTGAGTTCTTCAATCACCTGCAGCGGGGTCCAGCGCTTGCCCGCCTTCGTGTTGGCCTCGATTTCCGCGAAGTAGCGCGCTTCGGCGGGGTAGACGTGTTCCTGCATGAAGCTGCTGACGCGCGCCTGCAGGTCTTGCGTGCGGGGTGAAAAGCCGAAGTCCATGGGCTGTCTCCTGGGGGTGTCTTGATGGATGCTGGGGGCGGGTGCACCAGTGGTGCAGGCGGGCGAATCTTTTCAGGCGCTTTTCAGGCGCTTTTCAGGTGCTAGTCAGGCGTTCATCAGGCGTTCATCAGGTGTTCGTCATGCGCGTTGTGCGAAACGCCAGGCCATTTCGGCCAGGGGCCGCGTGCTCGCGCCGGTGGCCCTGGCTTGCGCGCTGCTGGCCGTGCCGTCGACCACGCGCTTGGCAATGCCCTGGGTGATGCTGGCCAGGCGAAACAGGTTGTAGGCCAGATAGAAGTTCCAGTCGGCCATCACGGCCTGCGGGTCGGGGCGGCCGGTTCTTTCGCAATAGCGGCGCACGTATTCGGCTTCTGAAGGGATGCCCAGGGCCGCATGGTCCAGCCCACCGATACCGCGAAAGGTGCCGGGCGGAATGTGCCAGGCCATGCAGTGGTAACTGAAGTCGGCCAGCGGGTGGCCCAGGGTCGAGAGTTCCCAGTCCAGTACGGCAGCGGCGCGTGGCACCTTGGCATCGAAGATCAGGTTGTCCAGGCGGAAGTCGCCATGCACGATGCTGCCATGCATCTGGTCGCGTGCGCTGGCAGGTATGTGGGCTGGCAGCCAGTCGATGAGCTGGTGCATTTCTGGGATCGGCTCCGTGATGCTGGCCAGAAACTGCTTGCTCCAGCGGCCGATCTGGCGGTCGAAATAATTGCCGGGCTTGCCATAGTCGGCCAGGCCGACGGTCTTCACGTCCACCTGGTGCAGGGCCGCAATGACGCGGTTCATCTCGTCGTACAGCGCGCCGCGTTCGGCCGGCTGCAGGCCGGGCAGCGACTGGTCCCACAGCACGCGCCCACTGATGAAGTCCATGATGTAGAAGGCGCGGCCCATGACGGCTTCGTCTTCGCACAGCAGGTGCATGCGGGGCACCGGCACCGCGCTGCCGGCCAGAGCCCGCATGACGCGGAATTCACGCTCGATGGCATGGGCCGAAGGCAACAGTTTGGCCACCGGGCCCGGCTTGGTGCGCATGACGAAGCTGCGCGCGGGCGTGAGCAGTTTGTAGGTCGGGTTCGACTGTCCGCCCTTGAACTGTTCCACCTGCAGTGGCCCGGCGAAACCGGCCAGGTGCTGCTGCAGGTGGCTCTCTAGTGCGCTGACGTCGAAGGCGTGGCTGTCGGCGACGGGACGGGTACCGGTGTACTGGTCCATCGGTTCATCGCTGCGGTTTCAGCGCTCGGCTGCAGCCAGCAACTTTTCGCGCGACAGCACCACCAGGCGCGTGGGTTCGACGCGCACCGCACCTTCGCGTTCGAAGCCCTTCAGTTCCTGGTTCACGCGCTGGCGCGACGCACCCAACAGCTGGGCTAGGTCTTCCTGCGCCAGCGCCAGGCCGATGCGGATTTCTTCGCCCTGCGGCGTGCCATAGCTTTTGGCCAGCAGCAAGATTTGCTTGGCCAGCCGGGCCTGCAAAGGGCGCGTGTTCAGGTCCTCGAACTGGTCGAACATCAGCCGCAAGCGGCGGCAGTTCAGGCGCAGCAGGGCGTCGTACAACTCCACGTGCTGGGCCAGCAATGACTTGAAGTCGGATTTGCGCACCGCCAGCAAGGTGGTAGGGCCATGCGCGTCGGCATCGTGCGTGCGGGGCAGGCCATCGAACAGGGCGATATCGCCGAACCAGGTGCCCGGTTCCACATACGTCAGCGTGACCTGCTTGCCCGACAAAGACACTGAACTGACGCGCACCGCGCCAGCAGCCACCCCGCACCATTCTTCGGCCGCCGAGCCGCGCGTGGCCAGCGCTGCGCCGTCGTTCAACCGGCGCACCAGCGCGCGTGAAAGGATGTCGTTGCGAAGTGCCTGAGATAACTTGCTGAACCACGCACCCGCCTCGATGTTGTGCCGCTCGGCGATTGTAAGAATGGGGGTATTCATGGCTTGTCTCTGAAGCGACAGATGCCGCAGGCTTCATTGTCTACCGTCAGCGTCTTAACGCCAGGAGTCCGCCATGCCCGCATCCGCCTTGCGCATCCCTTCGCGCCGCCATGAAGTCAGTGACGCCGAATGGCGCACACGTGTCGAACTCGCTGCGGCCTACAGGCTGGCGGCGCTTTTCAAATGGGACGACTTGATCTACACCCACATCAGCGCGCGTGTGCCTGGCACCGAGGGCCAGTTCCTCATCAACCCTTACGGCCTGATGTTCGAAGAGATCACGGCTTCCAGCCTGATTCGCATCGACGACATGGGCAGGAAGCTTGATGAATCCGAGTTTGACGTCAACCCGCCCGGCTTCGTGATCCACAGCGCCGTGCACGCGGCCCGGCACGACGCCGCGTGCGTGATGCACCTGCATTCGCTCAACGGCGTTGCGGTGGCGGCGCAGAAGAACGGGCTGCTGCCGTTGTCGCAGCACTCGATCTTTGTGCTTTCTTCTCTGGGCTATCACGACTATGAAGGCGTGGCCGTGCGCGACGACGAGAAGCCGCGCCTGGTGGCCGACCTGGGCGCGAACAAGCACCTGATGCTGCGCAATCATGGCCTGCTGACCGTGGGCGCGACGGTGGCCGAAGCCTTCCAGGCGATGTACTTCTTCGAGACCAGTTGCACCATTCAGGTTCGTGCGCAAGCCGGCGGGGGTGAACTGCTGCGCGTGGCGCCAGAGATCGTGGCCACGGCCCAACAGCAGGCGCGCGCCGCCACGCGCGGGGCGGGGGCCAGCCTGGTCTGGCCTGGTTTGTTGCGCCGGCTGGACCGGCATTTTCCGGGTTACGACAGCTGAAGCACACGCCGCTTGTGCCTTGCTGCACGCAGCGCGCGGCCGGGTGCCGTGTGCAAGCGTGCGGTTGTAACCCTTCGTGCTAGAGTCGTTTTGGACCCCAATATCGCACTTTACTTATAGATGCAGAAAACGCACCTCGGCTTGCCAGCGGCCATCGCCGCTTTCCTGGCGCTGGGTGCAAGCGGTGCTTGGGCAGCAGGCATCGGCAGCCCTTCAGGGGCGGCCGTGATGGGCCAGCCGCTCAACCTGGCGGTGCCTTTGCGGCTGGACCCGGGGGAAGAAATAGAGCCGCGCTGTATCAGCGCCGAGGTGACTGTCGGCGACCGCCGCTTGCCTGCCTCGGCCGTGGTTGCCATGCTGGAAGTGCTGTCGCCTGAGGCTGCGCGGGTGCGTGTGCAAACCCAGTCGAGCGTCGACGAACCCGTTGTCAATGTGGTGTTGACTGTGGGTTGCCAGTCGCGCCTGACGCGGAGCTTTGTGGTGCTGGCCGATCCACCGGGTCTGGATCTGGCTGCCGCCAACCCGGCGCCGCTGCCGATGTTCGCATCGGCGTTGCCTGCCGCTCCGCTGCAAGAAACTGCCCCTGCCGACCCTGTTGTTGATGCAGCGCTGCCTGACCGATCAGCTGCCGCGAGCCGGCAGTCGCGCCCCGCCCGCACGCCTGAGGCCGCCCGCCCTAACACCAGAGTTGCCGCTAATACGAGCGCCAACACGAGCGCCAACAACAGCGCCAACGCCAGGTCCGCAGAACGGCGCGACCGCACGGCGTCCGGGCAGGCGCAACGCAGGGTCGCCGCTGTCCGGCCAGTGGCTAAAGCTGCGGCAACGCCCAGTTCACGTCTGAGACTGGAAAAAACCAGCAGCCAGGACGCAAGCCCGGGCCTGTCCAACGCCGAATTGCTGGTGGTGGAGCAGGCCATTCGCGCGGTGGCCGAAGCAGCCAGTGCGGTACGCGCGGCCAACAGCGCGGCAGCCGCCGCGCAGCTACAGGCGCAAAGCCTGGATCGCAGCTTGATGCAGTTGCGTGCCGAGAATCAAGCGCAACGCGAAACCGCGGCGGTGATGCGCGAACGCCTGTCCAGGGCAGAAGCATCAACGCACTGGCTTTGGCCGATGTTGGCGGGCCTGCTGGCCCTGGGCGCGCTGGCGGCTTGGCTGGCGTGGCAACTGGCGGCCTTGCGGCGCGCGCAGCGCCTGGGCTGGCAGCAAGCCGCACAGGAAGGCATGCCTGCACCAACGCCCAGCGACGACATGGCCGACAAGCAGGTGACTTCGCCTGCGTCCTTCGTGACCGCAGCCAAGCCTGGCGGACCGCAGCGGCCATCGTTCGCGCGGCCCCAAGCCACCCCGGCCTGGCCGCCACCGGCCCCCGCAGAGCCCTCGTTCCCACCCAGCCCCACCACCGTCGCTGACGGCAGCTTCGCGGTCTCGACGCAGCCCGGCCTGGTCGACCTCGACCCCGTGCCAGCCATGCAGCGAACCTTGCCGCTGCCCGTGGCGGCGCCACCCTCAGACGCCGCAAACACGCGCGAACTGTCGATCGAAGAACTGATCGACCTCGAACAGCAAGCGGAATTCTTTGTCGTGCTGGGCCAGGACGATGCCGCCATCGACTTGCTGGTTGAGCATGTACGCACCACGGGTGGCGGCAGCCCGCTGCCCTACCTGAAGTTGCTGGAAATCTACTACCGCCTGGGTGACCGCGAAGCCTACGAACGCACACGCGCGCGCTTCAACCAGCGCTTCAACGCCTATGCCGCTGAATGGTCGGCGGGACTGCAAGAAGGCCGCAGCCTGGAAGGCTACCCCGGCGTGCTGCCGCGCCTGGCGCATGTCTGGCCGCGCCCGCTGGACGCCATGGCCGAACTGGAAGCCCTGCTGTTCAGAAAGTCTCGCGGGGAACTCTTCGACCTGCCGGCCTACCGCGAGGTGTTGTTCCTTTACGCCCTGGCGCGCGACCTGCTGGACCGCGAAGCCGTCGCCACCGGCAGCGTCGACCTGCTTCTGCCGCTGGCCGACGGTGGTGATTTCGGTGTCACGTCCCCCCACCCGTATTTCGGACTTGACCGCGACTCGGTCTTCGACCGCTTTGCCGCCGAAGACCGGCCCACGGCGCCGGTCGATCTGGACCTGACGCAGATGGACACCCCGCCCAGCATCTTCGACCCGCTGGCCGCACGCCGAACCGAGCCCTGAAGGTTCAAAGGCTGCGCAGGCGGGCCAGCGCCAACGCCAGCGTCTCGTCGCGCTTGGCAAAGCACAAGCGCACCAGGCCCTGTTCGAACCCGCCTTCGTAGAAGGCCGACAGCGGAATGGCCGCTACACCCATTTCACGCGTCAGCCACTGGCAGAAGTCGGCCTCGGGCAAGGCGCTGACGGCGCTGTAGTCCACCAGCTGGAAGTAGCTGCCCTGGGTATGCAGCGGGCGCAACCGGGTGGCCTTCAGGCCGTCCAGGAACAGGTCGCGCTTGCGCTGATAGAAGGCCGGCAGGTCCTGATAAGGCGCAGGGTCGGCCAGGTAACGCGCCAGTGCATGCTGCATCGGCGTGTTGACGGTGAAGACATTGAACTGGTGCACCTTGCGAAACTCGGCCGTCAGCGCCGCTGGCGCCAGCACATAGCCAACCTTCCAGCCCGTGACGTGGAAAGTCTTGCCGAAGCTGCTGACGATGAAGGCGCGCTCGGCCAGGCCCGGCACGGCAGCGGCGCTGGCATGCGGCATGCCGTCGAAGACCATGTGTTCGTAAACCTCGTCGCTGACCAGCAAGGTGTCTGTGCCCTGCAGCAGCGCTGCCAGTTGCTCGAAGTCGGCGTGCGTCCACACCGTTGCGCTGGGGTTGTGCGGGCTGTTGACGATGAGCAGCCGCGTGCGGTGCGACAAGGCAGCCGCGATGCGCGTGAAGTCAGGGCGAAAGCTGCCTGGCGTCAGCGGCACGCGCACCACGCGGCCGCCGGCCAGTTGGATGTTCGGGGCGTAGCTGTCGTAGCAGGGTTCGAGCACCAGCACCTCGTCACCCGGGTGCACGGTGGCCAGCACCGCCGTCAAAATCGCCTGCGTGGCGCCGGCAGTGATGGTGACTTCGCGTTCGACGTCGTAGACGCGGCCGACCATGCGGGCCACCTTGTCTGCCACGCGCTGGCGCAACAGCGGCACGCCTGGCATGGGCGGGTACTGGTTCAGTCCTTCGGCCATGGCGTCGCGTACATGGCCCAGCAGGGCCGGGTCGCAGTCGAAGTCTGGAAAGCCCTGGCCCAGATTGACCGCGCCATGTTCCTGCGCCAGCGCAGACATGACGGTGAAGATGGTGGTGCCCACCTGGGGCAGGCGGCTTTTCAACACAGGGGCCGTGGCGGTGGGTGTTGCGATGGCTGCATTCATGGTCGTGCGGTCAAAGTTCGTAGTCGGAATCCGTGGCCTGGCCGGCCATGGCGCGCTGCACCAGCGCTGGCGTCAAGTGGGGCGACAGCATCTCGGTAAACGCATGCACGAAATGCCGCAGGTAGGCGCCCCGCTTGAACGCCACGCGTGTCATGTTGCTGCCGAACAGGTGGCCGAGCGGGCGCGACACCAGGTCGGCCGCGGCGCCTGCCAGGCTGTCTTCGCGCATCGCCAGTTCGCTGACGATACCCACGCCCAGACCCAGGCGCACATAGGTCTTGATGACGTCGGAGTCGATGGCCTCCAGCGCCACCGCCGGCTTGAGCCGGGCGCGTGCGAAGGCCTGGTCGATGCGCGTGCGGCCGGTCACGGTGGCCTGGTACAGCACCAGCGGGTACGCGGCCAGTTGTTCCAGCGTGGGGCGTTCCACGACTGCCAGCGCGTGGCCGGCCGGCACCACCATTACGTGCTGCCATTCGTAGCAGGGCAGGGAGATCAAGTCTTCGTGCGCGGCCAGGGCCTCGGTTGCCAGGCCGATTTCTGCCACGTCGTCCAGCAGCATGCGCGCCACCTGTTCGGGCATGCCCTGGTGCAGCACCACTTGCACCTTGGGCCAGCGCTTGCGCAATTGCGCGATGGGTTCGGGCAGGAAGTAGCGCGCCTGGGTGTGGGTGGTGGCAATGGACAGGGTGCCGGCGTCCTGCTTCGAATACTGCTCGCCAATGCGCTTGAGATTGGCTACCTCGCGCAGGATGATGTCGACCGACTTCAGCACTTGCTGGCCGGGTTCGGTGACGCGGCGCAGGCGCTTGCCGTGGCGCGCGAAGATGTCCACGCCCAGCTCTTCTTCCAGTTCCAGGATGGCCTTGCTGATGCCGGGCTGGGACGTGAACAGCGCCTTCGCGGTTTCGGTCAGGTTGAGCTTGCGGCGCACGGCCTCCTGCACGAAGCGGAACTGCTGCAGGTTCATGCCTGGCTGCCGCCGGCGGCTTGCAGCAAGCCCAGGGCCACGCCAGCCATGGCATCGGTAACGGCTTGCATCTCGCCCACGGCGGCATGCAGGCTGAACTGCACTTGCGGGTGGGCCGCTCGCAACTCGTCCAACAACAGCGGCAGGTCTTTGCGCACGTGGCCACCCGTGCCCAGGAACATCGGCAGCACGGCGACTTGTGGGCAGCCGGCGGCCGCCAGTTCGTTGCCAGCCTGTACCAGGGTGGGCGTCATGAATTCCAGGAAGGCCAGCCTGACCAGCGCGTGCGGCCGACTTGCCTGCACCTGGGCGGCCACGGCCTCGAACGGCCCGGCCCAGCGCGGGTCGCGCGCGCCGTGGGCGAAAAGGATGAGGCCGGGCGCTGCGGTCATGTTGCTGATGTTGCTGATGTTTCGGATGTTGCTGATGTTGCTGATGTTGGCGGGGGGCAACGTGGCGTTCAGCGGTAACGCACCAGCCAGGCAAAGGCGCCCAGCGACATCAGCAGAAACAGGCCACTGGGCATGGCCGCGGCGACCCAGGGCGTCCAGCCGCGCAGCAGGCCCAGATGGCCGGCCAGGTTGTTCAGCAGCACGAAGCCGATGCCCAGCATGATGCCCCCGAAGACCTTGAAGCTGACACTGCCCGCGCGCGCATGCATGTAGGCAAACGGCAGTGCCAGCGCCACCATCACCAGGCAGGCCAGCGGGTACAGGGCCTTCTTCCAGAACAGGATTTGGTAGCGTCCATTGGCCTGTTCCTGGTCGCCCAGGTGGGCGCTGTAGCGCCACAACTCAGCGGTTGTCAGGGTGGCCAGTGGCAACACGGCAGAGGCCACCATGCTGGCTGTGAGCGTGCTGGGCCATTCGAAGCTGGCTTCGCGCGAGAGCTGCACGCGCGGACTGTCTGCGGTGCGTGCGCGCGGCCAGCGCGCGATGTCTGCGTCCTTCAGCGTCCAGGTGCCTTGCGCATCAGCACGGCCTTCGGCGGCCTGGATGCGTGTGATCTGGCGGCCATCGGCGTCGAATTCGAAGATGCGGATGCCGGCCAACTGCCCGCCCGCCCCGGTGCCGCTGACGTTGATGGAAAACGCGTGTTCGCCATCCGGCGTCATGCGTCTTTCCTTCAGCCAGGTGCCGGCACTGCCCAGCTGCAGGCCGCCGTTGTCGCGCGCCTTGAGCAGCAATGCCTGCCTGTCAGCCAGTGGCGCGATGTAGTCGCCGACAGCGAAGGTCAGAACCCCAAAGCCCACCCCCAGCACGGCCAGCAGCCCCAGCGCACGGCCAGGGCCCAGGCCGCCGGTGCGCAAGATGGTGAATTCGCTCGACTGCGCCAGCCTGGAGAGCGAAAAGATGGTGCCGATCAGCACCGCGATGGGCATCAGTTCATACAGGTGGCCGGGCACTTCCAGGGCAGCGGCCAGCACCGCCGTCCAGGCTGTGCGGCCGCCGCTGCCCACCCCGTCAAGCTCGTCGACGAAATCGATGAAATAGAACAGTGACAGGAAGGCCAGGCTGACGAAGGCGACCGAAGAGAGAATGTCGTTGTAGAGCAGCCGACGAACGGTCTTCATGCTGACGCCCCAGACGCCTTAGACGCCTTAGACGCCCCTGAATCCCCAGACTCCCCAGACATCTCTGCCGCCCTGGCCGCACCTGCGGGCTGCCGCCGCCAGTGCAGCACGGCCGCATGGTCTCGCCACCACATCAAGCCCAGCGCCAGTGCCAAGGCCCCGCCGTGCAGCCCCAGCAAGGCCGCAGCCATCGAAACGCGGCCGCTGGCCACCCATGCCTGGCTCAGGTTGGCCAGGTTGTAATAGATCATGAACGCCAGCAAGGCGAACAGCAGGTTCCAGTTACTGGCCCGGCGCGGGTTGGTGGCAGCCAGCCCGATGCCCAGCAACAGCAGATTGGTGGCCGCCAGCAGCAAGCCCAGCCGCCAGGTCAGTTCACCCTGGTGGCGCAGGTTGGGCTGGCGGATCAGGTCGATCGTGTTGACAGCTCTGGGCGGCAGGCTTTCGGCCACACGCACTGCCCCTTCGCCAGCCAGCACGCGGTAGGTCTCGAAACTCGACTGCGTCCGTTCACCCCCCGTCGTGGCCACTTCATTGCGCTGACCACGTTCCAGCACTAAAAAGCGGTCATCGCCCACGGCTTCCAGGCGCCCTGACTTCGCCGATGTGACGGCCTCGCCGCGTTCGGTGCGCTGCAGGATGAAGACATTGCGCGCCGCGGTGCTCTCGGCTGTTTCCCGCTCGATGAAGAAGACCCGGGTGCCGTCCCGGCTGGTCTGGAAGACACCGGGCGCGACGCGCGAAAGGTCAGAACGCTGCTGATAGCGTTCCCGCAGTTCCAGGCTGCTGCGGTTGCCCCAGGGCCAGACGAAGAGCAGCAGCAAACCCACCACCACCAGCACCGGCAAGGCCATGGCCAGCACCGGCCGCACGAAGCGCGTCAGGCTCAAGCCGCTGGCAAACCAGATGGCCATTTCGCTGTCACGGTACATGCGCCCCAGGCCCACGACGATGGCCACGAAGAGCGACAGCGCCAGCATCGTGGGCAAGTGGCCCAGTGTGATGTAGCCCAGCAGCAGCACCACGTCTTGCGGGGCCACGCTGCCGCCTGCGGCCTGGCCGACAGTGCGAATCAGGAACATCGTGATGACGATGGTGAGGATCACCACCAGGGTGGCGCCGAAGCTCCGTGCGAGCTCACGACGCACAGTTGTATCGAATAACATCCGCCGCTTTCAAGCCTGGACAGAATTATGGACTTCAAGACACAAACCACCGGGGCGACTGGCTTGGCCGGATTGGCCACCGACGCACTGCTTGTGCTGGTGCCGGGCGAACAACTGCCCGAAGGCCTGGACGCCGCGCTGGCCGATGTGCTGGGTAGCGCCATAAAAGAAGGTGACTTCAGCCACAAGCCCGGGCAGGTGTTCTACGCCCATCGCGTGGCTGGCGTGAAGGCCGCGCGCGTCGTGTTCGTTCATGCCGGCGACGGCAGCCCGAAGGCCTGGCGCAAGGCCGTTGCAGCCGGCGTGGGCCAGCTCAAGGGCGGCGGCGCCAAGTCGTTGACTGTCGTCTTGGCGGGCACAGGTGCGCTGAGTTCAGACCATGCTGAAACCTTGGTAGCGGCCGCCGAAGACGCGGTCTATCTGTACCGCGCCAGCAAGCCCAGCGCACCCGCGGCGTCCAAGCTGCGCAGCGTGGCCCTGGTCTGCGACAAGTCCCAGCAGGCCGCCTTGGCCGAAGGCCTGAAGCGCGGTAGCGCAATCGCTGCGGGTGTGACGCTGGCGCGTGAACTGGCCAACCAGCCAGGCAACATGGCCACCCCCACGGCATTGGCCAATGAAGCGAAGAAGCTGGGCAAGAGCCACGGCTTGAAAGTTGAAGTGCTCGAGCGCAAGGACATCGAGAAGCTGGGCATGGGTTCTTTCCTGGCCGTGGCCCAGGGTTCGGCCGAGCCGCCGAAGTTCATCGTTGCGCGCTGGCTGGGCGGCGACAAGAACGCCGCGCCGGTGGTGCTGGTGGGCAAGGGCATCACCTTCGACACGGGCGGCATCAGCATCAAGCCCGCGGCCGAGATGGACGAGATGAAGTACGACATGGGCGGCGCGGCCAGCGTGCTGGGCACGTTGTGCGCAGTGGCGCAGATGAAGGCCAAGCTCAACCTGATCGGCATCATCCCGGCGTGCGAAAACATGCCCGACGGCAAGGCCATCAAGCCCGGTGACGTGGTCACCAGCATGAGCGGGCAGACGATCGAAATCTTGAACACCGACGCCGAGGGCCGGCTCATCCTTTGCGACGCACTGACCTATGCCGAGCGCTTCAAGCCGGCCGTGGTGGTGGACATCGCCACGCTCACGGGGGCTTGCGTCGTCGCTCTGGGCCACCACCGTTCGGGGCTGTTCAGTGCCGACGACGCGCTGGCGGCCGAACTGCTGGCCGCCGGTGAACAGGCGCTGGACCCGGCCTGGCGCATGCCGCTGGACGACGAATACGACGAAGGCCTGAAGAGCCACTATGCCGACATGGCCAACGTTGGCAGCCGTGCGGGCGGTGCCATCACGGCCGCCATGTTCCTGAAGCGCTTCACTGCCAATCTGCGCTGGGCGCACCTGGACATCGCCGGCACGGCCTGGAAGAGCGGCGCAGCCAAGGGTGGCACCGGCAGGCCGGTGCCGCTGCTGACGCACTTCGTGCTGTTGCGCGCTGGCTGAAAGCGCTGGGCAGCCCGTGGGTGGGGTGGACTTTCACACCGGGCTGGCCGACCCGCTGGCCTTCGCCTGCCGGCTGTTGCGCAAGGCCCAGCGTCAGGGCCACCGCTTGCTGGTCACCGCGAACGCAACGCGCCTGGCCGAACTGGACGCGCTGCTGTGGACCTTTGAGCCGCAGTCCTTCGTGCCCCATGTGCGCATGCCCGGGGCACCGGATGCATTAGCCGCACGCACACCCATCTGGCTGTGTGAAGCCGTGCCCGAAGGGCTCGTGCCCACCGTGCTGGTGAATCTGGGCGCAGCCGCGCCAACGACGCTGGCGCCCTTCGAACGCGTGATCGAACTCGTCTCGCATGAGGTCGACGAAGCACAGGCCGGGCGCGAGCGCTGGCGCGAATACAAGGCCCGGGGCCTGGCAATCGTGCACTACCCGGCGTAGGCTGTAGGCGACGCAGGCCACTGGCGCGTTGTAGTCGGGTGCGTCAGCGTGGACGGCAAGCACAACGCTTGCTTCATGCGGCTGGGGTGGCACCTGTTTTCAGGTATCGTCCGACGCGCTGGGGTTGACCATGGCACTTGTGTGTCAATGCGTCGAATCAATCATCTACAGGAGTGAATGGCATGCAAGTCAAGTTCAATCTCATCGTCGGCGCCATGGCGCTGGCCATCGGCGGTTCCGCCTTCGCGCAAGAACTGGTGGTCAGGATCGGTCACGTCGGCCCCACCAGCGGCGCGATTGCTCACCTGGGCAAGGACAACGAAAACGGCGCCCGCATGGCGATTGAGGACCTCAACGCCAAGGGCGTGACCATCGGCGGCAGAAAGGCCAAATTTGTGCTGCTGGCTGAAGACGACGGTGCCGACCCCAAACAAGGCACAGCCGCCGCGCAGAAACTGGTCGACAGCAAGGTCAATGGCGTCATCGGGCACCTGAATTCGGGCACCACCATTCCCGCGTCGAAGATCTACAGCGACGCCGGCATCCCGCAGATCAGCCCCTCGGCTACCAACCCGCGCTACACCCGCCAGGGCTACAAGACCACCTTCCGCGTCGTGGCTGACGACGTGCATTTGGGCGGCACCCTCGGCCGTTATGCCGTCAAAGACCTGAAGGGCAAGAAGATTGTCGTTATCGACGACCGCACGGCTTATGGCCAGGGCGTGGCTGACGAATTCGAAAAGGGTGTGAAGGCTGCAGGCGGCGCCACCGTCGGCCGCGAATTCACCAGCGACAAGGCAACGGACTTCACCGCCATCCTGACCAGCCTGAAGGCCAAGAGCCCCGACGTGGTGTTCTTCGGCGGCATGGACGCTGTGGCCGGGCCAATGATCCGCCAGATGAAGCAACTGGGCATCAATGCCAAGTTCGTTGGCGGCGATGGCATCTGCACCACTGAACTTCCCAAGCTGGCCGCCGGCACCATGGCCGACAGCCAGGTGGTTTGCGCTGAAGCCGGTGGCGTTGAAGGCGAAGCCAAGAAGTCGATGGACGACTTCCGGGTCAAGTTCAAAGCCAAGTACAACGCTGAAGTGCAGGTCTACGCCCCCTATGTTTACGACGCTGTCAACGTGATGGTGGCAGCCATGGTCAAGGCTGGTTCCGCGGAGCCCGCGAAGTACCTGCCGGTTTTGGCCGCGACTGACGGCTTCAAGGGCGTGACGGGCACGATCGGCTTCGACAGCAAGGGCGACATCAAGAACGGTGCCCTGACGCTGTACACCTACAAGGGCGGCAAGCGCGAACAGCTGGCCGTGGTGCGCTGAG
>JBBQAW010000018.1:0-27806 GCA_038316815.1 Burkholderiales bacterium
CATGGCGTCCACGTCTTGATAAATCAAGGCATCGGCGCCGATGTACTGGCGGATTTCCTCGACGCTGCGTTCGTGCGCGATCAGTTCTTCCTTGGTCGGCATGTCGATGCCGTAGACATTGGGGAATCGCACCGGCGGCGCCGCGCTGGCCATGTAGACCTTGCGCGCTCCGGCCTCGCGCGCCATCTGCACGATTTCCTTGCTGGTGGTGCCGCGCACGATGCTGTCGTCGACCAGCAGCACGTTGCGGTCCTTGAATTCCACGCCGATGGCGTTGAGCTTCTGGCGCACGCTTTTCTTGCGCACCGCATGCCCGGGCATGATGAAAGTGCGGCCGACGTAGCGGTTCTTGACGAAGCCTTCGCGGTAGGGCTTGCCAATGCGGTGGGCCAATTGCATGGCGCTGGGGCGGCTGCTTTCGGGGATGGGAATGACGACGTCGATGTCGGTCGGCGGCATGGCGTTGATCACGCGCTGGGCCAGCGTTTCGCCCAGGTTCAGCCGTGCCTGGTAGACGCTGATGCCGTCCATCACCGAATCGGGCCGCGCCAGGTAGACGAATTCGAACATGCACGGGTGCAGGGTCGGGCGCGCGGCGCACTGGCGCGTGTGCAGCTTGCCCTGCAGGTCGACGAACATGGCCTCGCCCGGGGCGACGTCACGCTGCACTTGGTAGCCTGTGCCTTCGATGGCCACCGATTCGCTGGCGACGATGTATTCGCCCTCAGCCCCTGTGCCCATGCACAGCGGGCGAATGCCGTAGGGGTCGCGGAAGGCCAGCAGCCCGTGCCCGGCAATCAAGGCCACCACGGCGTAGCTGCCCTTCACGCGCCGGTGCACGGCGGCCACGGCCTTGAAGATGGCGTCGGGCGACAAGGGCTGGTCGCGAACGGCCTGTTCCAGTTCGTGCGCCAGGATGTTGATCAGGACTTCGGTATCACTTTCGGTGTTGATGTGCCGGCGGTCGATCTCGAACAGTTCGGCCTTCAGCACCTGGGCATTGGTGAGGTTGCCGTTGTGGACCAGCACGATGCCGTAGGGCGCGTTGACATAGAAGGGCTGGGCTTCTTCTTCGCTGTAGGCATTGCCGGCGGTCGGGTAGCGCACCTGGCCCAGCCCTACCGAACCCGGCAAAGCGCGCATGTTCCGGGTGCGAAAGACGTCGCGCACCATGCCGCGAGCCTTGTGCATGAAGCACTTGGTGCCCAGCATGGTGACGATGCCAGCGGCGTCCTGCCCGCGGTGCTGCAGCAGCAGCAGGGCGTCGTAAATCAGCTGGTTGGCGGGTTGTTTCGAGATGACACCGACGATGCCGCACATGGCTTGATTCCTAAGGGGGCTGCAGGTGTTCAACCATCGCTGAGCGATGAACGGTCAACCAGCGCTGTGCGCTGGAAGGCAAGAGAGGTTTCAGGGCCTGCAACCCCAGTTCCAGCCAGCGCGCGCCTTGTGACGTGCGCCAAGCCTCTGATTGTGCAGCCGGCGTGAGTGCGATGCTGCTGGCCACCGCCAGAAGCAGCACCCCGCCGCGCAAGACGCCAAAGCCGGCGCCCAGCAGCCGGTCGGGTATCGACAGGGGTGTGGCGTGCACCAGCAGCCGAACCAGCTTGGCCAACAAGGCCCACAGCACCAGGGCAGCCACGAAACACAGCACGAAAGCGGCGGCCAGGCGAAGCGGGGAATCGGGGCCAGCCACCGGCAGGTGCAGTGCCAGATGGGGCGCGGCCCACTGCGCGCCAAACCAGGCCACCACCCAGCCGGCCAGCGACATCAACTCAAAAACGAAGCCGCGCCACAGGCCCACCAGCACCGACAGGGCCAGCAAGGCGAGAAAGGTCCAGTCGACCCAGCCCAGGGCGGGCAGTTCAACGGCCATCACAAGCTCAGGATATTGGCCGGCAGGCCGCCAGCCTTCAGCTTCCTGGCCGCGGCTTCAGCTTCGGCGCGGTTGTCGAACGGACCGACCCGCACCCGCGTACGGCGGCCACCTTCGGTGTCGACGACCTGGGTGTAGGTCTTCAGGCCCAGGCTTTCGGCCTTGCTGCGCGCCTCGCGCAGCGTGCGCGGGTCGCTGTAAGCGCCGGCCTGAACGACAAAGCGGCTGGCCGCAGGCGTGGATGCTGCCCGATCGGGTGGTGGCAAAGCGGCCTGACGCGAGGCTGTGGTCAAGTCGACGCTGGCTGCGGCAGGGACAGGGGCAGGGGCAGGGGAAGGTGCAGGTGCAGGGGAAGCTGCAGCGACCGGTGCCGGCTGGCGTGCCGGCCGGGACGCCGGCGAAGCCGACGTCGACGCTGATGAAACCGCCAGAGGCGGGGTAGCGGAATTTGCCAGCATCGGCGCCGAAGCCGCAGCCCGAACCGTGGTACTGGCTGCAGGCGCAGCCTGTTCCACACTGGCGTCGGGCAGGGGTTCACGTTCGGCGGCCGGCGGCTGCGCAGACTGCACGGTCCCACTGTCACGCTGCGACAGCTTGATGGGCGTGTCCGCCGCCAGCGGCCGGGGCTGGGTCTCGAAGATCAGCGGGAAAGCCACCACACCCACGGCCAGCAATACCAGGGCGCCGACCAGCCGCTGGCGCGCACGTGTGCGAGCCGCCATGACGGCGGGCGATTCGTCCCCCGCCGCTGCGGATGTGCGGTCTTTGTCTTTCGAACGTTTCACACCGGGAATGGGCGGCAGGGCCATGCAGCAGGTTCAGGCAAGGTGGGGTGCGGACAGGCGCGGCAGACCTTCCTGCAGCACGCCGCCGACGGTGTAGAACGAACCGAAGACGACGATCCTGTCGGCCGGGTCGGCCGCTGCAGCCGCTGCCTTCAGTGCCGCGGCCGGGCTGGCCCAGGTGGACACCGCCACGTCGCGCGCCGGGGTCCCGCGCGGCAGGGCCGCGGCCTGGGACGCCAGGGCGTCGGCGCGGGCTGCGCGCGGGGTGGGCAGGTCGCAGCAGAACCAGCTGTCGATGAGGGGCGCCATCCTGGCCATCAGGGCCGGTATGTCCTTGTCGGCCATGGCCCCGAACACCGCATGCGTACGCGGGAAAAAACCCATCGCGTCCAGATTCAGCGCCAGCGCACCCACGGCATGCGGGTTGTGCGCCACGTCCAGCACCAGGGTGGGCTGGCCCGGCACGATCTGGAACCGCCCGGGCAGTTCGACCAGGGCCAGCCCGGTGCGGATGGCCTGCGCGCTGACAGGCAGGCGCGTTCGCAGCGCTTCGACCGCGGCGATGGCGCCCGAGGCATTCAGCAACTGGTTGGCGCCACGCAGCGCCGGATAAGACATGCCGTTGTAGCGCCGCCCGCGGCCAGCCCAGTTCCACTGCTGGCGGTCGCCGGTGTGGTTGAAGTCGCGGCCCACGGTCCACAGGTCGGCGCCGATGGCATCGGCATGCGCCACCACGCTGCCGGGCGGCAGCGGGTCGCTGATGATGGCGGGCTTGGCTGCCCGCATGATCTGGGCCTTCTCGCGCCCGATGCTTTCGCGGTCGGGCCCCAGCCATTCCATGTGGTCCAGGTCGATGCTGGTAATGACGGCGCAGTCGGTATCAAAAGCATTAACCGAGTCGAAACGCCCGCCCAGCCCGACTTCGAGGATGACCACGTCCACCGGCGCCATCGACAGCAGCCGGGCGATGGCCAGGGTGCTGAATTCGAACTGCGTCAGCGTGATGTCGCCGCGCGCCGCTTCCACGGCAGCGAAATGCGGCACCAAGTCGTCTGCCGCCACCGGCACGCCGTTGATGCGGCAGCGTTCTTCAAAGCGAACCAGTTCCGGCTTCTGATAGACCCCGGTGCGGTAGCCAGCATGGCGGTAGATGGACTCGAGCATCGCGCAGGTACTGCCCTTGCCATTGGTACCCGCCACGGTGATGACCGGCACCTCGAACCGAATGCCCATGCCCCGCGCCACCGCCACCGTACGTTCCAGCGACAGGTCCATGGTCTTCGGGTGCATCGCCGCGCAATGCGCAAGCCAATCAGACAGAGATTTCACGTATCAAGGAGTTGTCTGCAAGCCAAGCCACCCGCCCGGATCCGGCTCCGCCGGTCCGGAGCGGGGCGCCCCCTCGGGGGGCAGCGACCAAAGGGAGCGTGGGGGTGGTCAATCCCCGACCGGAGGGAGCGTGGGGGCCTAATTCACCGCGTCAGCCGACTGCCGCTGCAACATCGCCAGCGCACGCGCTATGACCGGGCGCAACTGCCGCCGGTCGCAGATCATGTCGAGCGCACCCGTGGTCAGCAGAAATTCGCTGCGCTGGAAGCCCTCGGGCAGCTTCTCGCGCACGGTGTTCTCGATCACGCGCGGGCCGGCAAAGCCGATCAGGGCCCGAGGTTCGGCCAGCACCATGTCGCCCACGAAGGCGAAACTGGCTGACACACCGCCCATCGTGGGGTCGGTCAACACGCTGATGTAGGGCAGCTTCGCCTTCGCCAGGCGGGTCAGTGCGGCATTGGTCTTGGCCATCTGCAGCAGGCTCAGCAGGCCTTCCTGCATGCGCGCGCCGCCGGTGGCGGTGAAGCTGACGAAGGGCAGCTTCTGCTCGACAGCCGCCTCCACACCGCGTACGAAACGTTCACCGACCACGCTGCCCATGCTGCCGCCCATGAATTCAAATTCAAAGCAAGCCGCCACCAGGGGCACGGACATCACGGCCCCACCCACCACCACCAGGGCGTCGGTCTCGCCTGTTGATTCCAGCGCGGCCTTCAGCCGCGCGGGGTACTTCTTGCTGTCCTTGAACTTCAGCGGGTCGACGGGTACCACCTCCTGGCCGATTTCCCAGCGGCCTTGGGGGTCCAGGAAAGCGTCGAGCCGGGCGCGGGCATTGATGCGGTGGTGGTGGCTGCACTTCGGGCAGACGTTGAGGTTTTGCTCCAGATCGGTCTTGTACAGCACCGTCTCGCAAGAAGGGCACTTGATCCACAGACCTTCCGGCACCGCACGGCGTTCGGCGGGGTCGGTTTGCTGCATCTTGGGGGGCAGCAGTTTCTCAAGCCAGCTCATTGCGTTGCTCCTTGTTTGCTCAATGCTGAGCTTAATTCTGGTCCAGGGCGGAGCGAATCTCGGCCATGAAGCCGCGCGCCACCCCAGGTGCATTCTCGCGCGTCTCGGTTTCCATCAGCTGAATCAGCCGCGAACCGATCACCACCGCGTCGGCCGAAGCCGCCACCGCGCGCGCTGTGGCAGCGTCGCGAATGCCGAAGCCCACCCCCACCGGCACGTGCACATGGCGGCGAATGCGCGGCAGCATCTCTGCCACGGCCGCGGTGTCCAGGTGGCCGGCACCCGTCACGCCCTTCAGCGACACGTAGTAGACATAGCCACTGGCGATGCGGCCCACGTCCTTCATGCGCTTTTCGGTGCTGGTGGGCGCCAGCAGAAAAATCAGGTCCAGGCCCGCGGCCTTCAACTGCGCGGCGAAGCCTTCGCATTCTTCGGGCGGGTAATCGACGATCAGCACACCGTCCACGCCGGCCGCTGCCGCGTCACGGATGAAGCTGTTGACGCCATGACGCTGGTCGTAGCGTTCCACCGGGTTGGCATAGCCCATCAGCACCACGGGCGTGTGTTGGTTGCGGGTACGGAATTCGCTCACCGCCGCCAGCACCTGCGTCGCGCCAATGCCGCGCGCCAATGCGCGTTCGCTGGCTTTCTGGATGACGGGGCCATCGGCCATCGGGTCGCTGAAGGGCACGCCCAGTTCGATGATGTCAGCGCCCCCTTCAGCCAGGGCCAGCATGATGTCTGGCGTGGCGTCGGCAAACGGATCGCCGCAGGTGATGTACGGAATTAGCGCGGTGCGGCGCTGGGCCTTCAGCGTTTCGAGCACGGCCTGGATGCGGCTCATCGCTGCACCTGTACGGTTTGCACGGTTGGCACAGCTTGACCGCCTGGAACGCCTGGAACGTTTGGAACGTTTGGAACGTTTGGAACGTTTGGAACACCAGTCTTCACCGATTGCCCACGGCAAGAAGGCCGGCAGAAGAACTCGGCACCCGACAGGTCAGCGACTGTACCGATGTCCTTGTCGCCGCGGCCGGACAGATTGACCAGGATGTGCTGATCAGGCCGCATCGAAGGCGCCAGCTTCATTGCGTAGGCCATGGCATGGCTGCTTTCCAGCGCCGGAATGATGCCTTCGGTGCGGCACAGGTGATGGAAGGCCTTCAGCGCTTCGTCGTCGGTGATGCCGACGTATTCTGCGCGGCCGATGTCCTTCAGGTAGGCGTGTTCAGGGCCCACGCCGGGGTAATCCAGCCCGGCGCTGATGCTGTGGGTTTCGGTGATCTGGCCGTTCTCGTCCTGCAGCAGATAGGTGCGGTTGCCGTGCAGTACACCCGGACTGCCGGCCGAGAGCGAGGCCGAATGCTTGCCGCTGTCCAGCCCCAGACCGGCGGCTTCAACGCCGATCAAGCGCGTGCCTTCATGGCGGATGTACGGGTAGAACATGCCCATGGCATTGCTGCCACCACCCACACACGCAATCACCGCGTCAGGTTGCGCGCCAGGGATGCCGATCTGCTCGGGCATCTGCACCAGGCATTCGTCGCCGATCACGCTTTGGAAGTCGCGCACCATCATCGGGTAAGGGTGCGGGCCGGCCACGGTGCCGATGATGTAGAACGTGTTCTCCACGTTCGTCACCCAGTCGCGCAGGGCTTCATTCAACGCGTCTTTCAGCGTCTTGCTGCCGCTTTCCACCGGCACCACCGTGGCCCCCAGCAGATGCATGCGGTAGACGTTGGGGCTTTGGCGCTTGATGTCTTCGCTGCCCATGTAGACCACGCATTCGATGCCGTAGCGCGCGCAGATGGTGGCGGTGGCCACGCCATGCTGGCCGGCGCCGGTTTCGGCAATCACGCGCTTTTTGCCCATGCGGCGCGCCAGAAGGGCTTGTCCGATGGTGTTGTTGACCTTGTGGGCGCCGGTGTGGTTCAGGTCTTCGCGCTTCAGGTAAATCTGCGCCCCGCCCAGTTCTCGGCTGGTGCGGGCGGCGTGGTAGACCGGGCTGGGCCGGCCGACGAAGTGCTTCAACTCGTATCGGAATTCGCGCTGGAATTCGGCGTCATCGCGGTACTTGGCGTAGGTGGCGTCCAGTTCGTGCAGCGCGTGGATCAGGGTTTCGGCGACGAATGTGCCGCCGAAGTAGGTGCCATTGACGGGTCCGAAATGCCCGCGGGCGTCGGGTTGGGCGTAATTCAGCATGGTGTCGTGTGTCGGGATCGAGATGGGGATCGGGATGGAGGTTCAGGTGGCGGCCAAGGCCTGATCGGCCTGCTGCACTGCCTGGCAGAACCGGCGCATCAGCGCGGCGTCCTTGACGCCCTTGCTGGCTTCCACGCCGGAACTCACGTCAACGGCCCAGGGCCGTACGCGATGAATGCCATCGATCACGTTGGCAGGACTCAACCCACCAGACAAAACGAGCGGAAGGCGCACGCTTTGACGTTGACCTTGCAGCAGCGACCAATCGAACACCTTTCCTGCCCCACCGTAGCCCTCGACATGGGCGTCGAGCAACAGAGCTTGTGCATCCCCGAAACGGGCCTCGAAGTTTATCAAATCGAAGCCTGGCGAGACGCGCGCGGCGCGCAGGTAAACCCGGCCGGCGGCCCGGCATGCGGCCGGAGTTTCGTCGCCATGGAACTGCGGCACGCCCTGGGGTACGGCAGCCAGCGCTGCGCCCATCTCGGCCGGCGTGGCGTTGACGAACAGCAGCACGGGTGTCACGAACGGCGGCAGTTGCCGCACCAGCACGGCCGTACGTTCAATCGTGACATGGCGCGCGCTGCCGGGCCACAGTACGAAGCCCAGGGCATCGGCCCCGGCTTCGACGGCGGCGTCGACATCGGCCTCGCGCGTCAGGCCGCAGATCTTGATACGGGTGCGGTGTTGCATGCCCGCCATCATGCCCGCAGTGCGGACAGCGGGGATACCGGGGTCGCGGCTAGGGCAACCAGTCCATGCCCGGCACGTGGCTCGGAATGTTGTGCTCGGCGTCGTACAACGGGCCCATGAAGTACAGGCCGTCGGGCGCGAAGGTGGGCGCCGCCGCGTCGCGGCTGCGAGCGGCCAGCACCGCGGCGGCCCAGTCTGGCGGCTGACGCCCCTGCCCCACGGCTACCAGGCAACCCATGAGGTTGCGCACCATGTGATGCAGAAAGGCATTGGCCTCGAATTCGAAACGCCAGTACGCGCCGCGCTGCGTGATGTCGACCCTGCGCAGCGTTTTCACCGGCGTGTTCGACTGGCAGCCCGCAGCACGAAACGACGAGAAGTCGTGTTCGCCCAACCAGTGCGCCGCCGCCAGCCGCATGGCCGCCCCGTCCAGCGGGTAGAAAACCCAGCCGCATTGCCCGCTCTCGATGGCCGGGCGCACCGCAGATTCCAGCACCAGGAAACGGTAGCGCCGTGCGCGGGCGCTGTTGCGGGCGTGGAAGTGCGGCGCCACGGGCTGGCACCACTGCAGGGCGATGTCTGCGGGCAAAAAGGTGTTCGTGCCGCGCACCCAGGAAAACGGGTCTCTCGCCACAGGCGGGTCGATGTGCACCACTTGCTGCAGCGCGTGAACGCCGGCATCCGTGCGGCCGGCGCAGACCGTGCGCAAGCCTTCAGCGGCTGAGGTTCCGACGAAAGCCGCCAGCGCGGCTTCCAGCGTGTCCTGCACCGTTCGCCCACCGGGCTGAGACTGCCAGCCCTGGTAGGCGCCACCGCGGTAGGCCACCCCCAGGGCCAGCCGGGGGCTGGGGGCCATCAAAGCGTGTCGAGCATGCCTTGCGCCTTGGCGCGCAGGGCACCGTCGGCCCTGGCCAGCACTTCTTCCAGCAGGTCGCGGGCGCCTTCGAGGTCGCCGATCTGGCGGAATTCTTCGGCCAGCTCGAGCTTGCGTGACAGTGCATCGGCCTCGGGCATATCGGCAGGCGGGGCTTCGGGTTCGATGCCGAAGTCGCCAAAGTCCAGCGCTGCTTCGTCAGCAGAAGCGCCGCGCGGGGCGGGCTCGTTCAGATCGAAGTCGAGTCCGCCGCCAGTTTGGCTACGGATGACGCCGCTGTCGGTGTCGAAGTCCAGGCTCAGGTCGGGCAGGGACTGGACCCTGGGCGACGCGGGCGGCATCGCCGGCGCTACGGGCTGGAAGCTTGCGCGGGCCGGGGCCGGGCCAGGCTGTGGCTGGGTCGCCTCAGCGCTGTTGTCCAGGTCCAGCGACAGGTCCAGCGTCGGCCCGTCCAGCGTTGCATCGGCCGCTGGCTGGAAGCTTGGCGGGCCTGCCGGTGCTGCAAAAGGCACGGTGGACGCACCCAGCGCTTCTACGGCTTCGCCACGCGAACCGATGACAGTGTCGGGCGTGCCACCCGGCTGGTACATCGGGTTGTCGGGGTCGATGCCCAGGCCCATGGACTGGGCCTTGGACCAGTCCTCGCCCTCGCCGCGGGTGAGGCTGAAGAGCTGCGTGGCCAGCAGTTCGAAGCCCTTGATGTCGCGGCGCTTGGCGTAGACCTCGAGCAGCTTGGTGCGGATGGCCATGCGTTCGGGGTCCGAGCGCATGGCTTCCTTCAGGATTTCCTCGGCCTGAAGGTCGCGGCCATAAGCCAGGTAAACATCGGCCTCGGCCACGGGGTCGACGTCGCCAATGGCGTCCAGCTGGCTGAGCGAATAGCTCATCGACGAGGAACTGCCGCTCGTGCTGTTGCCGGCCTCGCGCGTGTCGATGCGCTGGCCACCACTGGCACCGAAGAACGAATCGGGCTGCAGGCGGCTTTCCAGGAACGATGTTTCTCCCGCCTGCTTGCGCCGGCTGCGCATCTTGTACAGGCCCAGGCCGCCCAGCAGCAGCACCAGTAACCCGGCACCAGGCAGCAGCATCGGATTGGCCAGCACGCTGTCCAGCAGACCACCCTCTTCGCTGGCCGCAGCCGGCGGTGCCGGCACGACTGGCGCTGGAGCCGGGGCGGGCGCTGCCGCGGGTGCCGGTGCTGGCGCTGCGGCCACGACGGTGGACTCGGGAGCCGGCGCCGAAGCTGGGACCATGGGCGTCGCCACGACGGCAGGAACAGCGACCACGGCGGCTGGGGCTGGGGCGGGCGCTGGCGCGGGTGCGGCAGGTACGGCAGGCGCCGCTGCCCCTTGCAGCTTCTTCAGGTCTTCGACGTTGCGTGCCAGTTCGGCCACACGTTCGGAAGCCGCCTTGCGCTCGGCTTCGCGCGATGCCTGTATGGCCGGCACCGAAGCCTGCAGGCCAGGGCGCGACAAGGTCAGCTTGTCAGGTGCCGGGGCGGCGGGCTGGCCACGGTCTTCGACCTGCGTCTGCACGCGGCCGCTGTCCTGGCGTGCCGGGGCAGCGTCGGCACGGGCCGTGGTGGCGCCAGCCAGACGCTGGCGGAAAGCGTTGAAGTCGGCGCTTTGGGCTTGTACGACCGAACGCGCCTCGGGCGCGCTGACACGGCCGGCGTCTTCGGCGCTGGGCACACTGAGCACGGCGCCGCTGCGCAGGCGGTTCATGTTGTCGCCCATGAAAGCCTGCGGGTTCGCGCGGAAGAGCGTGACGAGCATCTGGTCCAGCGAAACACCGGGGGACTGAACACGACTGGCAATTCCGCCCAGGGTGTCGCCAGGGCGTACCTGCACTTCATTGCTGCCTTGCGGGGCCGGAGCTGTAGCCATCGCTGGTGCCGGCGGTGGCGGCGATGCAGGCGGTGCCGGCACGGGGGCGGCACGCGAGATGGCGGCGGGCGCGGTTGCCGAAGGCGCACGCGGCGGCGGCACAGGGGTTGGTGCAACAGCCACAGGCGGGGCGACCGGGGGCGCTGCGGGTGCAGCGAAGACGGGCGCGGTGCTCGGCACAGGCGCCGGCTGGGCGCTGCGCGTGGAAGGCGGGTCGAAGAGCATCGTGTATTCGCGCACCAGGCGGCCCGAAGCCCAGTTCGCTTCCACGATCAGTTCGACGAAGGGTTCCAGCACGGCACGGTCGCCCGTGATGCGCAACACGCTGCGGCCGTCCGTTCCTCGCACCACGCGCACCTGCGCGCCGGCCAGCGCCGGATTGAATTCGACGCCAGCGGCGCGGTAGGCTTCAGGCGGGGCGATGCGCAGGCGCAGCGACTCGGCCTCGGCCGGGCTGATATTGGTGACATCGATCTCGGCGCGCAGGCTTTCGCCCAGCGCCGATTGCACGTTCAGCCGGCCCAGCCCCAGCGCCCAGCTGGGCAGGGCAAACAGCAAACCGGCGGCCAGGGCCACACCTGTCAGCGCATGGCGCACAGCATTCTTCGAGCTTTGATTCAAGGTTCGTTCCCCCAGCGGTCAGGCGGGCAATGGCCGTTGGCCTGCCGACCTGTCTTCAACCCACATCCGCGTCCCAGCGGGACTGCAGTCATTGCGGCGGCGAAAATTCGCAAACACTTCAAGGATATAGGAGCGATTGCTCACCTAAACGCTCATGATGCAGGGCAAAAACGCAGTTTGACGCTGCATTGAGCTTGCCGTGCCGCACCTGCAGGCCTTCATGCCTGCAACAGGATGCGCAGCATGCGGCGCAACGGCTCGGCCGCACCCCAAAGCAACTGGTCGCCAATGGTGAAGGCGCCCAGGTACTGCGGCCCCAGGGCCATCTTGCGCACGCGGCCCACCGGAATGCCCAGCGTGCCCGACACGGCCACGGGCGTAAGCTGGTGCATGCTGGCCTCGCGGGTGTTGGGCACCAGTCTGACCCAGGCGTTGTCGTTGGCAATCATGTGTTCAATGTCGGCAAGCGGCACGTCTTTCTTGAGCTTGATCGTCAGCGCCTGGCTGTGGCAACGCATGGCACCGACGCGCACGCACAGCGAATCGATCGGTATCGGCGCTTGGCTGAAACCCGGGCCACGGCCCAAAATCCTGTTGGTTTCAGCGCCGCCCTTCCATTCTTCCAAGCTCGTGCCGTCACCACGGTCGCTGTCGATCCAGGGGATCAGGCTGCCACCCAGAGGCACGCCGAAGTTTTTTGTGGCTTGCGCGGACAACCCGCGCTGTGTGTCGATGATCCGCCTGTCGATGTCGAGAATGGCGCTGGCCGGGTCGTCCAGCAAAGGCTTCACGGCCGCGTTGAGGATGCCGTACTGCGTGAGCAATTCACGCATGTGCTGCGCACCGCCGCCGCTGGCAGCCTGGTAGGTGGTGGCCGTCATCCACTCCACCAGGTCGGCCTTGAACAGCGCGCCCAGACCCATGAGCATGCAGCTGACGGTGCAGTTGCCGCCGATGTAGTCCTTCACGCCACGCGAGAACGCATCCTGGATGACGTTCAGGTTGACGGGGTCGAGCACGATGACCGCGTCGTCCTGCATGCGCAGCGTCTTGGCGGCATCGATCCAGTAACCCTTCCAGCCCGCAGCACGCAGCTGCGGGTAAACGGCCTTCGTGTAGTCACCCCCCTGGCAGGTGATGACGATGTCGCAGCGCCTGAGTGCGGCGATGTCGCTCGCGTCCTGCAGGGTGCTTTCGTTCTTCGCCAGCCCGGCTATGGCTGCAGGCAGCACGCCGCCGGCGTTGCTGGTGCTGAAAAACATCGGCTCGATGAGGGCGAAGTCGCCCTCGGCGTGCATGCGGTCCATCAACACGGAACCGACCATGCCACGCCAACCCACCAGTCCTACAAGTGCCACCGTGCTTCTCCCTCAGTTCTTGTTCAGTTCAGCGACCACGGCATCGCCCATCTCGGCTGTGCCAACGCGGCGCGTGCCTTCGCTGTAGATATCGCCAGTGCGCAGCCCGGCGCTCAGCACCCGGTCCACCGCGGCTTCCACGCGTGCAGCGGCCTCGGGCTGGTGCAGGCTGAAGCGCAGCATCATCGCCAGGCTCAGGATGGTGGCCAGCGGGTTGGCCACGCCCTTGCCTGCGATGTCTGGCGCACTGCCGTGGCTGGGTTCGTACAGGCCCTTGTTGTTCAGGTCCAGGCTGGCGCTGGGCAGCATGCCGATGCTGCCGGTCAGCATGGCGGCTTCGTCGCTGAGGATGTCGCCGAACATGTTGCCGGTGAAGACCACATCGAACGCCTTGGGCGCTTTCACCAACTGCATCGCGGCGTTGTCGACATACATGTGCTGCAACTCGACATCGGGGTAATGCGCGGCGTGGACCTCGGTGACGACGTCCTTCCAGAACTGGAAGGTCTCCAGCACATTGGCCTTGTCGACACTGGTGACCTTGCCGCCCCGGCCACCTGAGCGTTTGCGCGCAGCCTGGAAGGCGACATGCGCAATACGCTCGATTTCCGGGCGGCTGTAGCGCATGGTGTCGAAAGCTTCTTCAGCACCGGGGAAATGCCCGTCCACCGCCGTACGGCGGCCGCGTGGCTGGCCGAAATAGATATCACCGGTCAATTCACGGATGATCAGGATATCCAGCCCCGCCACCAGTTCAGGCTTCAACGAAGACGCGTGCGTCAGCTGCGGGTAGCACAGCGCCGGCCGCAGGTTGGCGAACAGGCCCAGGTGCTTGCGCAAACCCAGGATGGCCTGCTCTGGCCGCAGCGCGCGTTCGAGCTTGTCGAACTTCCAGTCGCCCACGGCGCCGAAGAGGATGGCGTCTGCAGCCCTGGCCAGGTTCAGCGTGCCATCAGGCAGCGGGTGGCCATGGGCCTCGAAGGCTGCGCCGCCCACCAGGGCCGTTTCGGTCTCAGCCTTCAGTTCCAGCGCGTGCAGCACCTTGACCGCTTCGGCCACGATCTCGGTACCGATGCCGTCGCCCGGCAGGATGGCAATTTTCATGTCTTGTGGGTCCTCAGGCGATGTTTTGCTTGGCCAGCCAAGGCATGCGTGCCAGGCGCTCGGCCTCGAAGGCCCTGATTTTCTCGGCATGGCGCAGCGTCAGGCCGATGTCGTCGAAACCGTTCACCATGCAGTATTTGCGGAAGGGCTCGACGTCGAAAGGCAGCTCGCTGCCATCGGGCTTGACGACCACCTGCCGCGGCAGGTCCAGCATCAGGCTGTAGCCGGGAAAGGCCAAGGCCTCGTCGAACAACTGCGACACCTGCGAGGCCGGCAAGATCACGGGCAAGACACCGTTCTTGAAGCAGTTGTTGAAGAAGATGTCTGCGTAGCTGGGGGCGATCAGCGCGCGGAATCCGTATTGTTCGAGCGCCCAGGGGGCGTGCTCGCGGCTGGACCCACAACCGAAGTTGCTGCGCGCCAGCAGCACCGAAGCGCCCCGGTAGCGCGGCTGGTTGAGCACGAAGTCAGGGTTGGGTTTGCGCGTCGCTGGGTCCTGGCCGGGCTCGCCCGGGTCGAGGTAGCGCCAGGCGTCGAACAGATTGGGGCCAAAGCCAGAACGTGCGATCGATTTCAGGAACTGCTTCGGGATGATGGCGTCGGTGTCGACGTTGTCCCGGTCCATTGGGGCGACCAGACCCTTGTGTACTGTGAATGCGTCCATAGAAACTCGTTTTCAGATGCGTGCGTGCAGGACCGGGCTAACTGAGCCGTCGAACGTCCACGAAATTCCCGTTCAACGCGGCAGCAGCGGCCATGGCCGGGCTGACGAGGTGCGTGCGCCCCCCAGCGCCCTGCCGCCCTTCGAAATTGCGGTTGCTGGTGCTGGCGCAGCGTTCACCTGGCTCCAGCCGGTCGGCGTTCATGGCCAGGCACATGCTGCAGCCGGGCTCGCGCCACTGGAAGCCGGCTGCGCGAAAAATGAGGTCCAGCCCTTCGGCTTCTGCCTGCGCCTTCACGCGGCCCGAACCAGGCACGACCATGGCCAGGCGCACGTTCGGCGCCACGCGCTGCCCGGCGTTCTTCACCACGGCAGCGGCTTCGCGCAGATCTTCAATGCGGCTGTTGGTGCAGCTGCCGATGAAGACCTTGTCGATTCGGATGTCGACCATGGCCTTGTTCGGCTCCAGGCCCATATAGGCCAGCGCGCGCTCGATGGCGCCGCGCTTGACGGGGTCACGTTCCTTGTCGGGGTCGGGCACACGGCCTTCGATGCCGGTGACCATTTCCGGGCTGGTGCCCCAGGTCACCTGAGGCTGTATCTGCGCGGCATCGAGCTCGACGACCGTGTCGAAATGCGCGCCGGGGTCGCTGTGCAGGCTGCGCCAATGGGCCACGGCGAGGTCCCATTCCAGGCCCGTGGGCGCAAAAAGTCGGCCCTGACCGCCGTTGTGGATGTAGGCAATCGTCTTATCGTCCACCGCTACCAGACCGGCGCGCGCACCGGCCTCGATGGCCATGTTGCACACCGTCATGCGGCCTTCCATGCTCAGGCCGCGAATGGCGCTACCGGCGAATTCGATGGTGTGGCCATTGCCGCCGGCCGTGCCGATGCGGCCGATGATGGCGAGCACCACGTCCTTGGCTGTGACGCCCCGGCCCAGCTGACCTTCCACCTTGACGAGCAGGTTCTTCGCCTTTTTCGCCAGCAGGGTCTGTGTGGCGAGCACATGTTCGACTTCACTGGTGCCGATGCCATGGGCCAAAGCGCCGAAAGCGCCATGCGTGCTGGTGTGGCTGTCGCCGCAAACGACCGTCATGCCCGGCAGCGTGGCGCCGTTCTCGGGCCCGATGACATGCACGATGCCCTGGCGCTTGTCCAGAAACGGGAAATAGGCCGCTGCGCCGCTGGCCGCGATGTTGGCGTCCAGCGTGGTGATCTGCAGTTTGCTGATCGGGTCGCGGATACCGTCGTAGCCATCAGCCCAGCCCGTGGTGGGTGTGTTGTGGTCGGCGGTGGCGACGATGGAACTGGTACGCCACACCTTGCGCCCGGCCAGGCGCAAGCCTTCGAAGGCCTGCGGGCTGGTCACTTCATGGACCAGATGCCGGTCGATGTAGAGCGTGGCGGTACCGTCTTCCTCGGTGTGGACGACATGCTCGTCCCAAAGTTTGTCGTACAGGGTTCTGGGCTTCATGGCGGGGCTCTGCGGTGTGCCGGACTCCGATTGTCGGCGATGACGAGCGAGGGCTGCAGCCTTGCAGCCCACCCCGTACCGGGCGCCCGGCGCCGCGGGGCCTCAGGCAGCTCTGGCCCAGTTCGCCCCGAGCTCCACGTTGATGCCCGTGAACAGCAGGGTGTCGGTCGACTTCTGCCCCGCTGGCGGCGCGCTGTTGTGTTTGGCCGTGAAGCCCACTTCCAAGCTGAGCGTGCGCGTCATGGCCACATTCAGGCCAGCGCTGAAATCGGTCAGATTGGCTTTGTCGCCCGACACCCCGGCCGAGTCTTCCAGGCGCTGTTCCAGCGCGTGTACTCGGAAATTTCGTGCGTGGACTCTTCGCCAACAACCTGGCTGCTGCGAGAAAACGCGTGCCGGTGCGGTTGTCGATGAACTGCGGCGCGCTGTAGCTGTCGGTCGAGTAAGACGCGCCACCGAAAACGTTGAAGCTGGTGTTGGCATTCTCGATCAGCTTGTAGCCCAGGCCGCCGGTCAGCGTGGCGCGCAGGCCCAGCTGCGAGAGTTGGTCGCCTTCACCCCCGAAACGACCAAAGCCGAAGAGTCGGGGGCCCAGGTTGTGGTCGTGCGGGCCGAAGAAATTCTTCTTATTAATGTTGGTGGTGCTGAGGCCGGCGGACTTGCTGCGCCCGTAGTTGTAGGCGCCGCCCACCGTGGTCTTGTCGCGCAGCGTGGCGTTGCTGCAGTTCAATCAGATGGCCATGCTGTTTTCAGGGCGGAAGAGAAAGAACAACCCACAATGATTGCAGGCCCGCCTTGACGTTCACCCCCCGGAAAGTCTGGTTCGGCTCAGCCTGCCAGCGCTGCCAGCACAGGGGGCGGTGCCTGCACCAGTTCGATCAGCACGCCTTCGCCGCCGACCGGAAAGTCTTCGTTGCCTTTGGGGTGAATGAAGCAGATGTCGTGGCCGGCTGCGCCCTTGCGGATGCCGCCGGGCGCAAAGCGCACACCCTGGGCCGTCATCCAGGCCACCGCAGCGGGCAGATCGTCCACCCAAAGGCCGATGTGGTTCAACGGCGTGGTGTGGACGGCCGGCTTCCTGTCGGGGTCCAGCGGCTGCATCAGATCGATTTCCACCGCATTCGCGCCATGCCCCATTTCGCAGATGTCTTCGTCGACGTTCTCGCGTTCGCTGACAAAGTGGCCTTTGACCGTCAACCCCAGCATGTCGACCCACAGCGCGCGCAGCCGCGCCTTGTCGGGCCCGCCAATGGCCACCTGTTGCAGGCCCAGGATTCGAAATGGTTTGTCAGGCGCGTTCATGGCGGCGGTGGCAGGGGTCATACAAAGCTCAGGATGGGTTGGTCGACGGCCAGGCTCTCGCCCGTTTTGGCCAGCAATTCACCGACGGTGCCGTCGGTCGCGGCGGTGAGTACGTTCTCCATTTTCATTGCCTCGATGACGGCCAGACGCTCACCGGCAAGCACCTTCTGCCCCGGCTGCACAGCCAGCTGCACTAGCAGGCCGGGCATGGGGGAGAGCAGGAATTTGCTCAGGTCGAGCGGCGCCTTGTAGGGCATCAGGCGCAGCAGTTCGGCCGCGCGCGCGCTGAGCACCTGCACGTCGACGCGTCGGCCGTCGTGCGCGATGCGCAGCCACAGACCCTGGCGTTCGATCTGCGCGGTGTACGGACGACCGTTGACTTGGCCGCTGGCGCGGATGCTGCCGAAAGACCAGTCGAGCGCGACAGCATAGGTACGACCGTCCAACTGCACGTCGTAGACGCCAGACTCTTTGGCGTCGTTGATCTGCAGTGGCCAGTGCTCCTCGCGCCCTGCCTGCCCGCGCACGACGGCGACGAAGTCGCGCCCGATGGAGACGCCGTGCCCGGCCAGCTGCCCGCTGATGCCCATGGCGCGCTGCAGCAGCCGGCGCCGCGCCACCGCGCCCAGCGCCAGCAGCAGCAGCGGGTCTTCGTGCGGCACGTCTTCGGCGCGAAAGCCAGTGGCGTAATGCTCGGCGATGAAGCCGGTGTTGAAGTCGCCGGCCTGGAACTTCGGATGCGCCAGCAGCGCGGCCTGGAAAGGGATGTTGCTGCTGACACCGCGGATGACGAAGCCGTCGAGCGCCTGGCGCATGCGCGTGATTGCCTCGGTGCGGGTGGGCGCATGCACGATGAGCTTGGCGATCATCGAGTCGTAGAACATCGGAATCTGGCCGCCTTCGGTCACGCCTGTGTCTACCCGCACCCCACCGCCTGCTGGCACCGGCTGGGCCGCGAACATGTTCTGCGGCGGCGGCTGAAAACGCACCAGGCGACCGGTCGAAGGCAGGAAGCCGCGGAACGGGTCTTCGGCATTGATGCGGCACTCGATGGCCCAGCCCCGGCGCGGAATGTCGGCCTGCTTGAAGGGCAGCGGTTCACCCGCAGCCACGCGCAGCATCTGTTCAACCAGATCGATGCCAGTGATGCTTTCCGTCACCGGATGCTCGACCTGCAGCCGCGTGTTCATTTCCAGAAAATAGAAGCTCTGGTCTTGGCCGACGACGAATTCCACCGTGCCCGCGCTCTGATACTGCACAGCCTTGGCCAGGCGCACGGCCTGTTCGCCCATGGCCGCGCGTGTGGCTTCGCTGATGAAGGGCGAAGGCGCCTCTTCGATCACCTTCTGGTGCCGGCGCTGGATGCTGCATTCGCGTTCATGCAGGTAAACCACGTTGCCGTGCGCGTCGCCCAGCACCTGAATCTCGATGTGGCGCGGGCTTTCGACGAACTTCTCGATGAAGATGCGGTCGTCGCCGAAGCTGGCCTTGGCTTCGTTGCGGCAGCTGCTGAAACCTTCAAAAGCTTCCTTGTCGTTGAAGGCCACCCGCAGGCCCTTGCCGCCACCGCCGGCGCTGGCCTTGATCATCACCGGGTAGCCGATGCCGCGTGCGATTTCCACTGCCCGCTCGGGCGATTCGATGGCCTCGTTCCAGCCCGGAATGGTGTTGACATCGGCCTGCAGCGCCAGCTTCTTCGACGCGATCTTGTCGCCCATGGCCGCGATGCTGTGGTGCTTGGGGCCGATGAAGACGATGCCGGCTTCTTCCACCCGGCGCGCGAAGTCTTCGTTCTCGCTCAGGAAGCCGTAGCCCGGGTGCACGGCCTCGGCGCCGGTGGCCAGGCAGGCGGCAATGATCTTGTCGCCGCGCAAATAGCTTTCGCGGCTGGGGGCAGGGCCGATCAGAACCGCGTCGTCCGCCAGTGCCACATGCCGGGCGTCGCGGTCGGCTTCGGAATAAACGGCCACGGTGGCAATGCCCATGCGGCGGGCCGTGGCGATCACGCGGCAGGCGATTTCGCCCCGGTTGGCGATCAATATCTTCTTGAACATCACTGCACTCCGTGTAGCTGGGCCATTAGGGTAGGGACAAGTGCGAGAGGTTCACGGCACCAGCGTCATCGACGCCGCCTTCACCGCGCCGCTATCGAAACTCATCGTCGCAGTGCAGCCCGCGGCGCTGGCGATGCGCTCGATCAAGGTGTCGGCAAAGTCGGCCCGGCCGGCGCTGAAGCGGGCCAGCGCCTGGGTGACGAGATCAGCCCGGTCCACCACCAGTTCCTTGCTGCGCAACAGCGCGTCCAGCACCGTCGCGACCTGCTTTCGGTCCAGCGCATAACTGCCCATCAACACCCCCACCAGTTCCACCAGCGTCACCACGGGCACGAAACCCGGGTCTTCGGCGCTGAGCGATTCGATCAGGCGCGTAGCGCGAGGCGACTGGCGCGGGTCGTCTTGCATGACGTAGCGCACCAGCACGTTCGTGTCGAGTCCGATCACTTGGCTCGTCCTGCGCGAGCAGCCTGTTCAGCAATGGTGCGGTTCATCTCGGCGATCGACACCGTACGACCAGGATTGCCGAACAGCCCCTTCAGTTCGCGCACTGAGCGCGTCGCAGCCACCAGCTCGAAGCGGCCAGGCTCGATTTGAACGAACTCGACGCGGTCTCCGGTCTGGACGTTCAGCAGACGGCGCACGTCGGCAGGAATGGTGATCTGGCCCTTGCTGGTCAGCGTAGCGGTGGACATGAGTTTGGCCTTGGTGATTTTCGCCTTACCTGATTGTAAGGAAATGGCCAGCTGCTGCCGCCGAGTCTGGCTGACGCCGCATCACAACGGAATGTTCCCGTGCTTGCGCCACGGGTTCTCCAGGACCTTGTCTTTCAGCATCGCCAGGCTGCGGCAGATGCGCTTGCGTGTTTCGTGCGGCTGGATGACGTCGTCGATGTAGCCACGTGCCCCGGCCACGAAGGGGTTGGCGAAACGGGCCTTGTACTCGGCTTCTTTCGCCGCCAGCTTGGCCGGGTCAGCCTTGTCTTCGCGGAAGATGATCTCGACCGCGCCCTTGGCCCCCATGACCGCAATCTCGGCGCGGGGCCAGGCGAAGTTGACGTCGCCGCGCAAGTGCTTGCTGCTCATCACGTCGTAAGCGCCGCCATAGGCCTTGCGCGTGATCACGGTCACCTTGGGCACCGTGCATTCGGCGTAGGCATACAACAGCTTGGCACCGTGCTTGATGATGCCGCCGTATTCCTGGCTGGTGCCGGGCATGAAACCGGGTACGTCGACGAAGGTGACCACGGCAATGCCGAAGGCGTCGCAGAAGCGCACGAAACGCGCGGCCTTGATGCTGCTTTTGATGTCCAGGCAGCCCGCCAGCACCTGCGGGTTGTTGGCAACGATGCCCACGCTGCGCCCATCCATGCGCGCGAAGCCGACGATGATGTTGCGTGCGTTCTCGGGCTGGATTTCGAAGAAGTCGCCGTCGTCGACGACCTTCAGGATGAGCTCACCCATGTCATAAGGCTGGTTCGGGTTATCCGGAATCAGCGTGTCTAGCGACATGTCCAGTCGGTCAGCCGCATCGTCGCCGGGGCGCACGGGTGCCTTGTCGCGGTTGTTCAGCGGCAGGTAATTGAAGAAACGCCGCGTCATCAGGATGGCTTCGACGTCGTTCTCGAAAGCCAGGTCGGCCACGCCGCTGCGCCCGGTGTGGGTGGCAGCACCCCCCAGTTGTTCGGCCGTTACTTCTTCATGCGTCACTGTCTTGACCACCTCGGGGCCCGTGACGAACATGTAGCTGCTGTCCTTGACCATGAAGATGAAGTCGGTCATGGCCGGTGAATAGACCGCACCCCCTGCGCAAGGGCCCATGATCAGGCTGATCTGCGGCACCACGCCGCTGGCCATCACGTTGCGCTGGAAGACCTCGGCATAACCGCCCAGTGAAGCCACGCCTTCCTGAATGCGCGCGCCGCCACTGTCGTTGATGCCGATGACGGGCGCACCCACCTTCATGGCCTGGTCCATGACCTTGCAGATTTTCTCGGCATGCGCCTCGGACAGCGCACCGCCGAAGACCGTGAAGTCCTGGCTGAAGACGAACACCAGCCGGCCGCTGATCATGCCGTAGCCGGTGACGACGCCGTCGCCCGGCACCTTGTTGGCCTGCATGCCGAAGTCGTTGCACCGATGCTCGACGAACATGTCCCACTCTTCGAAACTGCCTTCGTCGAGCAGCAATTCCAGGCGTTCGCGCGCCGTCAGCTTGCCCTTGGCATGCTGCGCGGCAATGCGCTTTTCACCACCGCCCAAACGCGCCGCGGCGCGCTTGGCTTCCAGTTGTTCCAGGATGTTGTGCATGGGGTCGTTCCGTTTTCAGGACCTCGTGTTCAGTGTGAGTCCAGCAATTCGAGCAATCTACGCGCGGCCACTGAAGCGGCCAGGCTGCCAGCCTGCACATCGGCCAGCACCTGGGGCAAGGCCAGACGCACCGCCGGGTGCTGGCGAAAACGCAGGCGCAAGCCCGATTCGATGCGTTCCCACATCCACGCCTGGTCCTGCTGGTGGCGGCGCGCCGCGGCCTCACCGCTGGTCTGGCGGCGCTGGTGCAGTTCGGTGATGACGCGCCAGAACTCGGCCACGCCGGTGCCCTGCAAGGCGCTCAACTGCAGCACCTGCGTGCCCGCATGGGCATGCGCGCCCAGGTAGCGCAGCGCGCCGGTAATCTGCGCTTGGGCACGCATCGCCGCCGCGGGGTCGATGTCGGCCTTGTTGATGACCACCAAGTCGGCCAGCTCCATGACGCCCTTCTTGATGGCCTGCAGGTCGTCGCCGGCATTGGGCAACTGCAGCAGCACGAACAGGTCGGTCATGGCGGCCACCGCTGTTTCGCTTTGGCCCACGCCCACGGTCTCGACGATCACCACGTTGTGGCCCGCCGCTTCGCAGGCCAGCAGCGCTTCACGCGTCTTCTCGGCCACGCCACCCAGGGTGCCGCTGCTCGGGCTGGGTCGGATGAAAGCCATCTCGTGGACCGACAAGTGCTCCATGCGCGTCTTGTCGCCCAGGATGCTGCCGCCGCCCAGGCTGCTGCTGGGGTCGACGGCCAGCACGGCCACCCGCAGCCCCTGGCCGACCAGGAACAAGCCCAGCGCTTCGATGAAGGTGCTCTTGCCCACGCCCGGCACGCCCGACAGGCCGATGCGCAGGCTGCGCCCGCTGTGCGGCAGCAGCGCGTTCAGCATCGCGTCGGCGTCGGTGCGGTGGTCCGCACGCGTGCTTTCCAGCAACGTCACGGCCTTGGCCAGCGCCCGGCGCTGCAGCATGCCCGCAGGGCCCAGCAGGGCAGCAACGATCTGCTCAGGCCTTCTCATTGGCAAGCAAGCTGGCCCTGATCTGCTCGAGCACGTCTTTGGCACTGACAGGTATGGGCGTGCCCGGGCCGTAGATGCCCTTGACGCCAGCGTCATAGAGGAAGCCGTAGTCCTGCTGCGGGATGACGCCGCCGACGAAGACGATGATGTCATCTGCCCCCTGCTTGCGCAGTTCGGCAATGATGGCCGGCACCAGGGTCTTGTGGCCCGCCGCCAGGGTGCTGACGCCGACCGCGTGCACGTCGTTCTCGATCGCCTGGCGCGCGCATTCTTCGGGGGTCTGGAACAGCGGGCCGATGTCGACGTCGTAGCCCAGATCGGCAAACGCCGTGGCCACGACTTTGGAGCCGCGGTCGTGCCCGTCCTGGCCCAGCTTGGCAATCATCACGCGCGGCCTGCGGCCCTGTTCATCGCCGAAAGCTGCTATTTCGCTTTGCAACTTGGCCCAGCCCTGGGCGCTGTCGTAGGCCGCGGCATAGACGCCGGTGACCTTCTGAATGTCGGCACGGTGGCGGCCGAAGGCAGCCTCGAGCGCGTCGCTGACCTCGCCCACCGTGGCGCGCAGGCGCATGGCGGCGATGCTCAGCGCCAGCAGGTTGCCGTCGCCGCTTTGCGCGGCCGTGGTCAGCGTGGCAAGCGCTTCGTTCACCTGGGCGCTGTCGCGCGTGGCGCGAATCTGCTGCAGCCGCGCGACCTGGCCTTCGCGCACGCGGTGGTTGTCGACCTCACGCGCCTCTATCGGGTCTTCCTTGGCCAGCCGGTACTTGTTGACGCCGACGATGACGTCCTTGCCGGCATCGATGCGGGCCTGCTTCTCGGCCGCGCTCGCTTCGATCTTCAGCTTGGCCCAGCCGCTGCCCACGGCCTGCGTCATGCCGCCCTGGGCGTTCACTTCTTCGATGATGGCCCAGGCCTGGTCGGCCATTTGCTGGGTCAGCGTTTCCATCATGTAGCTGCCGGCCCAGGGGTCGACGACGCTGGTGATGTGTGTTTCTTCCTGCAGGATCAACTGCGTGTTGCGGGCAATGCGGGCGCTGGTTTCGGTGGGCAGGGCGATGGCTTCGTCGAAGCTGTTGGTGTGCAGGCTTTGCGTGCCGCCGAAGACCGCGGCCATGGCTTCGACCGTGGTGCGCACGATGTTGTTGTAGGGGTCTTGCTCGGTCAGGCTCCAGCCGCTGGTCTGGCAGTGCGTGCGCAGCATCAGGCTCTTGGGGTTCTTCGCGCCGAAGCCCTGCATGACGCGGCACCACAACAAGCGGGCGGCGCGCATCTTGGCAATTTCGAGATAGAAGTTCATCCCGATGGCCCAGAAGAAACTCAGGCGTGGCGCGAAGTCGTCGACGTCCAGGCCGCGCGCGGTGGCAATCTTCACGTACTCGGACCCATCGGCGATCGTGAAGGCCAGTTCCAGCGCCTGGTTGGCGCCGGCTTCCTGCATGTGGTAACCGCTGATGCTGATTGAATTGAATTTCGGCATGTGCCGGGCCGTGTATTCGATGATGTCGGCCACGACGCGCATGCTGGGCGCAGGCGGGTAGATGTAGGTGTTGCGGACCATGAACTCCTTCAGGATGTCGTTCTGGATGGTTCCGCTCAACTGGTCCTGCCGCACGCCCTGCTCTTCGGCCGCCACCACATAGCCGGCCAGCACCGGCAGCACGGCGCCGTTCATCGTCATCGACACGCTGACCTTGTCCAGCGGGATGCCGTCGAACAGGATCTTCATGTCCTCGACGCTGTCGATGGCCACGCCGGCCTTGCCGACGTCGCCCGTCACGCGCGGGTGGTCGCTGTCGTAGCCGCGGTGCGTGGCCAGGTCGAAAGCCACGCTCACGCCCTGCCCGCCCGCGGCCAGTGCCTGGCGGTAGAAGGCATTGCTGTCTTCGGCGGTGGAAAAACCCGCGTACTGACGAATCGTCCAGGGCCGCACCGCGTACATCGTGGCCTGCGGGCCGCGAATGAAGGGGGCGAAGCCCGGCAGGGTGTCGGTGTGCGGCAGGCCCTGAAGGTCTTGCGCGGTGTACAGCGGCTTGACCGTCAGACCTTCAGGCGTGACCCAGTTCAGCGCCGCCAGGTCGCCGCCCGGCGCCGACTTCTCGGCTGATTTCTGCCAGCGCGCAAATGCTTCCGGCGTCGTTTGGTCTGCGGGGGGGGCGGCTTGGCTCATGCGTGAACTCCTGGAAACGGTGCCGTTGGCTGAAGCTGATTCTGTGCAGAATCGGCAATGCTTTCGAACGCCATAATTATAAATTCAGAATCCCGGCACAAACCTGACACGTTGAACCTTGCGCGTTGAACCTGACGCCACCCGCAAGCGCCAAGCCCTGCCGAACGATCAGAAACCCCCAGCCATGGCCACTGCCTCAACCGCCCCACCACCACCCCGACGAGCCGCTGCCCCCGTGCAGCCGCTGGCGCCGCTAGCGCCTCGGGCGCTGTACCTTGACGTGGCCGAACGTGTGCGCCAGCAAATCTACACCCGGGAACTGCCCCCTGGCAGCTGGATCGACGAACAGACCCTGGCAGCAGCCTTCGGCATCAGCCGCACGCCATTGCGTGAAGCCCTGAAAGTGCTGGCCGCCGAAGGCCTGGTGACGATGAAACTGCGCCGCGGTGCTTACGTCACCGAAGTCTCGGCCGATGACGTGGCCCAGGTCTACCACTTGATGGCGCTGCTGGAATGCGACGCCGCCCGCAGCGTGGCCACCCACGGCACGCCCGAAGCACTGGCCCGGCTGTCGGCGCTGCACGACCGGCTCGAGAAGCAGGTGCGCCAGCGCGACGCTTTCTTCGCCACCAACGAAGCCTTCCACATCGCGCTGCTCGAATGCGCCGGCAACCGCTGGGCGCTGCAGATGGTGAACGACCTGCGCAAGGTGATGAAACTCAATCGCCACCACTCGCTGCTGCAGCGCGGGCGGCTCGTTGATTCACTGGCCGAACACCGGGAACTGATGCAAGCCCTACTGCAGCGCCAGCCGGACGAGGCGGCCCGCCTGATGAGGTTGCATTTCGCCAGCGGATTGCGAGCCGCCTTGTAGCGGCGCCGTTTCGCGCATCCACCCTACCGAACCCGGCCAACCAACAGGTGCTGGCGATGCGCCGCGTGCCTGGGCTTGAGGAATTAGAAGGAAAAAGGCCGCACAAGGCGGCCCCGCAAGTTCCGCAATGCGACTTCAGCGCTGCGCGATCGGCATCACGTCGCGGTGCGGCGAACCGACGAACAGCTGCCGCGGGCGGCCAATCTTGTATTCCGGGTCACCGATCATTTCGTTGAGCTGCGCAATCCAGCCCACGGTACGGGCCAGCGCGAAGACTGCAGTGAACAGGCTCACAGGGATGCCGATGGCTCGCTGCACGATGCCGCTGTAGAAGTCGACGTTCGGGTAGAGCTTGCGGCTGACGAAGTAGTCGTCTTCCAGCGCAATCTTTTCCAGCGCCATGGCCAGCTTGAACAGCGGGTCGTCGCCCAGGCCTGTAGCGGCCAGCACTTCATGGCAGGTCTCGCGCATCAGCTTGGCACGCGGGTCGTAATTCTTGTAAACGCGATGGCCGAAGCCCATCAGCTTGACGCTGCTGTTCTTGTCCTTGACGTTCTTGATGAACTCGCCGATCTTCTCGATGCCGCCGTTGCGCTGAATCTCTTCGAGCATGTTCAGCGCGGCTTCGTTGGCGCCGCCGTGCGCCGGGCCCCAAAGGCAGGCCACGCCCGCGGCAATGGCCGCGAACGGGTTGGTGCCGCTGCTGCCGCACAGGCGCACGGTGGACGTCGACGCGTTCTGCTCGTGGTCGGCGTGCAGGATGAAGATCCGGTCCATCGCGCGCACCAGTACGTCGTTCGGCACGTATTCCTCGCACGGCGTGCCGAACATCATGCGCATGAAGTTGGCGCTGTAGGACAGGCTGTTCTGCGGGTAGATGTAGGGCTGGCCGATGCCGTACTTGTAGGCCATGGCCACCAGCGTCGGCATCTTGGCAATCAGGCGGATGGCGCTGATGTCGCGGTGCACGGGGTTATGGATGTCGGTGCTGTCGTGATAGAAAGCCGACAGGCCACCCACCAGGCCCGTCATGACGGCCATCGGGTGGGCGTCGCGGCGGAAGCCGCGCAGGAAGAACTGCATCTGCTCGTTGACCATCGTGTGCGTGCTCACGAGACGGTCGAAATCTTTCTTCTCTTGCACGTTGGGCAGGTTGCCCTTCAGAAGCAAGTAGCAGGTTTCCAGAAAATCACATTTCGTCGCCAGTTGCTCGATGGGGTAGCCGCGGTACAGCAGTTCACCTTTGTCGCCGTCGATGTAGGTGATGGTGCTGTTGCACGAAGCAGTGCTCAGAAATCCCGGGTCGTAGGTGAACTTGCCGGTCTGCGCATACAGCTTGCGGATGTCGATGACGTCCGGTCCGATGGTGCCCTTGTACAAGGGCAGTTCCATGCTCGGGCTGCCGTCTGAAAACGACAGGGTGGCTTTGACATCGGATGCAATCATCGCAAGGGCCTTTCTGGTGCGTGGCGTAGGCGTTCAGTTCGGAGGCTGGCGCAACTGTGCAAGCACGTCGCGCACCTCCGGGGAGTCGCTCAGTTCGGGGATGGCCCGCACTTCCTTGCGCCGAAGCAGCAAGTCGAGCAGGTCGTTGTCGGCCAGGTCCATCAGGGTTTCCAGACCCCGGGCCTGGCCTTCGGTCAGCGTCTCCTGGTGCCGGTTGAAGAAGCGTTCGATGAACAAGTCGTTCTCGAGCAGGCCGCGCCGGCAGCGCCAGCGCAGCTTGCTGAGTTCACGTTCACCGATTCGGGCTTCCATGCCGGTTCTTCAGTTGTGCCAATGCTTCAAATTCAAACTGCGCGCCTGACCATCAGCTCTTTGATCTTGCCAATCGCCTTCGTCGGGTTCAGGCCCTTGGGGCAGACATCGACGCAATTCATGATGGTGTGGCAACGAAACAAACGGTACGGGTCTTCCAGGTTGTCCAGGCGGCCGCCGGTGTCCTGGTCGCGGCTGTCTGCAATGAAGCGGTAAGCCTGCAGCAGGCCAGCCGGGCCGACGAACTTGTCAGGGTTCCACCAGAAGCTGGGGCAGGAGGTCGAGCACGCCGCGCACAGAATGCATTCGTACAAGCCGTTCAGTTCATCCCGCTCTTCGGGGCTTTGCAAGCGCTCTTTCTCGGGCGGCTGCGTGTCGTTGACGAGGTAGGGCTTGATGCTGTGGTACTGCTTGAAGAACAGCGTCATGTCGACGATCAGGTCGCGAATGAC
>JBBQAW010000019.1:0-27505 GCA_038316815.1 Burkholderiales bacterium
GAAGCCCTGGAAACTGGAGGGCGTGGTGCCCTGAAAGCTCACCGGCAGATTGCCAAGGTTTCGGAGGTTGATGCTGTTGCCGTTGGCGTCGATCACAAAGTCGTTGAAGGGTTTGGCGTTGAATTCCTGTCCCGTCTGTCCAACCAGCGCGGTACCGCGGTCGGCCACAACCGTGCCACGCGGTGTCTCAAGCGTCCAGCCCACCGTGCCGCCCACCCAACCTGCCTGGGCGGTGGGGGCAATGGCGGCGGCAGCCAGGGCCAGGGCGGTGGCCAGCACCCAGCGGCCCGCAGCGTGCAGCAAAAGTGTATTCATGGTGGCGCGTCCTTTAATTAGTAGGTTCAGGAATGCTGGTCAGCCGAAAGCCCGCAACGTTCGCCCTTGCAGGAGCGAGTCATCACCGCAACCCGCAACTGCCAGGGAGCGTACGTCGCGCGCGTCCGCTGGGCTCGTTGAGAGCCTGAGCGCCAGCCATCCAGACAACAACCGCTTCAGCGAGCGCTTCATGTGTAGATTCCCTCGCCGAAAGGATTGCCGATGGATAGAGAGCCATCGTCAGCCTTGGCCCGCCGGAAGTCCTGACCGGATCCCGGCGGGTTTCCGACCTTTTTCCGACCGACCTGCTACGGGGTGTGGCGATTGCCCGATCAGAAGCTGGTCTTGCCTCCCAACGTTCGACCGCTACGCCAGCTCACAACAGCCACGCTGGAGTGGGTGTCGTGGTTCAACCTCCACCGGCTGCGGGGCCCATTGGGTACAACTTCTCTCCCACATTCAAGTTCGTGGCGCCTCGAATCGACTTTGATGGGGCTCATAGAAACTTCGGGGACACAGATTCCGTTTCCACAATACGATTCCCTGGTCGATCAAAAATCGCAGCACGCTGTCGGCCGAACCGGAACGGGTCAGCTTCGCTCGGTATGCGTCATGCGTCATGCGTCAGGGACCTGCGAGCCCTGCCAAGCCCACGTGGTCCGGCAGGAATTGGTTTGACATCCTCACCGAAGCGCGACCAACGCCCCCAAGTTCAAGCTCTTCATCACCGCCGTCGCCACCATCTTCGCCGTCCTGGGCGTGGCCGCCCTGAATACCGGCACGCACACCGGCTATGCGCGGCGTTACGGCCTCGTCACGCTGGAAGGCGAAGCGGCCTTCGCGGCCGGGCAATTCTTCCTGGTCATGGCTACGCTGGGTTTGGTCGTGTGGCTGCCGCATCGCTTTTTCGCCGCCGGGCTGGTGGCGTGGTGGCTGGCGATGATGGTGGCGCTGGTGGTGCTGGTGATGGACAGGATATGAGGTCGAAGGCGTCTGCATAGCGCTGGAAAGCGGGCTGCGCTGGTCAACACACGGGGGCCCCATGCGCGCGGTCCGCTCGATAGGCAACCATTGCTCCGCCCGCCCTTCGGTCGCAACTGCGGACTGCAAGCGGCCTGAGACCCACCAGCCAACACGTTTCAGGCGACCCGGTGCCCAGAGCCACGGGGATCGGCTGCGCCAGAGCTTCTCAGAGCCGAGGTTTCCGTTTGGCGGCTGATCGCAAAGGAAAATCAGGAGGCGGTCGCCACCGATGAAGCTCGTTTCGGCTGCGATCGATCCTTAAAAAGCCGCTGCCGAACCCAAGGACAGCACCAGTGTGTTCAAGAGCATTGACGGGGGCCTTTGAGAGGAGAAAGTGGGTTTGAACTTCCTGGCCTCCCGAAGAGTCCTGACCATCAAATCCTCCTGAAGATGGTTGCCGAACGAAAGGCGCGCCCCGACTTTCTAGCGTCAGCCGCGATTCAGCCGCACACGGTTGGGACGACCGTTGGCTAGGTATCCATAATGGCCACGAGCGGGCGCTGCTGAATGGCGGCTGTACGGCGCCTCATCAAGGCCCGAATGCTCAAGAGGGTCTTTGATGCCGATCTCGAACACCGCTCGAACTGCGTTGGTTAGCTCATGATCGTCGCGATCGTCCCAGAATCTGTGGTGATCGAGCGGATCCTCACGCATCTAGGCGTGGCACGCACGAGTTGTTCGAAAACCCTATCCTCTAAAAACGCGAGGCACACAGCTTGCCGTTACCTAAGCGAGTATCAGCCTGCGCCCGGTCTCGATGAGCCGGCCTGCGAGGTAGATCAACTCCTGCATCACGGTCTTGATGTGCCGGCGCTTGACGCCGTGGCGCACCGGCGCATCTGGCCCCAGCAGGCCGAGCTGGCCCATCAGGCGCAGGATGTTCATGGCCAGCGCGGCAAGGTGGCACACCAAGGCCTTGGTCTTGAACTTCCCCGAAGGCAGTCTCGTCAGGTCCAGATCGGTCTTGAACTTGGCGTGGAACTGGGTCTGCACCTGATTCATCGCGATTCCTTCAATCGCGCGGACAGTGACCGCACGCGCCGAGTCAGAACCTGAATGAGATGGATCGCGAATTCCGGTTGAGCAGCCAGCACATCTCGCAGCACGCTACCGCTCAACAGCGAGCAAGTGGTCGGCTCGGTGGTGACCACTGTGGCGTCCCGGCGGCCACCGTCTAGCGCCAACTCACCGAAACATGACCCCGCATCCAGCGCGCCCAAAACAACTTCAGCGCCATCGCCATTGGTCGCAAAAATCCTGACCTGGCCGCGCAGGAGCACAAACAATGTGTCGTCTGCATCTCCCGCACGCACGAGAACAGTCTCTGGCCCAAAGTGCTTGACCACGCCGCGCGCGGCAATTTCACGGAGCACGGGCTCGCTCAAATGGTCCATGTCCGACAGCGCAGCCCATTCGCCTGCTGCACCGACTCGTCGGCCACAGAGAAAGCGCTGGATGTCATCCAGCAGTGCTGGGACGCTGGGGTAGCGTTCCCCTACAGGCTTTCGCAGTGCTTTCATGACAACCGCGTCGAGATCGCCACGCAGCAAATCACGCATTGCCTGGTCAGAGACCGTCTCGCTCGGCAAACGGGGTACCGCACGCATCATCGTGGCAACAAAGCCTTGGGGCATGCGACCTTCCAGCTGATGCGGGCGGCAGCCACACAGCAGTTCGTACAGCACAACGCCAAGCGCATAAACATCCGAACCTATGCCGACAGGCTCACCACGCAACTGTTCAGGTGACGCATATTCGTACGTGAGCGGCCGCCCGACCTGGTGCGTGAGTTCGGTTTCGACACTCAAGCCGTCTTCAAGCAACTTGGCGATCCCGAAATCAAGCAGCCGAACATCTCCTTCTGCGGTAACAAGGATATTGGGCGGCTTCAAGTCGCGGTGGATGACGTTATGACAGTGGGCATAGGCCACCGGGTCGGCGGCCTGTGCGAACAGCAGCAGCCGTTCGCGCAGATCGAGCGAATGCCGTCGGCAGTGAACGTCGATGGGCTCTCCATTCACGTAGTCCAGCACCAGATACGGCTGGCCGTGTGTGTCGACACCCGCGTCCAGCAGTCTGTTGATCTTGGGGTGACTCAGGCTCGACAGAATGGTCAGTTCGCGGGCCATGCGCCCAGAACTCTCGGGTCGTTGCCAACTTGCATGAGGGAACTTGATAGCAACCATCTCGGACGCACATGCCGCGTCGTGTCGCGCCAGCCAGACGCTGGCCATGCCGCCCCGGCCCAGCTCGCGAAGCAAGGTGTAAGGGCCCATGCGATCGGGCGCGCGAACCGCTGGCGGCCGCGACAGACCATCAAAAATGGCCGTAAGCCGGCGGCGCGAATTTTCCACATCAGCGTTGCCAGTCAGCAGCATCTCCGCCAGACGCGCTTGATGCCGTGCATGCATCGGCGGGAGGTTTTCCAACCACAGAAGCCGCTCTGACGGCTGCAACCCCAGCGCTTGATCCAACAAGGCACTGAGTTCGACGATGTCTTCATTCGTCAGGGCAGCGCGGTCACTCATGAGGTCTGCGTCAAGCGCATCAGGTGAAGTGAACCAGCAAAGCGGCAGTCAGAACGGCTGGCACGCCCGATTTAGGCAAGATTGCTGGCTTTGGGGCAAGGTTTGGCCAGCAAACAAGATGCTACTCCCGCAGCGCTCAGCAAGAAGCCCCAGCTGTGACTTCATTCGGCCGTGGCCAGTCAGTCGGCTCGACGCCCGCCCACCGCAACAGCCACACGACGGCGTGGTACGCCGTGTGCGGCAAGTCGCCACTACAACACGCGCGGCCACATTCGGGACGATGCGGACTGACCGTCAGCGCAGCGCGCAGACCAGTCGTCTGGGCCGACGCTCGGCAGCGTCGACTGGACCCAGGCTCGGGGCGCGTGCGCTTCAGGCTGAAGGGGCCTTCACGTCCGCCCGCACCCCGGCGCGCTTGCCGCCATAGGTCAGCCGCGCCCACAGGGTTTCCATCGGCCCGCGTGTGTGGGTCTGCAGCCACCACCAACTCCAAGGCACCTGGATGAAGAAGAAGATGGCCAACGATAGGACCATGCCCCAGGCCGGGCCCACCTTGGCCCACAGTCCAAAGCCCCAGCCGTAGAACAAGCTGGTGCAGATGGCGGTCTGCATCAAGTAGTTGGTCAGCGGCATGCGGCCGGCCAATTCGAAGGGCTTGAACAGGGGCTTGAGCGCGTCTTTCTGGAACAGCTGCACGATCAGCAGCACGTAGAAGATCATCAACATGGGCCGAGACACGTTGTAGCAAAGGCCGGCGAAGGTCTTGATTAGCGAAGGCCCGGGCACACGATGCGTTTCCCAGATGTAGGTGGCAATGGTGGACAGCGTCAGCCCAACCATCAGCAGCACCCAAGTCAGCCGCCGGATGGTGGGCATCAGCTCGGGGATGCGCTCTGCCCACAGCCGACGGCCGGCCAGCACGCCAATGAGCATGGTCAGCGTCATCGCCACGTACCAGCCGAACGTACCCCACAAGGAAAACAGGTCCAGGTACTCGTGGGCCATGACGCGCATGTTCTCGCGCACGGTATCGATGAAGCTGCCTGCGCCAAAAGCGGCGTCGCCGCTGAGCGCGAAGCTCTTGCCCAGGGCCACCCGGCCGGCCGTGAATTCCTTGGTCATGAAGGCCACACGCAGCAGGCTGGCCACCAGCGGATAAACGATGCAGCCGGCCATGATCCACAGCAACCCGCGGTCGCTGACGCGACGCAAGCCCAGCAGCAGCATGATGCCCAGCAGCGCGTACACATGCAGCACGTCACCGAACCAGAACACGCAGGCATGCAATACGCCCAGCAGAAAAAGCACCAGCAGCCGGCGCAGGTACAGGGCATCGGCGTGCAGCGGGTCGCTGTGCTGCATGCGCGCGTACTGGATGGTGAAGCCCAGGCCGAAAAGCACCGAGAACAGGCTGTTGAACTTGCCCGAGAAAAGCGCGTCGCGCACGCTCTCTGCCATTTGGTCCATAGCGCCAGGCCAGTAGTGCGACCCGTCAGCCTCGTGCCAGGGGCTGTAGCTGAAGCCCGGCATGTTCATGATCAGAATACCCATCAGAGCGAAGCCGCGCAGCACGTCGAGGATGGGCAACCGCTCATTGGCGGGCAGCGGTGCGGTATGGCCAGAGGCAGCAGCAGAGCTAACCATGGGGCGATCCTTAAATTTGGATGAGCTTGATGGGCCAGGACTACTGCGTAACGGGAGACGACGGCACCAGTGACAGTAGCCGCTCCACCTTCGCCGGCAAAGTGTGACTCGAATGGAGTTGGACGCCCTTCTGCCGAGGAAGTCAGGTTCGTTTGACGCGCCGAATCAGATAGGACATAGCGCCCAGTCCTGCAAGCAGCAGCGGTAGAGTCCCGGGCTCAGGTACGGGTGCGGTGGTCCATTCAACGACATAGCCGCGCATCGGCGCGGCGTCATTGATGTCGTTCCACAGCGGCATGCGCTGAAAATTCAGGCCGTAGAACTGCAGGCGGTTCTCGTCGCCAAAGTTGTTCGGCGAGCCGGCCTGCCAATTCGTGTTGTAGCCGGGTGTCGTCAGCAGGCCTTCGTTGTTGTTCCATGTCCAGTTGCCGCTGGGTTCGGGCGAACCCGCAGGCTGGAATGCACCCAGCCAAGGGCCCGCTACTTCTCCAAATTGACCGCCAACGACGATCCAGGCGGAGGGAACCGCGTTCGCCAAGCCGAAGGCAAAGGCGTTTTCGGCATTGCTGGTCAGCGTGGCGAGATAGCCGCCGCGTGCCGTCGCAGACGCTTGCGCGCTGGCCCAGTTAATGCCATTGGGCGCAGTGACCAACTCGTACCAGTGACCGTTACCGCCATTGCTGATGGTCCATTGCACAGGTTCGGCTTGGGCCGCCGTGGTGGCCAGCGTGAGCAGCAAGACTCTGCACGCGACCAAGGGCACACGGATGTCAGAAAAATAGGGCGAAATGCGAAGTTTCATGTTGTTTCCTGAATGGGCATAGAGGCTGAGCGCCGACCCGTCGAACAGGCCGGGAAGGGATGACTGGGCAGTTGGCTGACCCTTCCTCCTTCTCTCAGACGCATGGGCCCGGCAAAACCGGACATCGGATGGGCACTGGTGCCCCGTCTTCGCGCCAGTGTTCGAACATCAGGCAATGGAGCCTCAGAGGCTGAGAGTTTTTCGAGCGTGGCCGAGCAGCGCGTCAACAGGCGTCCGATTTAGGCGCAAAGCACAGCCATAGCTCGGGCTATGGCGGGCATTTGCAACGACGAGCGGGCGTCTTTTGGCTTGATGAGTGGCCATGATCGAAAGGCTCTCAGCCTCTTAGCCCTGCAAGGGCAAGGCGTCCTGCCGGGCCGACGGCGGTAGTGCATCGATCCAGTGGGCTGGCCACACCGGTTGGACATGTGTCGAGCGCTTCTCCAATCCAGCTTGAAGCAGCCCAACACGGATGCCGATGCCGGCACCACGGCTTGCGTCGCAAGGTACGGCGAGGGTGTGCTGCATAGGCGTTCTCCCAGAGATCCATACCTTTACAGACGCAACCGGCGTGCCAAAACGGACGTTGCGGAATGCTCCTGGCGCCGATCGGTTGATGCAGAACGCAGGGGCTGCGCAACCTTCACCAATCCGAGATTCCCGTCAATTTGCAGCTCGACCAATCGCTCGCCAGCAAGCCGATGCACAGTGATCTCGGGTTCGGGGCAGGGCAGCGCGCCGGCGTGCCCACTCTTCGGATGGCGATCATCTCCCCGATTGCGTTGGTGACCAAGCCGGTCGGTGGCGTCGCCCTGCCCTTCTGACAGCAGCAGCCAGCGTTGCAGCGATCGTTCGTCGCGCTGCGCAGTGCGCCGCCACAAGCCGGACAGCGCGACCTGGCCCGTCCCCAGTGTGGTGGCGAGCGACTGTCGGGCTAGAGTCTGTGGCAGTTGGGCGCATTCTCCTGGCCTGCGCCGGCGAGAGCTGCTGTGCCGTTACCCACCATCGACAGGGCAAACGCGCCCTGGCGCAGGATTGACGACTGCGTGCTGACTCTCCTTGGTTGAAGCGAATTGCAGGTTTTTGACTGCGCGGCATCGTTGTCGAACCACCGTGTGATCCTCCTGTGCTGCCCTACGCATTCGCTGGCAGCGACAGCCCGCACACCATCGGTGTCCGCTTCTTGCCCCGCTTTCCGTCTGAAGCGGGAAGAAGCACTTTCGATATCCCTGGAGCAGAGATGAACGATCTACCGAACGCACGTTCACTGCAGAATGAGGACGAGATCGAGTGGCCGCCCTTCCACCACCAGCGGTCCGGCAGGGCTCTTGATCACGACAACGCCGTGCCGGCTCCTCGCCAACGCCATGCCAATAGCTGCCGCTGACCTTGCCACACTGAGCCGCCTGCTCGAAGAAGCGCTGGACCTCGACGCGCCGCAACGTGAAGCCTGGCTGGCCGGGCTGCCGCCCGAGCACCGCCGACACGAGACTGTGCTGCGCGACATGCTGGCTGCGCAATTCAGTGCAGACACAGCCAGCCTGCTGTCTACGTTGCCCAAGTTGAGCGCCGATGAAGCTACCGCCCAGGCTGGCGAACGAGTAGGCCCCTATCAGTTGCTGCGGCAGATTGGCGAGGGCGGCATGGGCAGCGTCTGGCTGGCCGCGCGCGCAGACGGCAACTACGAACGGCAGGTCGCGCTGAAGCTGCCGCGCCTGGCCTGGGGTGCGGGCCTGGCCAAGCGCATGGCGCGCGAGCGCGAAATCGGCATGCGCCTGGAACACCCGGCCATTGCACGGCTGTACGACGCTGGCGTCGACGAACGCGGCCGCCCCTATCTGGCGCTGGAGTACATCGATGGCCAGCCGCTGGATGCCTGGTGCAAAGCCAAAGGGCTGGACACCCGTGCCCGGCTGAAGCTGTTCTTGCAGGTGGTGCGCGCGGTCGCCTACGCACACGGCCGCCTGGTCGTGCACCGCGACCTGAAACCCTCCAACGTGCTGGTCTCAGCCGACGGCCAGGCGCATCTGCTGGACTTCGGCATCGCCAAGCTGTTGACCGAAGCTGCGCCCGACGCACCCGGCCTGACGCAGCAGCAGGGCCGCGTGATGACGCCTCACTACGCCTCGCCAGAACAGATTGCTGGCGAGACGATCAGCGTGGCGTCTGACATCTACAGCCTGGGCGTACTGCTGTACGAGATTTTGACAGGCGCACTGCCGATCAACCCGAAACGCAGCACTGCGGCTGCTGTGGAAGACGCGGCCTTGCAAGGCGATGCACCGTTGGCCAGCAGCCGTGCCCGGGACCGTTCAGTGGCCAAGGCCTTGCGTGGCGATGTTGACGCGATCCTGGGCAAGGCGATGAAGCGCCAGCCGGCCGAGCGCTACGTCAGCGCAGATGCCATGGCCGAGGACATCGAGCGCCATCTGACCGGCGAGACGGTGAAGGCGCAGCCCGAGAGCCTGGCCTACCGGTTGCGCAAGGCGCTGCGGCGGCACTGGTTCGGCTTCGGGGCGACAACAGCCGTTCTGTTGGCAGTGCTGGTGGGCGCTGGTGCGACGTTGCTACAGGCGCAACGTGCGGCGCAGCAAGGCGAACGCGCGCGCTTGGCGACCGAGTTCGTGGCTGAGATATTCCGCGCCAGTGCGGGAACAGGCGCTGGCGGAAAGGCGAGCGAAGCAACAAACTCTGACAGCGGTGGCGAGCCGCTGCTCGGAAACGTCGGCGCACTCATCGAAGTCCGCTTCGAAGGCCAAGCCGACATGCAGGCCGAACTGTATGGCGTAGTGGGCAGAATCTACGCTGATCTGGGAGCCAACGGGCCCGCTACCATCTATGCCCGGCGGCAGATTGCTGTCCTCGAAAGAATGCCGCTGGACCGGCGACGGCTGGTGAGTGCGCGGCTGTTGTTAGCCGATGCGCAAGAGAGTGACGGCCATGTGGCGGACGCAGAGGTTCAGGCTGCTCGCGCGGTCCAAGAGGCGGGTGGCGATGTTGTGCTGGAAGCTGAAGCGCGCGCATTCCTCGCCCGTATCCAATTGCAGGCGGGCAAGCATGATCTGGCACTCGCCTCGGCACAGGCGGCTGAGTTGGTGCTGTCGGCCCCCGGGTCGCCACCGTCGATCGCAATGGCTTGGGCGGTCAACACGAGGTCCCGGTTGATGGATGCTGCCAGGGACTTCACCGGTATGTCGTCGCTCTACGAGCGCAGCATGGACCTTGCCAGGCAGGCGGATGGGCCTGATTCACCGGCGCTGGTTTCTATGCAGATAACGTGGGCTTACCGCCTGTTGGCGACTGGTCGCAGAGCCGACTCTGCGCAGTTGCTCGATGGCGTTCTTGCGCGGTTGCGCGCCCAAGGCGGCGCGGGCGAGGCACGGGCCGCTATCGTCGAGGCCACTTACTGGGCCCATCGCTATTACGACGGTGACACCGTGCCTTACGTGACGGTCGTCGCCATCATCGAACGTTGCCGCGCGGTGCTTTCTGACCGCAGCAGGTTGCCAGCAGAGGTGCGGGCACAGCTGGACTGGGCCCTTGGCAGCACCCACCTAAGTCACGGCGAGCTTGATCTGGCCGGCCCCTTGCTGGACAGCGCAGGCCCGCTGTTGATGACCGCCACCGACCACGCCTTCACGCAGCTGGCCATCACGCAGACACTCGGCACCTACGCAATGCTGCGCGGCCGGCACGAGAAGGCCGAAGCGCTTTTCCGGCAGACTTTGCAATTGAGGCAACGTTATGGCCAGTCCATGCGGCAGTGGGCCGCGAACGACTGGGCCCTTCTAGCGATCAACTTTACGATGCAGGGCAAGTCGCGTGAGGCTAGGCAACTGCTGGCCCGCGCGCCAGAGTTCGGTGCCTACAACGGCAACCCGTGGTTCAGCAAACTGTTGCCGGCGATAGTGGCGATGAGCCACCTCAACGAGGGCGACGCTGCTGGGGCGCTGGATCGCTTTCCGTCCCGCGATGATGATGACGCAGATGGCTACAGCGTCTTCAGCTTCCAGGCCAGTCGGGGCGCCGCGCTCTGCTCGGTGGGCAAGGGCTCGTTGGGATTGCCGCTGCTACAGGCATCAATGCAATCGATCGCGCTGCGCGAGGGTGATCTGCATCCCGGCCTCGCGCGGCTGCGCGCGTTGGCCGGGTTGTGCGCTCTGGGCTTGGGTGACGCGCAGCAGGCGCAGCGTTTGGCGCGCGCTGCAAGAGCCACCTTTACAGCACAGTCAGACGTCGCGGGCTATTTCGAGGCGCCGCTGATCCAGCTCGAAACCCGCCTGCAAGCCAGGCGTCAACCGTTGAGCATTGCCCCCAGCAGCAAACGCGCCTTGTCCCAATCGCGCCGCACGGTGCGTTCCGTCAGGTCCAGCGCCTCGGCAATCTCGACTTCGGTGTAACCGCCAAAGTAACGCATCTCCACCACTTTGGCCAGGCGCGGCTCGGCCAGCGCCAAGGCTTCCAGAGCTTCGTTCACCTGCAGCAGTTCGTCTTCTGCCGCAGGCAGTTTGTCCAAGAGCTGGGTGTTCAGCGTCATCCGGTCCAAGTCGCCGCCGCGGCGTTCGGCCTGCCGTTCGCGTACGGCGTCGATGATCACTGAACGCATCACGCGCGAGGCGTAGGCAAAGAAGGCACGCCGGTCGTCGCTGCGCAATTGGCCGGCTGTCAGAAAGCGCAGGTAGGACTCGTGAACCAGCGCTGTGGTGTCGAGCACGGTGTTGCGGCCACCGTCACGCAGACGCGACCGGGCCAACTTGCGCAATTCGGCATAGGCCGCAGCAAAGAGCTGGTCGCGCGCGCCCGGCTCGTCGGCGTTGACCCGCCGGATGAGACCACTGATGTCATCCATCGCCATCCCCCACCCCAGGTTGGGGCAGATCGTACGAGGATTCGGCGTCGCCGCCATCACAAACATTTATCTCAAACAGGGTGGCTGGGTCATCGCTCTACGCTGCGCAAGATGGTGGCGCCGGAGGTGTAGCCAGCGCCAAACGCACAAATGCCGATATGCAGCGGCGTCGGCCTGTGCCTTAGCACCGTGTCCAACGCCAGCGGTATCGAACTGGAGGACGTGTTGCCCTGATGGCGAATCTCGTTCCAGACCTTGTGCGCATCCAGCTTCAAGCGTGAGCGCAGGGCATCGATGATGCGGCCATTGGCCTGGTGCGGCACGATCAGATCCAGCGCGTCCAGCGTGAGGCCGCCGACAACACAAGCCTCAGTGAGTGCCGAACTCATGTCGCGAATCGCTTCGGTGAAGACGCGCTTTCCGTCCATGTAAACGTACTTGCCTTGTCCCGACAAGGGCACACCCAAGGTGCTCCCGCCATCGCCGCGCGCACTGAGAACCGGGCGCATGAATTTCGTGGCCTGGAGATTTCCGGGACGGGGCGCATGGGAGTCGGTGCACAGCACAGTGGCTGTGGCTGCATCGGCAAAGATCGGTGAAGTCTGTGGATCGCGTATGTCAACGATGGACCGCATCACTTCCGAAGTCAGCACCAGCACGCGGTCTTTGGGGTGCTGCTGCAGAAAATCCCATGCCTGAGCCAGCGCATACAGATACCCGCTGCACGCTGCCTGCAGGTCGTAAGCCGGCATCCGGCAACCCGGCGCCAGGCGGTGGAGTACCTGGCATGCCGTTGAGGGCGAAATCGCCAGCAGCGTGCTGGTGCTGCATATGATCAGCGACAGCTCGTTGGCTGCGAGTCCGGCGTCAGCCAACGCTTTGCGAGCGGCGTCTAGGGCCATGCTGACCGCGTCTTGCTCAACGCCCGCCACGGTGCGGGATTCGATACCCGTACGCTCGAAGATGCCGTCGCAGTCGCCGCTGCCGTCCGCCGCGGCCCAGGTGGGCAGCATGGCGGCAAGCTCACAGTTGTGCAATCGCGTGCTGTGCCCCGCGCCGTCCCCAGCCCCTGCAGCAAGACGGTGTGGGTCGCATGGGTCGAAGTCGTCGAAGGCGAACCGGCCAGTACTTGAAGTCCGGCTTGCGGACTGGGCAGCCTGCTTCGCGTGAGATGCGGCAAATCACTGGGCTCGGCTGTTGGCTGGCGCTGGCGCGCATGGGCGACTCGCAGCGTCATCAACGGCGTGTCCACGACCAGCCGGTCGCCAACGCATACATGTAAATGTTCCACGATGCCGTCGGCCGGAGCCGCCAGGTCCACCACGGCCTTGTCCGCTTCCAGGCCGGCGATGGTTTGCCCCGCAACCACGGATTGACCCACGACCACCGGCAACTCGACCACCACCACCGTCTGATCCGCTGGACTCGAGCCGATGGCGTGAACAACCTGCCATCCCGCCAGTGCTGCGGACGCCGGTTGCCACCGCAGGTCCAGGCCCAGCATGGACGCCGCCATCTCCAGCGTACGGCGAAACGACGGCAGCACATCCAGCTGGTTGCCAAAATTGCAGGGCACAAAGGTGTCGGCCCGCGCGACGCGCCTGCACACCACGTCCGCGCCGATGGTCTCCACCGTAGAGGCCATCACCTCGGCCCCGAATCCGGCGCTGACGTTGTCTTCGTGCACCACGAGCAATTTGCGGGTCTTCGTCACCGAGCGCAGCACCGCGTCGCGGTCCCAGGGCCCCAGCCAGCGCAGATCGATGACTTCGGCAGACGCGCCAGCCTGGGCCAGTGCGTCGGCGGCCTTCGCGCAGAGCGCCACCGTGTTGCCCCAGGCCACCATGGTCAGATCAGCGCCCGAGCGAACCACACGCGCCGTGCCGACGGGGACCTGTAACGCTTGCACATTGGCGGATGACAGGTGCGCACGCGCATGCAACTGCGCCTTCGGGTACAGGATGACCGTGGGTTGCTCGTTATCGAACGCCACGTTGAGCATCCCGGCAGCATCCGCAGCGGTCGATGGCACGGCCACATCGATGCCAGGCAAGTGGGCCAGCAGGGTGTCGAAGGTGTGGGCATGAAATGGACCCAGCCCGGGGCGATAAGCGCCGCAGCTGACCATCAGGATGACAGGGGCTCGCCAACCACCTTGTGTGCGCCAGGCCATGCTGGCCAGCTCGGTGGCAATCTGATTGAAGGCCAGCGGCAGGAAGTCGGCGAACTGCAGAAACGCGACTGGTCGGCCGCCAGCCAAGGCGCGGCCAATGGATGTGCCCACGACGGTCGATTCGCTCAGCGGCGCGTTGCGGACCCGCCCTGGAAACGCGGTAGACAACCCGCGTGTGACGCCGAAGACATCGCCTTTCGGGTCTTCGATGTCCTGTCCAAACAAGCTCACTCTCGGGTCTTGCACCATGCGCGCACGCAGCGTGTCGCGCAGTGCTTCGGCCATGGTCAACGCGGGCAGGTCGACGTCGCCCCGAAATTCGGTGCAGACCTGGCGCGAGCCAACTGTTGCGCTTCGCACCGCCTTGGGTGACGCCACGTCCAGCGACGCTTGCGCCGCAGCGCGCACCTCCGCGTCGATCGCGGCGTGCAGACGATCCAGGTCGCGGTGAAGCGCGCCATGTGACAGCAGCCACTCTCGAGCCTTCTTGACCGGGTCGTTCAGCATGCGCACCTGGGAGATCTCGGCGGCACTGCGGTACACGCTCTCGTCATCGGCATTGGTATGGTCTGTCAAGCGCTCGACCGCCAACACGCAGATGGCCGGGCCACGGGTGCGCCGGATCTGTTCGACGATTCGAGCGAACGCGCGCTGGCAGCGATCAAAATCGCTGCCATCGATGCGGTGAATGGGCAAACCATAGAACGTTTCGGTACCGCCTGCCGGCAGCGAAAAGAAGGTCTGCCCCACCGTGCGTGTCGAGATCGAATAGCGGTTGTCGTGCACCAGAAACAGCACCGGCAGCGTCGACCGCACGGCCTCGGCAATCGCCTCCAGCACTTCGCCCTGCTGCGTGCTGCCGTCGCCCATCGAGCACAAAACCAGCGGCTGGCTTGCGTGGTCCTTGATCTGTTGGGCGATGCCTGCGGCCTGCAAGGCACTGTTGCCTACCGGACCGACCACGCTCAGGAGGTTAAGCGCTGGCGCGCTGAGATGGGCGCTCATCTGCCGCCCTGCCGAATGGCTGGTCGAATTGCAAACCAGGCTGTCGAAGAACTCACGCACAGGCACGCCGCGCGCCAGCATCAACGCCTTGTCGCGGTAGTGGCAGTGCAGGTAGTCGTCTCGTATTAGCAAAGGCGCCAGACAGGCCGAGGCTTCGTGGCCGGCAGCACCGACGTGAAAAAACGCTTCGCCGCGCGCGATGAGCTCTTGCTCCAGTTCGTCAATACGGCGCGAAGTGCGCATCCAGCGGTACAGGCGCAGATCCTCGGCCACGGCTGTCGCCGCGGGAGCCTTGGACGCAACGGCGTGTAGCGGTGAAACGGCGCTCAGGCGCTTGTGCATACGTCGTTATCAAATTCGTCGGTGAAGGTGCGTGCGAACCACTCGCTAGACGTCGACTCGTGATGAGGGCAAACCTTGTGTACCCGGGAGCCCACGCGCCGAAAGTGCATCTTGTCGTACAAAGCAACTGCCATCGGCACTGTCAGACCTGCCGCCGAATGCCTGAACGCCGCACCGATCTGCCGGTAGCCGAAACGCTGGAAGAAACCGACATGGGCCAGCACGCAGGAGATGACACCGAACAGCGTCTGCGGATGGGTGTCGCGCGTGTGCTCGTACAACGCCATGCCGAATCGGCCCATCAAGGTGCCTGCGCGGTAGGCGGGGGCGATCACCAGCTTGGTAATCAACATCATGCGGTCAGGGAAGTAGGGCTCGAAACGACGCACGCATTCCAGGTTGGCGTATTCGCCGAACTGACCGTGGTTGATGCGAACCGAACCCACCAGTTCGTCCCCATCGAATGCACCGAGGATCTGCGCCGTTGTATCCAGCGCATCGACGACGACCCGGTTGTTGGGGTTGCACCAGGGGTTGGCATGCGGGTCGACCTGCGGGTTGGCGTAACCCAGCTCTTCGACGTAGACAACATATCGCTGTTGCTGCACTGCACGTAACTCGTCGGCGTTGGCCAGCGGCCGAATCTCAACGGCCATGGCGGGCTCCGATCACGTGGGTCAAGCCACGAATGTGCGGAAGGAAGCGGCCTGTCCTGGCGCAATAGCGGCTGTACTCGCCAGCCAGAGGCCCAGCGAGAAACTTGTGCTCTTCCAACATCACGGTGCGCAGGTAGATGCCGGCCATCCAAGCTGCGGGCATCAGGCTGAGCCACGACCAGGTGGCAACCGCGGGCACCGCGAAGGCGAGCATGTAAGCCAGATAGAACGGGTTGCGCACCACGCCGAAAGCACCGCGCTGCAACAACTCGGTCGGCGCGTCGGACGAGAAGGCCGCTGTGAGCTGCCGCGGCCGGATACTTCGCGCCGCCCATGTGAAGGTAGCGGCAGAACACGCCGCGAGCGCCAGGGCCAGAAGGTCCTGTGCCATCGAGCTGTCAGTGCGTTGCCACATCAGCCAGGTCCCCGCAACGATGCAGGCGGTCGCCGAGGCTTCAATGAACCGCACCGCAGCCGGCGCTGGCCCGTCGATGCGGAAGATGGCGTATCGCGCCCAGATGAAGGCGGCTTGCAAGGCCAGAAAGCACAGAACGAGAAGGCTTGTCATGGTGTGGTCGCAGTCCCGAAGCGCGGCAAAGGGGCAGGTTGCGGCGCTGCCCCTGCGGTGGTGGTCGGCATCTAATCAACCCTCTTGCCGGGTCAGACGCAACGGCGGGAGCAAACCGGACAGAGATTCGACAAACACTCCCGTGGTCAGCGACTGGACAGGCGTAGTTCCAGGTTCTTGACTGGGCGGCTGAACCATGGGCTCACGCTGCTATGGGAGTCCAGTGCCTTGCGCGCGGCCAATGCCAGTTCCGCAGCCTGCTTGCGACGGCCAATTGCCAATGCGCAAAGGCCCGCAGTCGCACGGATTCGAGCCAGACCAACGTCACGGTCGCTGACGCGTGGGGCCATGTGAGCGATGTTGCCCATCAGCAGCTGTAGTCCTGCAGCTTGCTGTCCCAGCGCACATTGGATTTCCGCCAACGCAACGTGCCCAGAAAAAACTGTGTCGTCGTCGTATTGACCGGAGGCCAGCGCCGGCATTTCGCTCAGCGCTCGCTCCGCGTTGCCCTCCTCCAGCGACAGCCGCGCCCGAAGGACCTGCAAGACGTGAACTGACTGGTCATCAGCTGCCGCCCCGACCGTGTCGAGCACCGGTGCGCGCAACAAGGTCTCACGCGCGCCGGCCAGGTCGGCATGCATCAAACGGTTCATGACGGGCCAAGCCCATGCGCTGACGATGAAGCTCGGACTCCACTTGCCCATGCGGTCCTGCAGTTGCAGCTTTTCGTTGAACTCGAGGTTGGCCTGTGTGTGTCGACCGAGCAGTGCGTTAACCCTGCCAAAGTTTCCGGCGTACTCCCATCGCATGCCAAGCGACTGCCGGTTCTGCACTAGCGCGATCTCGCTGCTGCGATACAGCCAATCGGCCTTGTCGAGTAGTCCCCAGTTCAAGTGGCATCTCGCCATGGCCCTGTCCATCTCGGCCGGCACATCGGGTGGGACCCTGGACGCAGCTACGAACTGCCGATTGCGTTCGATGGCTGCAATGGCTTCGTCGTGAAGTGTTGAATCCATGCCGCAGCGCTGGCCCCAATCAAATGCTTCCTCGACAGCAGCCCGGATCGAGTTCACGCCGCCAATGGATCTGAGAGTGGCAAACGCTGTGTTTCCATATTGCGCGGCTTCGCTCAGCCTTCCCTGTTGTGTCAGCACACCTCTGATCATCAGTTGCATTTCGATGGCATCGGCCGAGGTGGGCCCGTCCGACTTCAGCACCATGTCCAGTGCGGTGCGACGCAACACCATCCTGGCCTCCCAATCGTCTACCGTCAGGTCGCCCTTCAGCCACAGCGTCCAGGCCATAGCGGGCGACCCTGAACGACCAGCGGCAATCAGGGCACGCTCCAGTCCAATCACTGCCTCGCGTGCTTGACCTCGCTTGCCGACTCTGGCGTGCACGCGTGCCTGCAAGACGTGTGCGTCAGCCCATAGAGCCTCCGCCATTGACAGGGATTGAACCGCGTCCGCGGCAGCGCGCTCGGCGTCGTCGTCCATGCCGTCATCCATCGACGACCGCGCCAACAACATGAACGCACGGGCGCGTCGATCGCGGTTGAGCGGAATGTCTTCCAGTAACCGCAGCTCTCGGTTGACGTAATCAATGGCGGCTCGGGTCGCACCCAAGTCGGCGTAGACCTGGCCGACTGCGCCGAACAATTCGGCTTGCATGTCCGGCTGCCCAGGAAAGCGCGTCACGATCAGGCTCGCGCCCTGCTCAAGCATCGACCCGCTGCCGTAGGCATGCGGCTGCTGCGACTTGGCGCCAACTCGGAACAGCTCGGTGACGAACTGGGTAGCCATGCGCGCGCGCTCTGCCTGCTGGGTTGCGCGCTGGCTTTGGAGCACTGTCGCTGTGCCGCCAACCGCCAGCGAAGCGGCAACCGCGACGGCCGCGCTCAAAGCCACCCAATGCCGCCGCACCGCCTTGCGCATGCGATACGCCCAACTGGCCGGCCGCGCTGCCACCGCCTCGCCCTTCAAGTGCTGCTCGATGTCCTCGGCGAGCGCGTCTGCGGTGGCATAGCGCTTTGCCGCCTGGCGCTGCATCGCCTTGCCCAGGATTGCGTCCACTTCACCGCGCAGCGCCCGCGCCACCGCCCTGTCTTTAATCCGGCTGCTGGCCAGCGGCGCATCGCCTTCCAGGATCGCGTCTTCCATCGCGCCCAGCGTCGCGCGCTTAGCGGCGTGTGGCAGCACGCCGGCGAGCAACTCATACAGCAGCGCGCCGAGCGAATACACATCCGACTGCACGGTGATGGTCTCGCCGGCAATCTGCTCGGGCGAAGCGTATTGCGGCGTCAGCACGCGGCCCTGCTCTTGCGTCAACCCGGGTTCGCCCGGCGCCGCCTCGGTCAGCAACTTGGCGATGCCGAAGTCCAGCAACCGCACCTGGCCTTCGGCCGTGACCATCACGTTGGAAGGCTTCAGATCGCGGTGCACCACCAGCCGCCCATGCGCATAGGCCACGGCCCGCGCGACCTGAACGAACAGGCGAAGCCGAGCACGGGTGTCCAGCGCCTGCGCTTCGCACCAGGCGTCGATGGGCTGGCCGGCGATGTACTCGAAGGCCAGGAAGGGCCGGCCGCGATCGTCCACACCGGCGTCGTAGAGCCGCGCGATGGCCGGGTGTTCCAGCAGCGTGCCGATGTCGCGCTCTCGCGCCATGCGCTCGGTCAGCCCGGCGCCCCAGGCCAGGCGCGGCAGCTTCAACGCCACCTGGCGCTGGTAGCTGCCATCGGCGCGTTCGGCCAGCCAGACGCTACCCATGCCGCCGCAGCCAATCTCGCGGATCAGGCGGTAAGGGCCGACGCGGTCATCGGTATGGGCCACCGACTCGTCTGCCGCTGTCAGCTGCGGGCCCCCGGCCAAAAAGTCGCTGCCGAAGGTGGAGTGGCGGCTGACCAGCATCTCCAACAGCTGAGGGGCGAGGTGGACATGCTCTGGAGGTAGCGCGGCCAGCCAGGGCTTGATCTGGTCATCGGGCAGTTCCAGCGCCTCGTCGAGCAGCCGGCTCAGCAGGGGCAGGTCGGCGGGATTGAGGGCCATGGCCGTGTACGGGGTAGCGGGTGTTCCGAGTCAGACGGTTTGCCTGGGCCGAACCGGACATCGACGTGGCTCAGCTCTTGAGCATTTCCCGCAGCCGCAAACGCGCCTTGAATCCATTAAGAAGCATACGGTGAACCAGATTTCCAATTGGCCACAGGTGGCGGCGAAGCAGGCGTCGCGAGCGCCAAGTCGACGCGGGTGAACGGCACCCTTTGGCGTTCCGAAATTGCTCACATCGCCTCTCGCGCAATGTCGCAGCCGAATCGTATGGGCAAAAGGCTGCCGAGGGTCTTGGGTTGCCACATCCAGGCGCTATACGCCCGAGCGCTGGCCTACCCCCACAGATGAAGAAAGTCGCCAGGCTCTGTCCGGTTTGCAAGCCGCAACACGTCTTTCCAAGTGAGGTGCGAAGAAGAAGGCCCTCGTCCACTGCAAGGAGTCAGCATCTTGTTCCAAGTTCTCTTGCACCCGTTTCATCCTTCGCATGCGCCCGGGCCAAACCCCTGGCGGATTTCAGTGCGCGCGATGCCGCTGCCGTATTTCGTGGGCGCGACACGCCGGAACAAGAGCCTGTGCCTCCCTGGCACGGTCTTCGGCCCTGCAGATGCTGTCTGACGACACGGCCCCACCGCCGCAGGCTGGCCAGGCCCGGCAGAAGCTGGCACCCGCTGCATGACATCAACAAGGAACACATCATGAAGACCCGAATCCCTGTCGTTGGCCAGCGTCTTCGCTCCGCCGCACTGATGGCGACGCTGACGCTGACGCTGCTTGGCACGACAGTATCGGCGCAGCCTTCGGCCGAAAGCCTGAACGAGTCCGTGCGCAGCTCGGACTTCGAGGCCGCGCAACTCAACTACGAACGCAACCATTGGCCTCAGGCCTACGCGGCCTTCGCTGCGCTGGCCGACCGTGGCCATGGCGACGCGGCGCGCATCGCGCTGCAGATGGCACGCCATGGGCCGGCGCTGTACGGCAGCAGCTTTAGTGCAAGTGATGGTCAACGCAAGCGCTGGGCAGCGCTGGCGGCATGCGCCGGCGAACTTGCGATTGCAGAGTGCACAGGCCCTCCGCTGCGATCGCCCGCTCACAATTTCCCACGGGCCCCATTCGTCCGTCCTGCCTTTCCTACCCCTTCAATTGGCACAGACTTGCATTTGACCTGTTCAAGCTGTCACTACCTGCCGGCGTACGTGCGGTCCGCAAAGTCTCTGCGGAACCGTCGCTCGACGGCGGAGCGGTGGGTATGGGGCTCGAGCACCTCGGCGCGGTGACACATTAAAAGGGTCACCAGTGCCCAATTGAAAGATCAAGAGTGACAGCTTGAAGGGAGACCACAGGCGAGCTACTGGTGTTCGAAGAGGCTTTGACGCTCGGCCATCAATGCGCTGCCGCAAGGCATGGGCCAGGGCCAGGGCAAGGGCCGGGGACATAGGCATGCTGCCGGCGGGCGCGGTTACGAATCGGCGCCTCAGCGGGCCGGTGCCTGGGTCAGTACCAGGGGTTGGGTCGAGGTTGGGGCCGCCGCTACCGTGGCATCTTCAGGCCGGCACATGGCCTTGTTGGCGCGCAATGCTTGTTCGGTGTCCAAACCCAGGTTCTGCACGTCCTGGCTGAGGCCGCGGGAGCGCGCCAGGGCAACACTGTGTTGCATGGTCTCAGCCAGCGCGCGGTCGTAGCCGCGCGGCAAGGTGCCGGCGACACAGTGGACTTCGGCACGCGCTTGTTTCATTGCCACGTACAGGATGCCGTCCAGCTCCTGATGGGCGCGTTCCGGCGTGTCCGCCGGCAACTGGCGGCTGACTTCCAGCAGCGAGCCCAAGATAGCCGAGGCCTGCATGTAGGCGCCTGAACGGCAGGCGAATTCGGCCTGCACTCCATCGCGCAGCGGCTTGGGGGCATGCTTGAGTGCGTGGGCCGCCAGAGGGTCTTCAGACACATTCGAGCCGGCGGGCAGTGCCACGCGCTGGGCCCAATGCCAGGTCAGCGCGGCCGCCGTGGCTGCCGATACCGCACAGGCCAAAATCGCCCAGCCCAGGCGCCGCGCCGCCGCACGCGACGCGTTGGTGGTTGAGATGGTGGTAGTCATGACGCGCGTTTGAGTTGTGGATAGACCCAGGTGGTTGGCTGTTGGGGCGTGACGAAGCGCAACACGGCGCGGCCATTGCCTGCAGGGGAGATCCTGTTGAACACGACTGTGTAGGGGTGCCAACCGGCTTTCAGCGCGATGGGCCCATTCACCTGAAACGTCAGAAATTCGGTCGTCAACACACCGCCACGGAAGTAATTGCTGTTGATGAAAGCCGACGGCTCGCCCATCACCCAGCGCTCGCCCACAAACAGCGCCGTGCCGCCGCCTTCGCCCCACAGGCCCATGCGGTAGATGCCGTCTTGCGGTGCGAAGAAATAGCCGCTGAGCAGCCTGCTGTCACCCGGGTTCATCGACCGCAGAGCAGGCACCGAGGTGTTCAGATCCAGCATCGCTGCGTTGGACTGACCCGGCCGCACCGGCGCGCCGTCTGGCAAGGTGTAGCGCATCTGTCTTCCGCTCACGGCATTGGGCACGGTGGCAAAAGCAAAGCCGTCCACGGCACCCGCTGGCAAAGGCGTGGCTTCACGCCCAGCCGTTCTGTGGTTGATGAAAGGCGCGTCCATCACCACGTTGCTGGGCCCGATGCTGCGCTGTCGCGCGTTGGAAAGCCGCAAATACAACCTGCCCGTCGAGGCATCGAAAAAGGCTGCCGAACCCCTTGCCGCGCGCAACTGTTGCAACGACGTTGCGCGCACCACTTCGACCCCGTCTTGTTGAATTCGGCTGGCGTTGCCGGCCAACCGGAACATCAATTCGACACTCTTGCCCACCGCATCTTCCAGCACCAGGCTCAGGCTGGTACGCGCGGCGATACCCACTTCATAGCGCACGCCGGATGCCGCGTAACTGGATGGCATGGCGCTGCGGGCGGTCATGCCGTGGTCGTCGAAATCCCAGGCGCGCATGTACAGCGGCACACCCGTCGCGTCGATCAAATTCAAGTTCGCGTTGGCGCGCAGCAGCAGCGTTTCGGACAGAGGGCAACTGAAGGCTCGCAGGTCTTCGCGGCGCTGACACTGGGGGGTGACCAGCGGGCTGTCCGACAACATCAGGCGCGACGGCGCGGCGGGCGTGCTGCCCGTGCCCAGCAAGGTGCCGGTGCGGTCGCTCACGGCGAAGACTGGCGACTCAGGGAAATCGAACTTAAAGGGGTAGCCGAAGGCGACGCGCCGGGGGGTGTTCTGAAACACCACACTGCCGGCCACGCTGTCAGGCGACAGGTTGTCCAACAGCGACCAGTTCACTCCCAGGCCAGATACGTTGATGATGGTGGCGCTGTTGATCATCGGTGCGCGCCTGCCACCATGGTTGCTGCCGACCACGCGAATGCCGTCAACGTTTGCACCCACCGCCACGGGGTTGGCACTTTGGCCGACCACGGTGGCGGCGTTGATCTCGCCGCGCAGCACCATGATGCCAATCTGGTTGTCGGCGACGATGGAGTCGCGCAACTGTGTGGCGCGGTCTTCCAGCCAGACCGCGCTGACGTTGTGATAACCGGTGTAGTTGTTGAACACATGGCGGTTCAGACCATTGGTACCACCAGAAACCATCAGGCCGTGGCCGGTGGTGGCCTCGGGGTAATTGATCTGGTTGCCGGTGTTCAGCGCCTTGAAGGTGGAATGCGCCACGTTGTCTTCGAAGTACAGGCCGCCGCCTTCGTCGCCGCCCAAAAAGGGGCCGGGCGAAAACAGGTCGAAGAAGTAGCCAAAGCCGTCCAGCACACCGGCCGAAATGTTGCCGCGGATGACATGTTGGTTCATGCTGCGGCCCCAGAACACGGCAGAGCGGTTTTCCGCCTGGCTGCTGTTGCCAAAGACCGGCGCGTCGATGCGAAAGGCGAAGTCGGCAGGCGCAGGGCTGCGTACCAGCACGCCCAGGTTGCGCGTCAGGCGGTTGCCTTTTTCATTGCCGTCTTCGGCCCACACGATGGCGTGGTTGGGAATGTCGTACACCACGTTGGCATCGAGCGTGACCCAGTCGGTGCCGTGAATCACCAAAGCGCGCTGAAACGAGCTATGCACACTGTTGCCAGCCGCGTAGTTGGGCACGGCCGACACATCACCCCCCAGATGCCAGTGCAGCGGGTAACGGCCGAACCGGCCGCGCTGGCCCATGCGAGCCATCTCGACACCACTGATCTGCGCTGTGGCCCCGGCCATAACCATGATGTGGCCGCCAAAACCGGCGGCGGCTGACTGGTCATCGCCGCGAACGACGATGTTGCGCGACAGCAGACCGATGGCGGCACGCTGGTCCAGCGTCTTGCCGTTGTAGGTCTGCATGCGGGCGGTGTGCGCAAAGCGCAAAGCCGGCGTGAAGGCCAGGCTGTTGCCGCTGACGGCAGTGACGGTGATGAGCTCGGCCTCACGCGGGTCGAAGCCGCTGGACACCAGCACCAGGCGGTCTCCGGCGCGCCATGTGGCGCTGCTGTCCTTCAGCAACAAGGTGCTGGCGCCGACCTGTGCGTCGGCGGCCAGCTGGCTCCAGGCCAGGCGTTGTTCACCGTGCAGCTTGAGCACGCCGCCGGCCATGACACCCAGCGCCTTGGTGCCCATGCCAGCGATGCTGATGTTGCTGGCCGCGCCTGTCAGCGTGATCGTCGCGCGGCGCATGTAGGCCGCCGTTTCGGTGCCGGCCTGCAAGCGGCCTTGCACCATTACCCAAGCGGCGGTGAAGTCGATGTCGGCATCGGCAAAAAGCAGATTGCCGTTGACCCACACACCGTTGACAGGCGGGCTGGTGCCCGCAAGTTGTACGCTGCGCGCAGCGGGGATGTGCACCACATCATTGGCGCCGGGCACACGCGCGGGTGACCAAGTGTTGGCGTCGTTCCAACGGCCATTCACGCGGGCTTCGATGGTCGGCGCGTGCGCGCCCGTGCTGGGCGGCGTCATCGGCGCGGACCCTTGCACGACACCGGCGGGTGGCAGCGGCGACATGCCTGGCAGGCCCACATCACCGATGCCCGGGCCGGGCGCGGGCACCGGGTTGGGCCCAGGGTTGTCGCCGCTGGCATTCGCGGCTGCAGGCACTGTTGGCAACTCGGAAACCGCAGCGACCAGAATGGTCGCACGGGCCTCGGTGTTGGGCGGTGCGCCTGTGGCATCCGGCGCTCCCGCGGCGGCTTGGGCCGACACTGCACCTTGGGGCGCAGTGGGCTCGCCCGCACCCCCACAAGCGCTCAGGCCGACGGCTACAAAGGCCACCCACCCCATGTGCTGCAAGCAGCGTCTGACCCATCGGTTGAACGTCATGGCACCCCTAAGCGGCAGAGTCTTGATCCGGCCGAATGTACGGGCCGCCGCGCCTGTGCGGCGGTAACGGAAAGTATGAAACGTTGCTTGCGAAGTCGGCGAGAACAGCGTCTCGAACTCCGCAACGCGCCTCATGCAAACTCGTACAAATGGCAGTTGCAAAGTGTAGTGTGAGTGTTACGGCTTTGCCTGAAATTGTTCATAGTTGAACCGTTGCAAGATTACTGCGAGTTTTCATTTAGTCATCTTGCAACCCGTCAGCCACGAGCAGTAGTCCTGCAACTTTCCCTCAGTCAACCGCTCATAGTTTTGCTACTTATATGAAACAGGATTGCTGCACTCCACGGAACTCGGGACCGAATCAGCGCGGTCCGGTGGTGCCGTCACGAGCTTCGCACGCAAGACGGTGAATTGCGGTGAACCCCGGGCGAGCAACTGCTCGGCGGTCTGCCTTGGTGGGGCGAACGCAGCCTCGGCTGCCCAGCAGGGCAGCGCTTTTTTGTCTTGATGGTCGGTTCGTTTCGTCGTTGAATCGAAACCTGCGCGCTGGAACTCACGCTTCACAGAAGAGGCGCATGTCAGGGAGCCCTACATTCCCAACCCAGATTACCTAGGTGGCAACCACTTTCTCCGACTCGGTAATCACACGCGGTATCCAGCCTTGCATGGGCCAATCATTCGACGCAGGCACCTGGTGTCTGATGTAAGTCGTTCGTCAGGCGATCTTCGCGTACATGCCAGTTACGGTGTCCATAACCTGCAGTATTCGCTCGCTGGTCGTGAAGACGTCAGCGCGCGCCAGCATGTCGACAGTGCCAGGCCGCAAGCCGCGAAGCGCAGCCTCGAAGAAAGTGAACTGCGCACCGGCCAGATCAAGCTCGGCCCGGATTGCATCTGTGGCCACTGGTGCCGTCTTCAGTACCTCGTGCGCCTTGAGGAACTCTTCTTTCGCCTTATGCACTTCGGCTGTGGCCGTCGCAACCTGCACGCCCCAGCTCGCGCTGAGGTAGTAGGCCGCCATGCGCTGGCTCAACATACGCTGGCGCCCGGACATGTTCACGAGTCGACCGACGGATTTGCCCGATACGCCTTCGAACTGCAGCGTACCCTGGTTCGCCAGGGTCAGCACCTGTCCGGCGCGCAAGATCACTTGTTCCGCGCCCGGTTTGCTTGGATTCGCACCTACGAGCGACGCCTTGTAGTCGCTCCATAGAACTTCGAGCTGCGCGTAGGTGGACTTAATCTCCAGCGTGGGCGCGAATGCCTTGAGCTCCACAAGTTGCCGATCGAAAAGAGCCATCGAAGCGGACAAGATTTTTTCTGCGGCATCGGCCTGCACCGCTTGCCCCATCGCAAAGTAGCTCTTAGCCATACGCTGACTCAGCATTCGCTGCCGTCCGGCTTTGTTGATGGCGTCATTGATGTCCCGGACCTGAGCCAGCACTATCGGCGCGCCGCAAAGCGCGCCAGTGCCCACCAGCAGATGGATCGAATCACGTCGGTTCATCAAGCAATCCCGGAAGGCGTGCCACTCACGCTCCAAAATACTATCTGAGCAGTCATCCACGCGGATGGCAGGTTCTCACGCTTCGCGGCCTCGAGCGCCTGAAATACAACTTGTGCAGGGCCCCATCAGCCAAGGCAAAAGCTTGGATCCATGACCGCACCAGATCAGCAAGATTGATCATCCGACCGAAGCTGACCAGGCGCGCGCGGAGTGGCGTTGGAGGCCGCTTGCACGAGTCGCCTTAGGAACGGCGGGGTTAGTGCCGGACAGGGATGTCTTGAGATTGCCAAGTAGCGTATGGACGCCCAGATCTCCGGATACCTGATGCTTGCCGGTCCGCCGCCTGTGTACAGCCGGGAGGCGCAGTAGAACTGACTGCGACGGGTTTCGGGTGATCCATGCGTGCGAGTACCGGGTACCGGGTACAGGGTACCGGGCCGAATTCATCGAGACTTGAAACCAGTGCAATGCGCAGATGGTGCGATGCCTCCTTGCGTCTACTTTCGCCAGAAGACCTCCACGGCCTTCATCCGCCGACGCTTCTCGGTGGTGACGTAAACGGTCGTGTTGGTGGCCAGCGAGGCATGCCCCAGGTTCTGCTGCGCGATCTCGATGGGCGTGCCGCTGGCAATCGCATGGCTGGCGTGCGAGTGCCGCATCCAATGCGTACTGGCCTTCTGGAAGCGTTCTGCACTCTTCACATCACCCTGCCCTCGCAGCACGCCCGCACAGTCCGCAAGAAATGCCTTGATCTGGTCATAGAACGTCGTCGCAGCCATGCCCTGCCATGGATCGAACGCGTACCCGGTGCTCATCTCGCGCGCACGCTCTGCCGCGTCGCTGGCCTTGCCCAGCAAGAACGCTCCTTGGTTGCCGATGTCTTCTGAGTGCGCCTTGAGCCCGCGCGATACCAGGTAGCTGGCCAGCTCGCCTGCCACCTCGGCAGGCAGCGGCACCTTCCGCTCTTTCTGGCCCTTGCCGATGACGCGCAACATCCAACCCTGCATGGGCTCGGTTTCAATGGCGTCCGACGCATCAGCGAGGTATGAGACCCATGGCGGGTCATCGACCGTGACCGGCACGACTTCCGGCAGCCGCAGCCCACTCGCATAAAGCAGGTGCAGTCCGAAGGTCAATCGCCGATTCGCCGACGTGCTGGCCAGCATCTTGAGTTGCCGTTCGATGAACGCCCATTGCGCCAGGCTGAAACTCCGTCCCGCATTCCCCTTCGGCGCCGCTGTTCGCGGCACGCCGACCGCGGACCACGGACCACGGGTGCCCATCAGGTAGTTCTAATCCACAAGCAAGCCGTACAGGTCCTTCAGGATCGAGACCGCGTAGCGGTGCGCCGATGCCGACAACGGCCCCTCGAACGGTCGCCACAGCGGCGACCATCCCTCTCGTCCGCGGTCGCCGCACCAGCGGCTGCGGGGCTGTGGATCGGCCGGGAAATCGCGGTACTCAATGCAGTCTTCGTCACTCATCGAGGACAGAGCTTTGCCCTTGTGCATGATGGCCCAGAGCCAGAAGCGCTCGGCTTCCTTGCAGTAGGCGCGCCGGGTGTTCGACAACGCCTGTAGCCAGTCCAGACCGTCGTCGGCGGCTGTGTCGCTGATGACAACGCGCTGGCGTCGGCGGGCCTTGAGGTGAGCTTTCTGTTCAGGGCTCAGAGGCTGAGAGTTTTTCGAGCGTGACCG
>JBBQAW010000020.1:0-26607 GCA_038316815.1 Burkholderiales bacterium
TGCTGCGCAGCCTCACGCGCACGGGACTTGGCCAACGCATGCTGGTGTTGCCGTTCAGTCCATTGGGCGGGCTGCGCGGCACGTTCATGCACGCTGCGCCAGTAGTTGGCGTCGTGGCGCAACTGAACATACTCTCGGTAAGCCACGCGGACATCAGGCGCTTCGTACGCTGGCCCTGGAACTGCTGCCGTACTTGCAGCAGCCGGTGAAACAACTTGTTCGTCAGTCGATACCGTCGCGGTCCTAGGCCGTGATGGTGGCGCGTCGGCACGAATGTGTGCAGCGATTTCGGCGAACCGGCGTTAAAGAGACGGGATCACCGAATGTTTACCAAGACTATTCACTTAACTTACCAAGTATTTGATTTCACAGGATACTTTGCTCGCGCAACCTGCGGATGTCCTTTTACCGCTTGGGGCTGGTAAACCCTTGAAAAGACCTCAAGCGAACAGCATTGGGTCAGGTCTTGCTTTTTACCTGCCCTGCAGTACCAGCGTGGCAATTTTGAAAATTTTCACTGAGTGGCTTAGAAATGACCAACTCGCTCCTAATCAGCATTGAAAGCACGTTTTATGGCAATCGTCGGACTACTCAATTCTTTTCTTCACGCCGACAACGGCATGACCAAAGCGGACATGGAAGCCTGCAAGGCTGTTGCCAACCGGTTGAACGAGGTGATTATCTTTCGCTCGACCGGTTCATGGTCGATGCGCTGGATAGAGCGCAAATATCCGACGAAAAACTTCCATGTCAAAGGCAAGAGTTCGGACTGGGGGCCGCAAGCAGGGTTTGTGCCCTACGACGGGATTTACAGTAAAGTAGGCGGCGACGCGGAAAAAGCCAAGAACGGCACCAAGGAGAACCAAAAAGGGATCGACAGCAAGTACGCGGAGCATGTGCAACTGTCTTTGAATCTGGATGAGTTGGCATTGCAATTAAATAAACCGGCAGGTAACCCACGAAAATATGCAGTTGCCGACCAGTGGCCCATTGAGAAAAGCAAAGACTTTTTGCTCCGCGCATTGCGCAGTGGCGACCAGAAAGCTTTTTACTTCCGGGCGGTCTGGCGCCAGGGTGACCAGTTTGACTTGTTTGCGTATGTTGGCAAGGACAATGCGGCCGCGCTACGCTACCGGTTGGCCGCTGCGGGCGGCGTGTTTGACCCAGCCTTGCGGATGGAATTCGAGCCTCTGATGGTCATGACGTCGTCAGAGCGGGGTGCCGACAATCGCCCGATGACGGGTGACTACGACCTGATGGCGGTGTGCCCGGCTTGGCGTGATGTGGGGGCGGTTTCGCATGTCGCGATCAGCAAGCCCGCCGTGGATTTCGGGCCCGCAAAAAACACGGTCGGTCAAAGTTTTGAAGCTGGAACGAATCTCGACAAGGCCCTGGATATGACGACCAATACAGGCGCACTGGGTCGGACGGAACAGGTCAACGGCAAGGTTGTCAAAACCACGTTTCAGGGGTTCGACAAGTGTGATGCGGGCAGAAACGAACACCCGGATATTGGCAATGTCACGGGTCGAATTTTGCGCTGCATCAATGCGCTCAACGCCGAGATGCCGAACGGCACATCGGCCCTGAGGCGCGTGCACCATAACGCTGAGTCGCATCGCAACCACATCTTCAACGCTATTTCGGGTGCCGAGATGGAAAGCGGCGATGGCGTGCCGCTAACCGTGTTTCAACCCCATGTCTTGTATCAAGCTGGGTCGCAAACTGCACGCTTCAGTGACGTAGCCACACTCGAAACGCTCGTTGAGTTCAAGGAATACGCCATGCTGCTGCACGAGGCTGGTTACTTCGTTCCGCGCAACTCGACCTGGGGCATGTCCGTCCGTGACCAGGTGCGCGAGGGCAGGTTCGCCGCACTCGAGAACGTGATCGCTCGCAGGCCAGATATCGCGGCGCGCCGGCATCCAAACGGTTCGTAAAGAACGGGGCGCCTTCGCGAAGGGCAAGTGCGAATCTCAGGCCCCGGCACCCGCATCAAGGCCACAGACTCGCCTCAGGACCCTACTTGGGCTCTGACGATGCCTTGCCTGTCAGCACACCGTCAGGGCCGAGCAGGGGTTGCTGTCTGCGGGAGCACCAGCGCCAACGCTGACGCCTGCATCCAGCAGTCCACCCCACGCCCGTTGGGGCCAGCGTAACGCACCCGCAGCCAGCCTTCGGCCAGCCGGCTGTCATCGAGCACCTGCACACGGTCCCCTTTCACCAAATAGCCCCGCTGGGCGGATGCCGGGTCTGCCTGTTCGAACAGCCTGGCGCGCACTTGGCTGACCTGCATCGTTACCGACGCCGACGCCGACGCCGAAGCCGGCACTGCGGCCGACAACCAAGGCGCTGCTGATGGCGCCAACGGCACAGAGGCACTGGCCACTGCGGGCAGCCAAGGCAGCAACCCCGACACCAGGGTCTGCCACCGGACATTGGCGGCAGGCACAGCGCCGGCAGAAACAACCTCACCTCTGGCGCCGCGCACAACGGGTTCGCTCGCTGACAGCCGCACGCGCAAAAGCGCGTAGCAAGCGCTGCGGGCTGCGCCAGGGCCTGGCCTTTTCTGCAACAGCAGCAGTTCATCAAAGCCGGGCGCTGCGTTTTTGGGCGCTGCGCTTTTGGCTGCGGTGTCATTGCCCTCGGCGGTACTTCGCTCGGCGCTATCGGCGTCTGCGGCACTGGCCTTGGCATCGCCGGCCTGGGCATCGCCGGCCTGGGCGTTACCGGCCGCCGCGCTTCCGGCCTCAGCGCACAAGGGTACCGGGCCGAAGCGATCTGGTACGCCATCTCGGTTGACTTCGGCCAGGGCATCGGGCTTGACAAAGCGCGTGCCATTCAGCGCCAGGCCAGGCCGCGCAGGATTGGCCCGGTCGAAGAGAAAGCTGGCATTGCCGCCCACGTCGCCTGGCGCGCTGCACTGCACCAGCGAAAGGCCAGAGGTCATGCTGTAAGCCACGAGCATCGACTGGCCACGGCAGGGCGCCACGCGCAGTTCGCGGGCCAGCACGTTGAAGCCGCAAATGGCGCCAACACAAGCGAAAGGCGCGACAGCCTGGGTTGCTGCGCTAGCCCCGCTCGCAGCCCCGCTCGCAGCGCAAAAGGCAGCCAGCATCAGCGCCAGCATGGTTTGACTCGGGGCACGCCCGCCTGCTGCCTTGCAGGCGCGGCGCACGCCATCAAAGCCCGGTGACGGGCTGTTCGCCATGGTCGGTGATCAGGCTGTACTGCGGGTTTGCGCGCTTCTTCGTGATCTCGTGCTCGGTCGATTCGTAAGCCCCACCACTGAGGATGCCCATGCGGCGGCTGATGCAGTCGGACGCCCAGGCCGACGACGCCTTCTTGCCGCGCTCGACCACCGCAATCTCAAGCAAGCCGCGCTGGGTGGTAGGTGGCTCGTCCTTGCAGCGCTGCTTGATCACCGCCATGGCCTTGTCCAGGCTGTTCTGCTGCACACACAGATCGAACAGCGCCGCATAGCTTCGAAACTCGACGCCGGTCAGCAGGTCGGGATGCAACGCGCGCAGGCTTTTCAGGGCCCTGACCGCCTTGGGGTGGTACTGCGCCGCTGCCTCAGTGCGCTGGATGCGGTTGAAGGCATCTACGGCACCCAGGGCCCGGAAGGTTTCGCGCCAAGCCGCCTTGTTGTCCTCGATGACCGCCCGTGCCCAGGCCAGTTGATCGGCCTGTTTGTTGTCATCCAGGGCCTTGTTCAAGGTGTCGTAGTCGGCCTTTTCACCGAAACACCCCGCAAAGCGGGTGGCATTGGCGGCCTTCATCTTCTTCAGCAAGGGGCCCAGCGTGTTCTGGCCGAAGTTCCACTGAATCAGGCCGAAAGAAGTGCCCTGCCCGTCGAAGTCATCGGCCAGCGCCTGGTAGTTCATCGACTTGCCACCTTCAAAAAAAGTGGTGATCTTCAGCGCCATCTCTTGTGCCATCTCTTGCGCCAGATCGAGCGCGATCGGCGCAGCGGCCGTTGCCGGCGCAGTCATCTGGCCCCGGCAGGGTATGAAGCCCAGTACCAGCGCCACCCCGTCGGGAGCGGCGCACATCCCGCCGGTGTGAGGCATGTGCAGACCGCGAAGCGCCAGCAGGCTCGGGGCGCCCCAGTCATTGATGCCCAACGGGCCAGGCGTGTCGCCCAGCAGGCTGGTAAAGCCGGGGTCGCCTTGGTCGTTGATGCCCAGCGGGCCCGGGGAACGACTCGCAACGCTGCAAAAGCCCATCGGTGGATTGAGCGGCCCTGCCTTGACTGAAAATGCCATTCTGTTTTCCTTCATCGACCCTTCGCTCATGCCACTTTACGCCCCAGGCCTGCAGCATCAACCGTGGGTCCAACCTCGCAACGCTTGGCTGGGCAGCGCCACCGACTGAAACCGCACCACCGTCACCGCATTGCGGTGACGGTGGCTCATCACCGGCATCAGGCCCGCGGACATCAACAATTCACTGGCGGCTTCGCCAAGGTACTGCTCGGCACAGGCCTGCATCTCGGGCTCGCCGTCGTTGATGCAGGTAAAGGCGGGCAGGTCGCCAATCTCGCGCTCGTCGCCGGGCTCGAAAGCCCAGCCGCGCGCCGAAAAGGCGCGGCCGATCAGCAGCAGGCTGGCCAGCGCGCCCGATGCCCAGAGCAACTGTGTGTGCTGGTGGGCGTGGCCGACCTCTTCGAAGGCAAAGCCTGCCACCGGGTCACGCCCTTGGCCATAGGGCAGGCGCAGCAGCACCCGCGGCGCGGCCAGGCCGATCCACGGTGCCACCTCGCTGCGCCGCAAGGTGTGCCAGCCGGCCAGGGCCGGGGCATCTGCGCCAGCCAGGCTCAAGTCGCCGGCGGCCAGCACCGGCCCGCCGGCCTGCGAAGCCAGCACACCCAGCGCGGCCAGCAGGCCGATGTCGTCCACGGACGGGCCAAAGCTGAACAGCGCCGCCAATGCCGACCAGCCCTGCCCGCCTGGCTGGTTTCGCCACCGGTCCACCAGGGCGCGGTAGCTGCCGGTCTGGTCGATCCGGCCCTGGGCAGCCAACACATCGGCGAGCAACTCGTCTCGACCGACATCGAACAGGTGCAACTGCAACTGCTCGCCCAGTTCCAGGCTGCTGATCAACCACTGCACGCCGCGCCACGCCGATTCCAGCTGCTGAAACGCGGGTGCATGCAGCACCCTGCGCATCTGGTCGGTGATGGCCGCGTCTACCGACGCGATCAGGCTGGCTTGCTGCGGCGCGATGTCGGGCACGATGTACGGCGCCACGATGCTGCGGATGAAGGCGTCGATCCCCTGTGCCGCCGTAGCGGTCGCTGTAGTGGTCGCAGGTGTGGCAGCCGGGGCGGCAACAAGGGCGGCAACCGGAGCGCCAACTGGGGCGGCAACAGCGACTGGATTGCCGCCCAGCAACTGGGCCAGCAGGCTGCCGTCACTGCCGCCACTGCCGCCACTGCCGCCAACAGGCGCAGCAGTCACTGCCAATGCAGCCGCGGGGGGTGCCACAGGCGCGTCCGTTCCCTGCCGCAACTCGGCAGCAGCTTGCGCAAAACCTGCCGGGTCCGACAGGCGCTGGCGCATTTCGCGCAGCGCGCGGAAGACGTCCAGCCGGGCATACAAACTGTCTGGGTGAAAATCGTCCAGCCCAGCGAATTCCACCTCGCCCGCCGGCAGCTTCAGTTGCGGCAGCATGCGACGCATCACCGTGTCGAGGTTGTCGACCTCGACGCGCCAAGTGGGGCGCTCGGCCAGCGGCTTGCGCACGGCGGCCGGCTGCCCGCTGAAATCACCCATCACCAACAAGCGCATCGGGCTTTGTTCGGTGATGCTGCTGATGCGCGGCCCATCTTGCCGGCTTAAACTGAGATTGAACTCCAGGCGTCCGGGCATCGTCAGGCTCCAGTAGGCAGACCCCTGGCGGCCATCTGCCCTGGGGGTTGTGGTGGGTTGGGGGTGCCAGCCAGTTTGCACTGCCTGCACCGTCCGGAGCAACAGGAACCTTCATGTCCACGCCATCCCTCGTCACCAACGATCCGCATACGACTCTGCTTCAACAAGCCATGCAGCACCAGCAGCAAGGCCGTTTGAATGAGGCTGAAATGCGATATCGCCAGTTGCTGAACACGCAACCGCGCCATGCCGATGCGCTGCACCTGCTGGGCGTGCTGTACGCGCAGCGCCGCGACTACACCCAGGCACAGGAACTGATCTGGCAGGCCATCACGGTCAATCCAGAAGAAGCCATGTTCCACAATAATCTGGCCAACGTACTGGTCGAGCGTGGGCAAATGGCGCAGGCCGAACCTCTGTATGTGCGGGCGATCGAGCTCGACGGCGGGCGTATCGATGCGCTGAGCAACCTGGGTCTGTTGTTGTCGCGCACCGGCCGCGCCGACGATGCCGAGCGCCTGATGTTGCGTGCCGTGGAATTGGCACCCGACAACGCGGACTGGCGCCAGAACCTGGCCAACCTTTACCTCAAGCTCGGCCGCGAATCCGACGCGCTGCAACAGTGCCATGACGGCCTCGTCATCGCGCCCCGCAGCCGGGTGCTGCGCGGCCTGCTGGTGCTGGCCTATCTCACCTTTGGCCATACCCTGCGCGCCGTCGATGTGTTGCAGGCCTGGATCCGGTCAGACCCTGACGACCCTTACCCGCGTCACCACCTGGCGGCTTGTACCGGTGACCAGGTTCCCGAACGCGCTTCCGACCAATACGTGGCTAGCGTCTTCGACGGCTTCGCCAAGAGCTTCGACGCCAAACTGGCCGACCTGTCCTACAAGGCCCCCGAGCTGGTTGCCGCCGAAGTGGACCGACTGTGCGGCGTCCCCGGCCGACAGCTGGACGTGCTGGACGCGGGCTGTGGCACCGGCCTGTGCGGCCCGCTGCTGGCGCCCCATGCGCGCACGCTGGCGGGTGTGGATCTGTCCGAGGGCATGCTTCGCCGTGCGGCTGATCGCGATTTGTACGAAGGCCTGTACCAGGCCGAGTTGGTCAACTTTCTGTCGAACTCGGGCCAGACCTTTGACCTCATCGTCTCGGCCGACACCCTGTGCTATTTCGGCGTGATCGACGGCTTTGCCGAAGCAGTTGTCAAGGCTTTACGGCCGGGCGGGACGCTGGTCTTTACCGTCGAAGCGCTGCTTGGCGACGCCCCTGAATCGGGTTATCGCCTGATGGGGCACGGCCGCTATAGTCATTCTCGGCAATACGTCGAGTCGGCGCTGCAAACCGTCGGGCTGTCGGCTGTCGACAGCCAGCCCGTGGTCCTGCGCAACGAAGGCGGCAAACCGGTCGATGGCTGGCTGGTTTCAGCCCGTGTGAACAGGTTGCGCCCAAGCTGAACGAGGTCCCATTGGAATCCAAACCGCTGCAGATGGTAATGACCAGCCCTGCCGGACCTGCGCTGCGGTTCGCGGCCATGTCTGGGTACGAAGAAGTCTCGCGCCTATTCGAGTACCAGATCAGCGCCGTATCAGAAGACGGCACGATCAAGGCCGATGACCTGCTGGGCAAACCCGTGGCGATTTCGCTTGACCTGGGCGGCGGCAAGACACGCTGGTTTCACGGCATCGTGGCGTCCTTCGGCATCGACGGCGGCGAAGGCCGGAACTTCAGCTACCGCATCACCGCCCGGCCATGGATGTGGCTGTTGACCCGGTCGGCCGATGTCCGCATCTTTCAGGACAAGTCGGTGCCCGACATCATCAGGGAAGTTTTTGCGGAGTACCAAGGCAGTGTGGTGCTCAAGCTGAAGGGCAGCCAGAAGCCGCGCAGCTATTGCGTGCAATACCGCGAAACCGACTTCAACTTCGTCTGCAGACTGATGGAAGAAGAGGGCATCTTTTTCTGGTTCCAGCACAGCGAGAGCAAGCATGACCTGGTGCTGGCCAACGACCCGGGGGTACTGCTGCCCACACCGGGCTTCGACGAGGTGCCATTCAAGGTGAACCAGCAGGCGCAGGCCGTCCTGCCGGCCATCCACCAGTGGCAGGTACGCCAAGAGATACAAACCGGCAAGGTGGTGCTGCGCGATTACAACTTCGAGAAGCCCGCCACCGACTTGAAGACCGACCCTGCGAGCCAGAAACGCCAGCACGACGCGTCCGAACTGGAGGTTTACGACTACCCTGGTCTTTACCAGGACAAGGCCGCCGGTACCGACATTGCGAAGCTGCGCATCGAAGAGGCCGCATCACAGTTCGGGCGCTACACCGGCCACGGCAGTACCCCGGGGCTGACAGCCGGCGCCAAGGTGTCGCTGGTGGAGCACCCCCGCAGTGACCAGAACGCCGCTTACATGGTGTTGGCCACCCAGATCGACATGCGCCAGGCTGACTACAGCAGCGGTGGCGGTGGCGGCAGCTTCCAGTGCCGCTTCACGATGCAGCGCTTCGACGAACCGTTCAGACCAGCCCGCGTCACGCCCAAGCCGCTGGTGGCCGGCCCCCAAACCGCCGTGGTCGTGGGCAAAGGCGACCCAGGCGATATCGTTCCCGACAAATACGGGCGAGTAAAGCTGCAGTTCCATTGGGACCGCCTGGGCAAGAAAGACGCCAACAGCTCTTGCTGGGTGCGCGTGGCCTCGCCTTTTGCCGGCAATGGCTTCGGCATGATCGCCCTGCCCCGGCTGGGCCAGGAAGTTGTGGTCGACTTCCTCGAGGGCGACCCCGACCAGCCCCTGATCACCGGCCGGGTCCACAACGCCGAGCAGCTGCCGCCCTACGAACTGCCGGCCAACGCCACCGTCAGCACCCTCAAGAGCCGCAGCAAGTTCGGGCCTGCGGATGCCTTCAACGAATTGCGCTTCGAGGACAAGAAGGGCAGCGAGTACGTCTGGATCCAGGCCCAGAAGGACCGTTTCGAGCTGGTGGAAGACACGCTCAAGAGCGAGATCCGCAAGGATGAGCACCGCACCGTCAAGCAAAACCGCAAGGAACTGGTCGAGGGCGAGTTCCACCTCACCGTGACCAAGGGCGTGAAACACAAGTTCGAGGCCAAGTACAGCGTCGACACGAAAGAAGACATCTTGCTCAAGGCGGGCTCCGGCTACAGCCTGCAGACGGGCAAGGACATCGCAGGGGAATCCGGCACCACGATCTCGCTCAAGGCCGGCACCGACATGCAGCTGAAAGTGAGCCAGAACCTCGGCGCCGACGCCGGCATGAACGTGCACATCAAGGGCGGCATGAACGTCGTCATCGAGGCGGGCATGCAGGTCACGATCAAAGCCGGGCCGTCATCGGTGGTGCTGGGGCCGGACGGCGTGTCGATTACCGGGCCGATGGTCAAGATCAACTCCGGCGGTGGGCCTGGTGCCGGCGCCGGGGCCAACCCGGTGGCACCCACCGCCCCCGAGGCAGCCGAAAAGCCCGAGTTGCCCCAAGACCCGCTGACTCACCGCTGAGCCCATGCGCCCGGAAGACAACGCTGCCCGCGAGGCCGATGCCTGGCGCCAATTCGTCACCCGCCTGGCTGACCACCTGGCCGGCCGCTGGCCAGCCATGCCCGAGCGCCTGGCCGCGCGCTACCCAGCCTTTGTCGACCTGGCCGTGCAGCAGGCGCTCGACACCGGTCTCGCCCGGGCGGCCAGCGTGGCCCGCTATGTCAATCTGTGCTTTGTCTGGGGCCCGTCGTTTCAAGACAAGCCGGGCTTCGAATGGGCTGCACAGCTTCTGGCACAGGCGCGCCGTCAGGAATGGCTGGCGCTGCACCAGCTTTTGCAGCGCTCGCTGGCAGAACTGCAGCGCTTGCCCGGCGCGCGCATCGACCCTGCCGCACTGGTGGCTGCCGATGCGTCGGTGCTCGAAGTCTTCGGTCTGTTGGGTCAGCACGGCCACCTGCACCCGATCGACCCGCTGCCTGTACCCAGGGCCGCTTGTGATCTGGCGACCATCGACATCCGCCTGCGCGACGACTATCGCCCACTGCGCTACGAACTGATGGCTGAATCCGACTGGCAGCGCCAGCCTCTGCCGCTGCCCGGCCCGCTTCGGGTCGATGTCAGTCAGCCGATGCCGCCGCTGCTCGCTGCGTTGTCGCCGCTGGCCGGCCAAAGCGCAGCCGCAGACTTGCAGGTAGGCGTGCAACCCCATTCAGTCTGTGAAGGAGATTTGCACCCGGGCCTGGTTTTTTGCGGCCCGCATGGGCGCTGGGAATGGCGCGGCCACGAGACCCGTGCCGCCAGCTGGCCTTTGTTGCCGCGCGAACCAGCGCCGCTGGTGCTGGGCCCAGGCACCGCCATCGCCGAGGAGACGTCGCCCGAGTGGCATCGGCTGCTGATCGAGACATGCGGCCTGCGCGATGAGGGCGACGCACTGGGGCCCCAACAGGCGATTGTGTCAGTCTGGCCCGCCACCCAATGGTGGATTGACATACAGCGTGCCCAGCCCGAATCGCAAGCCCTTTTACCGCCAGCCTTTTCGGCGCCAGCGCTTCCACGGCCGCGAGCCGCCACCCGCTGCCGGGTCGAACGCGACGGCCACGCGCTGGACGCCACCCCTTTGCGCCGCCAGTTCGAAGACGGCCTGGACGGTGCCACCGCCGCCGGCCTGCAAGCCCTGGCCAACGCCTGGCAGCCGCTGCCGGGGCTGTTGGCACCCCGGCTCGAGGCCCGAATGGGCTTGCTGCTGGGCCAGGCCAGCCTGAGCTGGGGCTGGCACTTCGGCCCCGGGGGTCTGGCCGGTACGGCATGGATGCGTGTAGTGGGCCCATTGGCACTGCAGGCCTGCTTGGCCGATGTCGAACTGGGCGGCGAACTGGCAGGCGGCGCAGCGGCCCCGGCCTGGCTGGCCGACACCCGGACCCGGCTGACACTGCGCTTCACCGGCCAGGCCGAGTTGCGCCAAACGCTGCGGCGCGAGCAGCCCAAGCCAGCGCTGACCGAAGTCATGGGTACGGCGCTGGCGCGCTGGCGTTTCCCGGCTGAACTGCTGCTCGAGCCGCTGGCTACCGAGGTTGGCCGCATCGTGCAGCCGGCCGGGCCGGTGACGGGGGCGCTGGTGGGCGAGGCCGGCCTGCGGCCGCGCACCACCGGCGGCAGTGGTTGGGAATGGTTTGCCGGTCTGCGCATCGAGCCAGTTGCCGTGCCACTGGTACTGGAAGACCCGCTGCTGGGCCGCCTACACCAGACGCTGGCCCTGCTGCCGGCGCTGACCTTGATTCAATGGAGCCTGGGCTGATGGAGCGTTTGCTGGTGCTGCGACTCGAGTGCCTGGGGTGCAGCGCAGAAGCACTTCTTAACGGTGTGCCGCTGGCCTGGGTGGGTGGGCCACGAACCGTGGCCACACTGCCGGTACATGAGTACGCAATTGCCGGCCAGAACGAGCTGACGCTGGTCGTCAACCCCGCAGCACTTGGCTTGTCCACCCCTCCGCCCGAGCCCCGACTGTCCGACGGTCAGGCCTGGGCCAGTCTGCGCTTGCTGCTGCCGCGCATGGGCAGCGTCGCCCACCCTGCCAGCGCGCGCACCGTGGCGCAGCTTGACTGGGCCCCGACTCCCGACGAGGTCTATTTCGCTCCCGCCCAGTTGCGCCAGTCTGTGGCGCTGCCGATCGCATTCCCGCGCTGGCGCTGGCTTGACGCACCGCTCATCACCGAAACGCCTACGCTGAAGAACGAGGTAGCTGCCTACTTGCTGGAGATCGCACTCGGTCTGGCCCGTGGCAACCCCGAGCCGCTGATCCTGGCTTCACGCCTGCGGCTCGAGGAACTGGCGGCGGCTTACCAGAGACCTATGACCGACGATGTGGATCGGCTGCGCCAACAGCTGCAGACTCTGCACGCGTTGCAGCCGCTCAAACCCGCATTCCCGGTTGTCAGCGCCTTGCTGCTGCGCCCGGTGGCCGGTGGTCGGCTGCTTGACTGCCTGACTGTCGATGGCCAGCCGGCGCTGCAAAGCCCGGTGGCAGGGGGCGGTCGGCTCAGCTGGCCGCTGCGGGTGGCCGCGGTGGAAGGGCGTTTCTATGTTCTGCGCTGAGCCCGCGCTGACAGCGCCAGGAGCGCCGGCAGCGCCGGCCCGCCCGGCTGCGGACTTGTCCGCGTATGCTGACGCATTCGTGAAGTCAGGAGTCACTGCATGATCGTGCTGACCGTGCTCAGCTACAGCGGCTTGCCGGCCGAAGGCCTGTCGGCCCGGTTCGATGAATTGGGCGGCAGCATCGGCCGCGCCGACAACAATCAATTGGTTTTGCCCGACCCGGAACGCAGCATCTCGCGCCTACACGCCAGGGTCGTGTTCCGCGGTGGCAGATACGCAATCGTCGACAACGGCAACAACCCGATCGGCATCAACGGCACTGCGTTGCCGTCCGGGCGCGAGCAAGTCATCCAGCCCGGCGATCAGGTGCAGATCGGCAGTTATCTTCTGGCGGTATCACAGGCCGAAATCGCCAAACCGTCCGATCCATTCGCCGCCCTGTTTGGTGATGGCGCCCAGGGGCTGGCCGGCCCGGTGGCCCCTGCGACGCCGGGCTGGGGCGCCGCACCCGCAGCGCCATGGCCGGCAGCCACCCCGGCGGCCGGCGCTGCGACACGCGCCAGCGCTGCGCCCGCCGCTCCCCCAGCATCACTGCTGGCAGAGGACTGGGATTTTTTGGCAGACAGAACCGAGTCCGCCTCGCGCGGCGGCAATACCGGAGGCTTTGGCGACCTGGGCGACCGCGGCTCGCTGGTACCTGCGCCGTCGCCTGGTTCGCCGCTGGGTTTGTCCATGGGGCCCAGTGCCACAGATTCACTGGACGTTCTGTTCGGCCTCAGCAAGGCCACGCTCGGGGGTGACCCCCTGGGTGCGGCGCCATCCCAAGCCCTGCTGCTGCAACCGAATACCGGCACACGCGGCGACCCGCTGCAATCGCTGCTGCGGCCCCGTGCAGACATTGCCGCCAGCGTTTCCGATCACGGGTCTGAACTGAACGCGCCCATGCCACTGCCAAGGACAGTCGCTCCACCGCCCGCTGCGGATGGCGCGCTGCGGGCGGTACCCGCGCCGTCCGGCGCGCCCAGCGGCGCCGTATTCAGCTGGGACGGCCCGCCGCGCGACGGCCGCCATGTCACGCTGCCCGGTCGGCCCAGCCCCAATGCCCCGGGCGCCGTGGACCGAACAAAGTCCCTGCCCTCGCCTGGCACCCCTTCCGCGCCACGGCCAGTCTCAAGAAGTTTGCCGCTCGATGCACCGCCGTTTGGCGAGCTGTTCGATCCGCCAGTCAAGCCAGTTTCCGGCGCCCGCCCTGGTCCACTGGTCGATCCGCTGGCCGACCTCCCGACGCAGGCACCAGTCGGGCAGCAGGCTTTGCTGGCGACTGTGCTGCTGGCGACTGCGCCGAGCGCGGTGACGGCGCCGGCTGGGGCAGCCGTCGGAGCGCCAGCTGCCGGCGCAGAGACCACGGCGCCGGTATCTTCTTTTGCGAGCCAGCACGCGCTGCTTCAGGCCCTGCGCCAGGGGCTGGACGTTCCCGGTCTGCAACTCGAAGCGCTGACGCCCGAACTGATGCTGCTCATCGGCCAGCTGCTTCGCGAATCCACTCGCGGCGCGGTTGAACTGTTGATGGCACGCGCTGCGCTCAAGCGCGAGATGCGGGCCGCGTTAACGATGATCGTGGCGCGCGAGAACAACCCGTTGAAGTTTTCGCCTTCGGTCGAGGTGGCTTTGCAGCACTTGCTTTCGCCGCCGGCCCAAGGCTTCATGCCAGCTGCGCCGGCCATGCGCGACGCCTTCGACGACTTGCGCGCCCACCAACTGGGTGTGATGGCCGGCATGAGGGCCGCGCTGGAAGGCGTGCTGCAGCGATTCGACCCCCAGCAGCTCGAAGGCAAGCTCAGCAAGCGGTCGGCCATCGATAGCCTGATCCCGGCCACGCGCAAGGCGCGGCTGTGGGAATCGTTTAATCAGCTCTTCAGCCAGTTGTCTGACGAGGCGCAGGACGACTTCGACGAACTTTTTGGCAAGGCCTTCTTGCGCGCCTACGAGGCGCAGCTCGACCGCCTGCAAGCAGAACCTGGACCCAGGTGATGGATATGCTGGCACTCGAAGTGGCCCTACTCTCCGACCGCGGCGGCCGTGGCTACAACGAAGACGCCTGCGGGCATTGGCATTCCGACCGACAGCTGTGCTGCGTGCTGGCCGACGGCGCAGGTGGCCATGGCGGCGGCGACATCGCGTCCAAGATTGCGGTGCAAGAACTGATCGGCAGCTTCGCGCGCGAGCCCACGCAGGACAGCCAGGGTCTAGCGAGCAGGGTGCGCCATGCCAACCAGGCGCTGATCGGCCAGCGCGTACTTGGCACGCCCACGCAGGACATGCACAGCACCGCGGTCTGCCTGGTGATCGATTTTGTCGACCATCACGCCCATTGGGCCCATGCCGGCGACTCGCGCATGTACTGGTTGCGCGGCGGCCGCGTGCATGCCCGCACGCGCGACCACAGCGCGGTGCAGGCGCTGGTGGATGCCGGCCTGCTGACTGAACAACAGATGCAAAACCATCCCAAACGAAGCGAATTGCGATCGGCCTTGGGCATCCCGCCCGAGCAACTGGAAGTGACCGGCGTCGACGGCAGCGACACGGTTCAACCGGGCGACGTGTTCATGCTGTGCACTGACGGCTTGTGGGAGTACATCGCCGACGACGTGCTCGAGCGCACGCTGGCTGCTTCGGCCACTCCGCGCGCTTGGCTCGACGCCCTGTCGGCCGAGGTGGTGGCCGCCGCGAGCCGCAAGTCCGGGCACGACAACTACACCGCCCTGGTGGTCTGGACCCGATCGGCCTGACTCAAGAGGAACCCTCTATGGCCATCCACACCTGCACCGGCGCAATGATGAAATGCGCCATGGGCATGGCACCTTCCACGTTCAGCGCAACGCCCAAGATGGTGATGACGGGCAATATGCCCGCCGGCAACATCATGGACTTTGTGCCGATGCTCAACATTCCGCCCTTCGGCGCCTGCATGAGCATGAGCAACCCGATGGTGGCGGCGGCGACGGCGGCTGCGTTGGGTGTGCTGACACCCCAGCCATGCATCCCGGTAACGGTTGCCCCCTGGAAGCCGGGCGCACCCACGGTGCTGGTGGCCGGTGCGCCAGCGCTGAACAACAGTTCGACACTGAACTGCGCCTGGGCTGGCGTAATTACGTTTGTCACGCCTGGGCAGATGACCGAATTGGTTCCCTAAATGCGCAAGGCCCGCTTCGGGCGGGCCTTGTTGAGTAGCGGAACCGAGCCCGCGCGCTGATTCCAGGCGGCGCTATCGCGGAGCGTCGGCGCGGCCGATCTCCACCCGGCGGTTCTCGGCCGAAAACGGATCACTGGCGTTTTTGGGAGCGCTTGCGCCCATGCCAACGGGCAACAACATCGCCGGGTCAGCTCCGTTTTGAACCAGAAATTCACGCACCGCTTCAGCTCGCTTCTGCGACAGCGCCAGGTTGGCCGATGCCGCGCCCGATGCGTCTGCATGGCCGACGATGCGGACGACCTTGCCGGAACCGCGGCGGGTTTTGAGCACGTCAGCGAACACTTCCAATTGCTTCTTCAGCAAATCAGGCAACTCGGCAGATCCGACCTTGAACGAAGTGGCCGGCAGCGAATAACGCATGCTGGGCTTGAATCCCATGCACTTGAAACCTGCCGCCTTGAGTTGCTCGCATTCGTCTTCGGGGAACAGGCCTTCGGCAATCGCCTTGGGGTCCAGTACCGCCTGCCCTGCATCCACAACCCCTGCCGACTGCGCCCCAACGCCAAGCTGGAACAAGGCCAGGCTCGTCACAAGCACTGTGGTCCGAGAGTAAAGAATCCAATCTTTCATTGAAGCACCTCTATCACTCAAACGCCGGTTCCTGTTGATGCCTGCATGCCATGCACTGTCGAGCTGAGAATCCAGTGGCAGTCGGTATGAACATGCATCGCTCTTAGTCGAATTTGTCGCTGATCAGCCGGAATATTAGCGCAGTTACGTTTCACCGCATCCGTCAGAAGAAGGAATTTTCAGGGCACGTTCCTGGGGTGACTTCTTGGGTACAGCCGTGTATCGTTCGTTCAACGGGCGGTGTTTGAAGGTTCAGCCTGCTGGCAGCCAGTCGGCTGACGGGAAACCCGAACCCCTCTTTCTGAAGTCCCGCTCGCAGCCTGCACATCACGGCCCGCGCGGCTCCGAACGCCCGAACCCCCGAAAGCCCCAGGAAAAAAGCCCGCGATGACTTGGCATAACAAGGTGATGTGGACCGAGGGCATGTTCCTTCAGCCCCAACATTTCCAGCAGCAGGATCGTCACACGGGCAGGCAACTGGACGGGCTTCTGTCGGCCTCGCAGCCTTGGTTCTGGGGCTTGGTAACGCTGCAAGTGGACGACGCAGCCCTGCTGCAAGGGCGCATCGTGGTCAACAACGCGCGCGGCGTGCTGCCCGACGGTCTGGTGTTCTCTGTGCCCGCCGACGACCCGGCGCCACCGGCCTTCGAAGTGCCGATCGATGCACGCGACCAAGTCGTCGTGCTGGCAGTGTCCATGGTTCGGCCCGGGGTGGCCGAAAGCGACGCCGAGGTCAGTGAAACCGCGATGCCGCCGCGCTACCGCGTCAGCAATATCGAAGTCGCCGACAGCCATGCCACCAGTCTGCGCGAGGCACCGGTACAGATAGGCAGGCTCAACCTGCGACTGATGCTGGCGCGCGACGCCAACGAGGGCTACACGACCTTGGGTGTCGCCCGCGTCGTGGAACGCCGCGCCGACGGCCGCGTGACGCTGGACAGCAGCTACGTCGCACCAATGATGCACGCCACTGCACACCCGGTTCTTGACGGCTACCTGCGCGAGGTGCACGGCATGCTGCACCAGCGCGGCGAAGCCTTGGCGCTGCGCATGGCGCAGCCAGGGCGTGCCGGCGTAGGCGAGATCACCGACTTCTTGATGTTGCAGGTTGTCAACCGCTTCCAACCGCAGTTTGCCCATTTGCAGCGCCTGCCGGTGTTACACCCGCAGCGCCTTTACGACCTGCTGCTGGGCCTGGCGGGGGAGTTGTCTACTTTTCGTGAACTGCGCCGACCTGTGGCCTATCCCGATTACCGCCATGACGACCTGGCCAGTTGCTTCCGGGCGGTCTTATCCGACCTGCGGCAGTCGCTGTCACTGGTGCTGGAGCAAACTGCCATTCCGATCGACCTGCAACTGCGCGCCCATGGCGTCCGCGTGGCCATCATGGCCGACATCGAACTGCAGCGCAGCGCCACCTTTGTGTTGGCAGTCAACGCGCAGATGCCGGGCGAAGTGCTGCGCGCACGCTTTCCCACCCAGGTCAAGATTTGCCCCGCCGAGCGCTTGCGTGAATTGGTGCAATCGCAGCTGCCCGGCATTGGCCTGAGTGCGATGCCTGTGGCCCCGCGTCAGATTCCGTACCACGCAGGCTTCACCTACTTCGAACTCGAAACCCGTGGCAGCGACCTGTGGAAGCAGCTTGAAACCTCGGGCGGGCTGGCCATGCACATTGCAGGGGACTTCCCGGGACTGGCGCTCGAGTTCTGGGCAATCCGGTCTTGATCCTCTTGACGGTGAATGCCATGGTGGACGGGCGTGCTTGAAAGCAGAAGATGAGCGACAAAGATCCGCCAGCCAATCCTTTCGCAGCCTTCGAATCCGACCGCACGATCATCAAACCGAGTGCCGGGCGCAACCCGCGCGCGGGTGAAGCCGCCGGCGCAAGTGAGCCCGGCGCACCCGCCGCGCCTACCGCCCCTGACTGGATTACTTCGGCCGCTCCCGCTGCTGCCGCCGCGCCCGACGGCAGTGATCTGCCGCCCTACGCCAGCCTGAATCCACTGGTGCAGGCTGCAGCGCCCTTGCTGGCTGCGGCGCCGCGCCTGCGCGCTCTGATGCGTCACCCTAATCCTGCGGCCCTGCGCGACGCGCTGGCCGAATCTGTGCGCCGATTCGAGGCCGGAGCCCGCGCCCAGGGCTTGCCCAACGATCAGGTGGTGGCAGCGCGGTACGTGCTGTGCACCCTGTTGGACGAGGCCGCCGCCAACACGCCCTGGGGCAGCTCGGGCGCGTGGTCGGCGCAGAGTCTGCTCGTACAGTTTCACAACGAGGGATGGGGCGGCGAGAAAGTCTTTCAATTGCTCACCCGACTGGCTGAAAGTCCGAGCCAGCACCGCAACTTGCTGGAACTTGTGTATGCGGCCTTGTCGCTGGGCTTCGAGGGCAGATACCGCGTGATGGACAACGGCCGCGCCCAGCTCGACGACCTGCGCGGCCGCCTGGCGCAGATGTTGCGCGGCCTGGCGGGTCCGGTGGACCGGTCCCTGTCCACCCAGTGGGAAGGTGTTCGCACACCACCCCGGCGCCTGCGCGACGGCATCCCGGCATGGGCGTTGGCCACCGCTTGCGCGCTGATGCTAGCGATGGTTTTCGTCGTGCTCAGGCTATCGCTGAACGTACAGACCGATGCCACCTTCAGCAGCCTGCAGGGCCTGGATGTCAGCGCCGCCAAGCCGGCGCCACCGCCAGCGATTTCGGCCCCTGCGCCGCCACGGTTGGCGCAGCTGCTGCAGCCCGATATCGCTGCCGGGATGCTGCAGGTGCTGGACCAGGCCGACCGCTCCACCATCACGGTGCTGGGCGACACTCTGTTCGACCCCGGCAGCGCAGACGTGGCCGGCCGCTCCGCGGCCTTGTTCGCCCGCATCGCCACGGCGCTTAACCAGGTGCCGGGGCATGTATTGATCAGCGGGCACACCGACAACCAGCCGATCCGGTCGCTGCGATTTCCTTCCAACTGGCACTTGTCGAAGGATCGCGCCAACAGCGTGCTCAAGCTTCTTTCCAGCACCGTCCAGACCGATCGCTTGACGGCTGAAGGACGGGCCGAGACAGAGCCGGTAGCCGACAACGGCAGTCCGCAGGGGCGCGCCCGCAACCGGCGCGTCGAGATCCTGCTGACGGCTGCGGCCCAGAACTGAGGACGGGCCTTGTGAAACGTCTCCTGCAAGCCGTCTTGAACCCGCTGGTGATCGGCTCATTGAGCCTGTTGGTGCTGTCAGCCCTGGTGTGGTGGATCGGCCCGTTGGTGGCCATCGGCGCGGTCCGACCGCTCGACGCCGTCGCGGCGCGGGTGGCGCTGCTGGTGCTGATCTGGGCGCTGTGGATCGGCCGTCTGGGCTGGGCCGCCTGGCAGCGCCGCAAGACCAACGCGGTGCTGCTGGCCGGCATGAGCAGCGGCCCGTCGGCCAGCGACAAAGAAACGCAGCTGCTGGCCCAGCGCTTCAACGATGCGGTGCAGCGGCTCAAGGCCAGCGGCGGCCGACGGTCGTGGCTGGGCTCGATGGCAGGCGGCGGCCAGTATCTGTATGAGCTGCCTTGGTACATCTTCATCGGTGCGCCGGGTTCGGGCAAGACGACTGCGCTGATGAACGCAGGTCTGCAGTTTCTGCTGGGCGACGCCGCCAAGGGGTCCGTCCAGGGCGTGGGCGGAACCCGCAACTGTGAATGGTGGTTCACGCAGGACGCGGTACTGGTAGACACCGCCGGGCGTTACGCCACGCAGGAAAGCGACCGGGCGGTGGACGCCAGCGCCTGGGACAACTTCTTGGCGCTGTTGAAGAAGACCCGGCCGCGCCAGCCCATCAACGGCGTGCTGCTCACAGTCAACATCCAGGACCTGTTGCAACAAGGCGCCACCGAGCGCGCCGACCACGCCGCCAAGCTGCGCGCCCGCTTGCAGGAACTGCACACCAAGCTGGGCGTGCGCGCGCCGGTTTACGTGATGGTGACCAAGGCCGACCTGATCGGCGGCTTCAACGAAAGCTTCGAAGCGCTGGCCAAGGACGGTCGCGACCAGGTCTGGGGCTTCACCTTCCCGGTCGCTGCCGCCACCGAAGCCGACCCACTGCCCGACTTCGCCGGCCTTTACCAGCAGCTGCAGAAGCGGCTGGTCGAACAGCTGGTCGACAGGATGGAGGGCGAGCGCGACTTGCAAAAGCGCAGCGCGATGTTTGCCTTCCCGCAGGAGTTTGCGGCGCTGCAGCCGGTGCTGGCCGACTTCCTGCGCCAGGTATTTGCTGGCGGTGGGGCATTGGAAGCCCAACCCCTGGTGCGCGGCGTGTACTTCACCAGCGGCACCCAGGAGGGTTCGCCCATCGACCGCGTGATGGGTGCGCTGGGTCGGTCGTTCGGTCTGGATGCGCGCAAGGCCGCGGTGCCAGCCGGCAAGGGCAAGGGCAAGAGTTTCTTCCTGCACAAGCTGCTGCGCGAAGTGGTGTTCGCAGAACGAGGCCTGGGCAACACCGACTTGGCCGCAGAACGCCGCCGTCGCTTTCTGCGAGCTGGCGCCATGACCACCGTTGGCCTGGCCAGCGTCGCAGTGTTGGTGGGCCTGGCCGTCAGCCGCGCGCGCAACATCGACCATGCCGCGCTGGTGGCCGAACGCCTGCCGGCGCTGAAGGCCGCGGTCGAGGCGCTGCCCCCGCCCACCAGCGCCGATGTGTCTCCGCTGCCCGCGGTGCTAAGCCAGGTCCAGGACGCCGCGCGCATCGATGCTTTCGCGCTGGACGCCCCGCCGCTGCTCAACGGTCTGGGCCTGTACCAGGGCGACAAGCTCGATGCCGCGGCCCAACTGGCCTACACCCGACTGCTCGAGAAATCACTGATGCCGCGCGTGTCGCGGAGGCTGGAAGAACGTCTGCGCGCCGTCAATAAGGACAACCTGGAGAACGCGTACGAGGCGCTCAAGACCTACCTGATGCTGCACACGCCCGATCAGTTCGACGCGCCCGCGCTGCGCGCCTGGATCTCGCTCGACTGGGACAAGCAGTACGGCGCAATGGCGGCTGAACAACGTGCGGCCCTCGATGCCCACCTCGACGCGCTGCTGGCGCTGGGCCCGCCGCGTGCCGCACTGGCCAAAGACGACGCCCTGGTTGCCAGCGTGCGCGAAATGCTGGCGGCCTACCCGCTGGAGTACCGCGTCTACAGCCGCATCAAACGCCAGTTCCGACCGGGCGACGTGCCCGACTTCAGCGTGGCAGGGGCGGCCGGGCCGAACACCGCGCAGGTGTTCGAGCGCGCCAGCAAAGAGCCGCTGAGCAAGGGCGTTTCCGGCCTGTACACGAAGGCGGGTCATGAACGTCTCATCAAGCCTGCGGTGCAGAAGCTCACGGCTCAGCTGGCGCGCGAGGAATCCTGGGTGCTGGGCATCAAGGCCGACCCGGCCCGCCTCAAGGACGTGGCTCTGGGCGGCGGCGTCATCGACAAGGTGCGGCGCCTGTACTACGAGGATTACATCAAGACCTGGGACACCCTGCTGGCCGATGTCAAGCTGGTCAAGTTGGCTGGCCTGGAGCGCAGCATTTCGGTGGCGCGCACGCTGTCGGCAGTCGATTCGCCGCTGGCCGGCTTCTTGCGCGGCGTCACCGCCGAGACGCAGCTGGTGCCCGCCCCAGCTTCGGCCAATGCGCTGAGCGAAGCCGCCGCCAAGGCCAAGGCCGAAGCGGCCAAACTGGCCGGCGCCGCACCCGAAGCCACCAGCCGAAGCGGCCCGCTGGAACGCATGGTCGATGACCATTTCAAGGACATCCACCGCCAGGTCGCTGGCACCCCTGCGCCCATCGACGAGACGCTCAAGCTGTTCGGCGAACTTTATGCCCAGCTCAGTGCGGTGGATGCCGCGCAGAAGAGCAAGTCGCCCCCGCCCCCTGGCGGTGGTGGGGAAAGAATCAAGGCCGCTGCCGGCCAGCAACCCGGCCCGGTGCGGGCGATGCTGGAGCAGCTGGCCGACGCTGGCGCCAGCCAGGGCCGCAGTGCCGAAATCGCCAGCCTGGCGACCGAGCTCAAGCCGATTGCCGAGTTCTGCAACCGGGCGATCACTGGCCGCTACCCCTTTGCCAGCGGGTCCAAGTCCGACGTCTTGCCCGAAGACCTGGGGCAACTCTTCGGCAGTGGCGGTCTGATGGACGAATTTTTCCAGAGACGCCTGGCCAATCTGGTCGATACAGGTACCCCCACCTGGAGCTACAAGCCCCTGGGCGACGGCAGCAAGCCAGTGCAAGCCGCAGCGCTGGCCGAATTCCAGAAGGCTGCACGCATCAAGGATGTGTTCTTCCGCAGCGGCGGCAAGACGCCGGCGATCAAGATCGAAATGCGCCTGGCCGAGATCGACCCGGCGCTGAAGGAGCTGGTGCTGGACGTGGACGGGCAAGTCAGCAAGCTGGCGCCTGGCGGGCCCTCGGTGTCGCTGGCCTGGCCCAGCCAGCGGGTGGCGGTGCAGATCAAGCTGTCCACTGGCCTGGGCGATGCCGGACCCAGGGCTGCCTTCGATGGGCCCTGGGCACTCTTCCGGATGTTCGACAGCTACCAGATGCAGCCCTCGTCGGCGCCAGAAAAGTTCAGCCTGGCCATCAACCTGGACGGCAAGCGCGCCAGGGTGGACGTGATAGCCGCCAGCGTTTTCAACCCCTTCCAGATGCGTGAGATCAAGCAGTTCCGCTGCCCGTCGGCGCTGTGAGCCTGCGAGGCTCTGGCGCTGATGGCGGGTCGTGAGCTTCCTGGGTGGCACGGCAAGCTGCCTTCGTTGGGTGACTTCGCCTCGCGTCGCCTGTCCCCGGGCTTCCTGGCGATCTGGGACACCTGGCTGGCCAGCGGCCTGCACCAGTTGCGCCAGTATCAACCCGACACTTGGCTGGATGCCTACCTGGCCAGCCCGACCCGGCGCTTCCTGTTGATGCCTGGCGTACTGCCCGGCGAGTTTGGACAGCAGGCCTGGGCCGGCGTGCTGATGCCGTCTGTCGACCGGGTGGGGCGCTATTTCCCGTTCACCATCGTGCTGCCGCTGGCGGCAGTGCCTGCGTCGTCCGAACAGATGCAATCGCTGTGGTCGTGGCTGGGTCGGCTGGACGAACTGGCCGCCGACGCGCTGCATGACGATTGGACCGTCGACCGTCTGGAGGCCGAACTGGCCGGCCTGGCCGGCACTGGCCTGCAAGTAACGGCCACGACAAATGGCGGCCCACCCATGGCGCTTGGCGGGCTGGCTAAGCTGGACCTGCCGGCAGGGCAAGACATCGCCCAATACCTGGCCACTGCAGCCCAGGCGCTATGGCAACAGCGCGTGCAGGGGCTGGGCTACTGGTACGCCAGCGCCGAGCTCAAGGCCCCCAGCCTGTGGGTGTCGAGGGGCCTGCCGGCCAATTCGGCTGCTTTGCTCGGCGGCACAATCGAACCGGCATAGCCAGCCCACACCATGACAGCCGAAGACGACGACCGCACCGTGATACGCCCACCCGGCGGGGCCCTGCCGGGCGGAGACGCCATGGCACCAGCCGACAACGACCGCACCTTGATAGGCGGCCAGAAGCAGGTCTTCCCAGTTACGGCCGATATGGGCAACGGCTTGCCGGTGGGCACGATGCTGGGCGAATTCGAACTGACCTCGGTTGTCGGCGAGGGCGGATTCGGCATCGTCTACCTGGCCTACGACCGGTCGCTGGAGCGGCGCGTGGCATTGAAGGAGTACATGCCTTCGGTGCTGGCGGCGCGAGCTGGCAGTAGCCAGGTGCAGGTCAAGTCCGAACGCCATCGCGAGACCTTTGAGGCGGGTCGCAAGAGCTTCATCAACGAGGCCAAGCTGCTGGCGCAATTCGACCACCCGTCATTGGTGAAGGTTTACCGCTTCTGGGAAGCCAACGGCACCGCCTACATGGTGATGCCCTTCTACGAGGGCAGGACGCTCAAGGACCAGCTCAAGCAGATGGGCGGACCGCCCGACGAAGCCTGGTTGCGCAACACTTTGCTGAACCCGCTGACCGAGGCCCTGGCGGTCATCCACCGCGAACAGTGCTACCACCGCGACATCGCACCGGACAACGTCATGATGCTGGCCGGCAGCAACCGCCCACTGTTGCTGGACTTCGGTGCCGCACGCCGGGTGATCGGCGACATGACCCAGGCATTGACGGTCATCCTAAAGCCGGGCTATGCACCGGTGGAGCAGTACGCTGAGATACCTGGCATGAAGCAGGGGCCATGGACCGACGTGTACGCGCTGGCGGCCGTAGTGCACTTTGCCATCGTCGGCAAGACGCCGCCGCCTTCGGTGGGGCGGTTGCTCAACGACACCTATGTACCCCTGGTGCAGGCCATGGCCGGCCGCTACAGCGACACGTTTCTGCGCGCCATCGACCGTGCCTTGACGGTCAGGCCCGAAGAACGCACGCAAAGCATCGCGCAGTTCCGTCAGGAAATGGGGCTGGACCGCGATACCCCGGCCGCAGCCTTGCCGTCATCGTTTTCCTTGGCGGCAGCCCCGCGTGCGGTCGCTGGCTTGTCGCCAGCGTCTCCGCTGACCGCCAATTCGGGCGCAGCGCCGCTGCCAAGAAAGACCGCACTGCTTGCCAGTGGTGCCGCGGCCGTGGCGGTGGCAGCGCTGGCCTGGGGCGCCTACAGCTGGCTCAGCCCGGCGCCCCGTGCCGTTGCGGGCAGCGACCCGGCCGCCGCCGCACCGCCCGCAGCGATCACGCCAGCCGCAACGCCTGCGACCGATGGCGCACCCGGACCGGTCTTTGCGGCACCGGCTCAGGCGCAAACGGCCGCCATCGCAGCCATCAGCACTTTCGACGTCAGCGCCGAATTCGAGCGTGTCGTGCAGGCGCAAACGCCAGGCTTCGGCGTGCAGGCCCAGGCAGCCCAGTCCACACTGCGCATCGACCAGGACGAGCTGCGCTTCAGCGTACAGGCTGAACGCGACGGCTTTCTGTACGTGCAGGCCTATGCGGCGGACGGGTCGCTGATGCTGCTTTACCCCAACGCCGTCGCAGGTGCGCAACGGGTGCGCAAAGGACAGACTCTTAAGCTGCCACAACTGCCCATCGTCTTCACGGCTGCTGAGCCCGCAGGGCCGAACCTGCTGCTTTTGATGGTGTCTGCGCGCGAGCGCGACTTGTCGGAACTGCAGCCTCGCAAGGCAGGCCACTTCCGCATGCTGCCCACCGGTGCCGATGCGCAGCGAATCCTGGGCAGCCTGCCTGCGCGCAAAGTGCCGGCCTTGGCGGGCAAGGTCATCTGCGCCGGGGCCGGGGCCGTGGCTGGCGCTGGTACAAGCAGTTGTGATGACGAGTACGGCGCCACGCTTCTGCGCCTTGAAATAGTGCGCTGACACGGCGTTGGCATCAGACTTGCGCTGATGCATTGGCTGTTTTCGGAACGTGCGTGCCGGGCTGCCGCTGCAAGAGAAAACCAGTGCGTCTGCGAGCCGGGACACCCAGCCACGCTGTTCGCGAACCCTGACGCCCACGCCCGCCGCTGATGGCTGTCAAGCCTTCCTGGTTTGTACCTGGCATTGGCTGAAAGAAGTGTCCCGGTTGCTCGTGCAAGTGGCGTTGTCAGGGCTGAACTTGCGAAGGCTGTTCGTCATCAAGGCAGCTCCGAGCAAGGCCGGTGCAGGGCCCGACGCGACGGCAGCGACCGCGATGGTCGACGGACAAGTCACCGCCTGGCGCGGGCGGCACGGGTTGGTCAAGCTGCCGGGCATCGAAGCGCGCAAACTGCGCGCCGGGCGCTGGGCGGCTTGCGGTCTGATCTCTTCAAACGCGGATTCAGACGCGGTTTGCGCCTGCGTTACACCCTCGACTGCGGTCAGTGCCGACCAAGCGCACCGCTGGCTGCCGCGGCGCCCTGCCGCTGAGTCTGCCCGTCCGTCCGCCCGCCCTTCCGCCGTTCAGCCCGTCAACCTGGGCTCGCGACTTAACCCGACTTTGTCAAGATTCGTAAGCATTCGGTAGACCCGTATGCCGATTTCGCAGGCGGAGACTTCAGGCGGCGAGGACGGCTCGGAAGTTCTGCCTCAGTGGGTAGAGCCAGATGTCCTTGACGGGGATGATCTGCTCGTGGACGCGGGACTTCTTGCCCCGGCCGACGGTCTTGCCGACGTGGATCCAATTGGCGGCCTTGTATGAAGTGCCGCGGTGTCGTTCGGTCTCGACGAAGGTTTCAAGCAGCACGGGCTTGAATCCGTAGCGCCGCTGCCAGTCGAGGGGCAGCTGTCGGTTGATGATGGACAGGATCTTCGAGGCCAGACCTTTGCACTGGATCCACGGCAGGATCAGGAACCTTGCGTTGTTCACCAATAAGTGCAGATTCTTTTGCCGCTGCGCTGACTGCCAACCGATGAAGCTGTCTCGCGCGGCGAGTTTCCACGCGCTCGCGCCGAAGCTGAGCAAGGCCACGAGCTTGTCGCCAGCGTAAACGTTGTAGCGCAGTTGGCTGCCCGACATGGCTGCGTAGCCCAGGTAGTGGTAGCGCTGGATGTACTCGTTCCACAAGCGCGAGACCGCAACGCCTGCCACCAGCCGCAGCGTCAAGGCTTGGGTCTCGTGCACGGGCTGCAGCAGCGCGCCCTGCGGATCGCTGGCCGGCGTGGCGGGGAAGTTCGGCCTGCGGCGTGCGGCCGGGATCCTCGAAGCCGGCAGCGTGATCACTCCCTGCACATGCATTCGCAGCAGTGCCACGCGGCAAGTCATGTCCTTGAGCTCGCCATTGGGCTTGAACCAGCCGAACAGTTCGCACAGCCGGCGCGACAGGGGCGAACGCAGGAGCTTGGGCTCTTGCGCGATGAGATCCCGGATGGTCTGGATGTCGGCGGGGCTGAAGTC
>JBBQAW010000021.1:0-26208 GCA_038316815.1 Burkholderiales bacterium
GCTTGAGGCGCGACGCCAGCGGCCCGACCATGCCATAGGCGAGCAGCACGCCCATGAAGGTGCCGACCAGCGCCGAGCCGATCATCGCACCAAGGATCGCCGGCGGCTTGTCGATCGAGCCCATGGTTTTTACGACGCCCAAGACGGCGGCGACGATACCCAGGGCCGGCAGGGCGTCGCCCAGCGTGGTCAGCGTGTGCTGCGGCTCCTCCACCTCGTGGTGGTGGGTCTCGATCTCGCTGTCCATCAGCGATTCGATCTCGTGCGCGTTCAGGTTGCCCGACACCATCATGCGCAGGTAGTCGGTAATGAACTCGGTCACGTGGTGGTCACTGCCCACCGCCGGGTACTTCTGGAACAGGGGGCTGCTGTGCGGGTCCTCGACGTCTTTTTCGATCGACATCAGCCCTTCCTTGCGCGCCTTTTGCAGGATGTCGTACATCAGCGCCAGCAGCTCCATGTAGCGCGCCTTGGTGTATTTGCTGCCCTTGAAGCAGCTCATGGCGCCGGCCATCGTCGCCTTGATCACCGTCATCTGGTTGTTCACCAGGAAGGCGCCCAGCGTGGCGCCGCCAATCATGGCCATTTCCCAAGGCAGGGCTTTGATGATCGGGCCCATGTTGCCGCCGTGGGCGATGAACGTCCCAAAGATGCAAACCAGTACAACAACCCAACCGATGATGACGAACATGAATTCAGGTTCCGACAGAGGTGCCGCAGCCCATCGGGGCCACCAGGCTTGTGGTGTTTATCGGCACCCGGCGTCCGCGGTTGAGCTTCTGCGATAAAGCCATACCGGGCGCTGCCCTGCCGCGCCCAGGCGTTGCACTGCCTGCACGCCCGGAACTTCGAATTCCAGGCTGGCCAACCAGCCACCGGGCGGCAGTTCGGCCATCGCCTTGCGGTAAGCACGTGCCATGGATTCGGGGCGCTGAAAGACATAGACCAGGCCATGCGCCGACCAGTCGGCTGCCCAGATGTCGCCACCGCGCACATCGGCCCAAGGGCAGCGCCAGGCGGCGGCCCAGCGCAAGGGGCGGCTGCGTTCGATGCCGTGGACCCGCGCCTTTGAAAACTGGCGCCGCAGTTCTGCCAGGCCATGGCCCAGGCCACAGCCTGCGTCCAGCACGGATACGGGCGGTTGCACGGCGCAGGCCTCAGCCAGGCCGTCAAGCGCGCCCGCAGGCGTCGGAAACCAGGGCGCGTCGCGCCATGCGCCCAAGGGGTAAAGCAGCAGCAGCACCGCCGCTGCCAGGCCCCAGGCCCAGGGCGGCAAGCCGGTGCCTGCCGTCGCCGCGCCCAGCACCAGGGTGGCGACCGGGAAACCCGCTGCCGCGATGGCCTGCCGCCAGCGCCCGTGGCAAGCCAAGGCTACAGCGGCCGATGCCAACAGGCCGGCCGCCCAGGCTGCCAGCGGCGGCAGACCCGCCCACAGGCCCAGGCACCAGGCGCCAAAACCCAGCGTCCAGGCCAATATGGCGGGCAGTGGCCAGGGCAACGACCCCGGCCAGACCCGACGCAGCAGGCGGCCAAACCCGGGGCGGGCGGACAGCAGGACTTTCATGCTGGCAGTGTGGCCGTGCCAAGCACAGCCTGATCTGCCGAGAAGACAGGGCTAGGCGAGCCTGCCGGACCCGATGAAACCCGGTGGCCCGGGCTCTTGCACTCCCTAGTGCAGTGTTCGACGCTAGCGCAGCGACATCAGCTTGTCGTGCGGCGGCCGCACCTTGACTGAACCGGCGAGCACCGCCCCCTTGACGGCGTAGCGGCGGTCCAGCGAGTCGCGCAGCAAAGGTTCCATCAACACGCTGCCGCTGACACCCACCAAGCTGGCGACCAGCGGCAGGTTGGCGCGGCGGCCACGCGCGATAACGATGCCGATTTCGCCACTGGCCAGCTCGACAAAGCTGCCTGGTGGGTACAAGCCCACGGCCTTCAGCAGTGCGCCGCCGATTTCGTCAGGCACGCCCCCGGCGCCCAGGCAGGCTTCACGCGCTGCCTGCACCGGCGACATCGGCGGGCGCGTGGCACGACGGCTGAGCTTGGCGATGAAGATGTCGATGCGACGCAGCAGCCGTGCCAGCTGGCGTTCAGGCGGCAGGCCCGCCAGCGGCAGGTCGGCCCCGCTGGCGTCGTGGTGCAGCCCCACCACGGCAAGCCAGAGTTCGTCGCCAACGCCAGCATCGCGCAACAAACGTTCGCCGATGATTGGATGCTGGCTGATGACGGCGCGCATGGCTGGCGTTACCTCCAGGTCGCTGTTGGCAAGCTGGTCCTGCATGCGGTGCATGCCGATGTTCATCGTCAACGCTGCCAAGCTGAGCGAATCGACCCAGTCCTGCGGCCAGCCCAGCAGCGGCGCAGCGTGTTCGCATACCTGCATGGTCAGTATGGCGTGATGGCTGCTGTACTTCAGCGTCGAATGCCCAGCCTCGTAGACGCCGTGGTACAGCGCCGCGTCAGGCCTGCGTTGTTGCAGGGCACGGGCGCGTTCCTGCAGCTGGCGCAGGCGCAGTTGCCAGTCATTGCCGGTTCGGTCTTCGCGCAGCACAGCGTCCAGTTGTGCCGTGAGTTCTTCGCATTGTTCTGGGAGGGTTGGCTCACGGGTCGTGCGGGCTTGCCTGGCTTCCATGTCCGGGTTCACCGCCACCACCTGCGACAAAGTGGCGCCTTGGCGGATCATGTCGTTCATCGCCGCTTGCAGCCTGCGGTTCCACTCGGCTGACTCGGCCTCGTCGGAAAACAACGGCTGCCTGGTCAGCAGCTCAAGCTGGTGATCGGTCTCGATCCGCTCGCCAGCGGCCAGCAAGAGCCGGCCTTTCGCGTCCCTCAGACCGAAGGGCAGAGGTTTGTCTCTGCGAAGGTACTGGGCTGAGAAGGGGACGAGTTTCAAGGTCGTTTGTGATGGTGGTGCGCAGCGGACGATAGCGCCAACCTAAAGTATGGACCATCGGGCACGGGCCTGGGCATGGCGCGCCACCCGGATGAAACATTGCGGGACCAAAAAAAGCGGGCCCCGAGGGGCCCGCTGAAAAGCACAGAGAACTGTGCCAGGAGGAGACTTGCCAACAAGCTCAACAGCTTGTCGACTGAAGACGATCTGTACTTGAGACCTGACCGCGGCGAAAAGTTCAATGGTGGGCAGCGTGGCCGGCATGTTCGTGAGAAGGCTCACGAACGATGTCGCCGTCAACGCGGCCCAACTTCAAAGAGCCCGCCAGCTTGCCTTTGCCGGCACGGGCAGGCGGATTGCACAGCCCGCAGACGAAGTGGCGGGTAATCTCGTGCGGGTGCGTGACGAAGTGCCCACCGCACTTGCTGCATTCCGACATCGTCAGCATGCCGTTGTCGACGAATTTCACCAGCCGCCATGCGCGCGTGACGCTGAGCAGGGGTTCCAGGCCATGGGTCTGTATCTGTTCGCTGTACAGCTGATAGGCCTTAATGACGTTGTCGATCTCGTCCAGCGCCGCGACCTTGTTCAGGTATTCGTGGATGTTCAGGAACAGGCTGCTGTGGATATTGGGCTGCCAGGTCATGAACCAGTCGGTCGAAAACGGCAGCTGACCCTTGCTCGGGCTCTTGCCGGCCACTTCCTTGTAAAGCCGCAGCAGGCGTTCGTAGCTCAGGTCGGTTTCGCTTTCCAACACTTGCAGCCGCGCCCCGAGATGAATCAGCGTGACGGCACGCTCGATCTGCTTGGCTTCTGTAAGGATGCTTTTGTTGCGGGCCATGGGGCTCTCCTGAACTGTTCTGTGGTCGGGCGGTGACAGGCGCTGTCAGGCGGCTTCGCGGTGGCGGCCAGCGAGCAAGATCGACGCGTGCAAGCGGCTGAGGCCGTCGTTCGCGGCGCCCTTGCCGTGGCTGGTCAGCAGGTTCCAGACGATGTCGTCGTCCATGCGGAAGCGGCACAGCAGGGTGCTGCCGCCAGCAATCTTCATCATCTGCGCTGGCGTCAACGCGCCGATCAGGACGGCTGTCTCTTCGGAGACGCCCAGCCGGTACAGGGCCTGCTCGCGGTCGGTGCGGATCAGGCTCTGCGCCAGCATCAGGTAAGACAGGTTGGCTTCGCGGATTTCGGCAAGGATCTGTTCAGGGCTCATCAAGTACTCCAGTCGGGACGGGGTGGCAGGGTGTGAAACAGACTGTAGGCGGACGAAATGGGGCCCGACATCAGGTCAGTTCCGTCGCTTCAGTCCCGGTTGTTCGCCCTGTTCTGTAAGGCAAATTCCTACATCGCCTGACTGGCGTGACATCTGCCACAACCTGCTGCGCAGCAGGTTCACGCAGACCGGGTCGCCGCGGCAAAGGCATTCGGTGCCAGTATCGACAGGCCGCATCGATAGGCCATATCGACAGGCCATATCGGCAGGCCGAGAGCTTCGATATCGTCCCGCCGACCCCGCCCATACCGAACTCCGCCATGAAACTGCAACTCACCCACGTGCTGCTGGCCTGTGCCACGGCTGCCCTGAGCCTGCCCGCCGCTGCCCAGGTGCCCAACCCCCTGCGCGTGGCCGCCTACCCGCCCTTCAGCCAGCTGGGTACCGACGGCCAGTTGAAAGGCTTTGACATCGACATCGCGAACGCGGTGTGTGAACGGCTGAAGACGCGTTGCCAGTTCGTGCAGACCGAATTCGACGCCATGATTCCGGCGCTGCGCGCGAAAAAGTTCGACCTCATCGTGGCCTCGATGTCGATCACGCCTGAACGCCAGAAAGTGGTGGACTTCTCGAACAAGTACTACAACACCCCGGCCCGCGTCGTGACCCGGGCCGACGCCGGCTTCGGCGGTACTGCCGAAGGCCTGAAGGGCAAAAAGCTGGGCGTGCAGCGCACCACCATCCACGACCGCTATGCAGCGCCATGTTCAAGGTCGCCCAAATCGTGCGCTATGCCAAGCAGGACGAGGTCTTCCTGGACCTGATCGCCGGCCGGCTGGACGCGACGCTGGCCGATTCAGTTGCTCTGGACCAGGGTTTCCTGAAAACGTCCGCAGGCAAAGGCTTTGCATTCAAAGGCCCGGTCTACGACGACCCGGCTTTCTTCGGTGTGGGTGCAGGCATTGCCATGCGCAAGGGTGATGCAGCCTTGCTGAACGCCATCAACGGCGCCCTGGCTGCCATTCGTGCCGACGGCACCTGAAAGAAGCTGAACGACAAGTACTTCAGCTTCGATTTTTACGGCGCTGAACCGCCCAAGAAGTAGGCACGAAGGAAGCGCCAGCAGCCTGGGGCACCAGCGCGGAACCGGCCGCCGGGCCGCGGTCAGCCCCGTCGGGGGTGGCGAGGACGCGCAGCGCCCGCAGCCTGGGGGCACTGCTCACCGCTCGATGCGGGCGTAGGCGCTGTGGTTGTGGATCGATTCGAAATTCTCGACATCGACCGAGTACCGCCCGATACGTGGGTCGGCGTTCAGGCGCAGCGCCACATCGCGCACCAGGTCTTCGACGAACTTCGGGTTCTCGTAGGCGCGTTCGGTGACCCATTTCTCGTCAGCACGCTTGAGCATGGGCCAGATCTCGCTGGACGCTTCGTCTTCGGCGAAGCGCACCAGTTCATGCCACTCCACAGGCTTCAAGGTCTGCACGCGCAGGGTGACCACTGAACGCTGGTTGTGCGCGCCGTAGTCCGAAATTTCCTTCGAGCAAGGGCACAGACTCTTCACTGGCACGGCCACTTCAGTAAACACGGTGGTTTGCCCGCTGCGGGTTTCGGCAATGAAACGCCCCTGGTAGTCCAGCAGGCTTTGCACGCCCGACACAGGCGCGCGTTTGCGCAGGAAGAAACTGAAAGCGGCTTCGATGCGGCCTTCGGTGGCGGCCAATTTGTCCAGCATGGCGGCGTGACGTGTGCACAGGCTGGCTGGGTCCAGGGCCTCGCCAGACAACGCCAGCGCATCCAGCCAGGCCACGAAGCGCGACATGTGGGTGCCCTTCTGATCGGCTGGCAAAGCCACGTCCAGCGACCACAACGCAGCAGTCTGCTGCGCCTGACCGGCCACGCGCAGCACCAGCGGGTAACGGACGTCCTTGATGCCCACGCGCTGGATGGCCAGGCTGCGCTCGTCGCGGGCGCTTTGGGTGTCGGGGATGTGCAGGACGTCGGTAAGCATGTTCATGGCTGGCAGAGCATCGCACAGGCTCTGTGCCAGGGTCGTCGCGAGGGTGTCACGACGCCGTTCGAAGCTTTTGAAAGGCTCGGCTCAGAAGCTGAGAGTTTTTCGAGCGTGGCCGAACAGCGCGTCAAAAGGCGTCGGATCTAGGCGCAAAGCACAGCCATAGCTCGGGCTGTGGTGCGCATTTGCAACGAAGAGCGGGCGTCTTCTGGCGTGATGAGTGGGCATGAACGACAGACTCTCAGCCTCACAGGGCTCAGGAATTGACCGCCGCCAGCGTCGGGCGAAAGGCAAAACGCTGGCGAATCGACTTCTCGATGCCGGCGGCGTCCAGCCCGCAGTGCGAAAGGATCTTGGCCGGGTCGCCGTGTTCGGTAAAGACATCGGGCAAGCCCAGGATCAGAAGCGGCACGGCCTGCCCCGCTGCGGCCAGACATTCGGCCACGGCACTGCCAGCGCCGCCCATCGCGGAGCCTTCTTCAACCGTGACGAGCACGTCGCAACTGCGCGCCATCTGCAGCACCAGATCGGAATCGAGTGGCTTGACGAAGCGCATGTCGGCCACTGCTGCGTCCAGCGCTTCTGCTGCCTTCAGCGCCGGCTGCAACATCGTGCCGAAGGCCAGGATGCCCACGCGCGGCAAACCATGGCGTTCGCCATGGCCGGCTGTGCGCCGCAGCACGCCCTTGCCCCAGGGCCAGGCGCTCAGCGAGGGGTCGGTGGCCACGCCTGTGCCACTGCCGCGCGGGTAGCGCACGGCGGCCGGGCCGTTGTGGCGGTAGGCCGTGGTCAGCGCCTGGCGGCATTCGTTTTCGTCGCTGGGCGCCAGCAGGGCCAAGTTGGGAATGCAGCGGATGTAGGCAATGTCGTAGACGCCTGCATGCGTGGGGCCGTCGGCACCAACAATACCGGCGCGGTCGAGCGCAAACATCACTGGCAGGTTCTGAATGGCAACGTCGTGAATGAGCTGGTCGTAGCCGCGCTGCAAGAAGGTGCTGTAGATCGCAACCACCGGCTTGAGCCCTTCGCAGGCCAAACCGGCCGCGAAGGTGACGGCATGTTGTTCTGCAATGCCGACGTCGTGATAACGCTGCGGAAAGCGCTTGTGGAATTCGACCATGCCCGAGCCTTCACGCATCGCCGGTGTGATGCCGACCAGGCGCGCATCGACTTCGGCCATGTCGCACAGCCACGTGCCGAAGACCTGGGTGAAGGTCGGCTTGCTGGGCGCGGCCTTGGCGAAGCCCTCTGCGGGGTTGAACTTGCCGCTGGCAGCGTGGTACTTCACCGGGTCGGCTTCGGCCAGGCGGTAGCCGTTACCTTTTTTCGTCACCACATGCAGGAACTGCGGGCCACGGCGGCTGCGCAGGTTTTCCAGTGTGGGGATGAGCGCGTCCAGGTCGTGGCCGTCGATCGGGCCGACGTAGTTGAAGCCGAATTCTTCGAAGATCGTGCCGGGTACAACCATGCCCTTGGCGTGTTCCTCGAATCGGCGCGCCAGCTCAAACAGCGGCGGCGCGTTCTTCAACACAGCCTTGGCGCTTTCGCGTGCTGCCTCGTAGAAGTTGCCGCTCATCAAGCGCGCCAGATATTTGTTCAGAGCGCCCACGGGCGGGCTGATCGACATGTCGTTGTCGTTCAGGATGACCAAAATATCAGCGCTGACACCGGCATGCGGCACACCGGCGTTGTTCAGCGCTTCAAAGGCCATGCCCGCCGACATGGCGCCGTCGCCGATGACGGCAATGGCCTTGCGGTCTTCACCCTTGAGCTTCGCACCCAGCGCCATGCCCAGCGCTGCGCTGATGCTGGTGCTGCTGTGCGCGGTGCCGAAGGTGTCGTATTCGCTTTCGTCGCGGCGCGGGAAACCGGCAATGCCGCCGATTTGCCGCAAGGTGTGCATGCGGTCGCGCCGGCCAGTCAAAATCTTGTGCGGGTAGGTCTGGTGGCCCACGTCCCAGACAATGCGGTCGTACGGCGTGTTGAAGACATGGTGCAGTGCCACCGTCAATTCGACCGTACCCAGGTTGCTGCCCAGGTGGCCGTTGCCGACTTCGCTGACCGTCTTGAGCACGAAGTCGCGCACCTCGGTACACAACTGCTGAAGTTCTGGGCGCGAAAGCCGCTTCATGTCGGCGGGGCTGTCAATGCGGCTGAGCAGGGTGTTGGAATTCATCTCAATTTTCTCTCTGCACGACTTTGTCGGCCAGCACGGTCAGGGCGCCGGCGCGAGCACCCAGACCGCTTGCGCGCAGCGCGGCGTGGGCTTGCTCGCAAAGGGCCTGGGCATGCCGGCGTGCGGCGTCCAGGCCCAGCACCGAAACGTAAGTGGGCTTGTTGTGGTCCAGGTCCTTGCCAGCGGTCTTGCCCAGGGTCTCAGACGCCTGGGTGACGTCAAGAATATCGTCGACGACCTGGAAGGCCAGACCGATGGCCGCGCCATAGTCCGACAGCGACTGCCACACCTGCGCAGAAGGCTGCCCGCAAGCCGCGCCCATCAGCACGCTGGCTTCGAGCAGGGCGCCGGTCTTGCGGCGATGCATGTCACGCAGGGCGGCTTCGTCCAGCGCGTGGCCGATGCTGGCCAGGTCGATGGCCTGGCCACCGGCCATGCCGGCGTGGCCGGCCGCACGGGCCAGCAACGACACAAGACGGGCCTGCAGCGCGGGGTCGACGCCAGCGTCAGGCGTCAAAACCTCGAACGCCAGAGCCTGCATGGCGTCGCCAGCCAGCATGGCATGCGCCTGACCATATTGAACATGGACGGTGGGCTTGCCTCGGCGCAGGATGTCGTTGTCCATGCAGGGCATGTCGTCGTGTACCAGGCTGTAAGCGTGAATCAGTTCAACCGCCACCGCTGCCCGAAGCGCGGCGTCCTGGTGGCCTTGCAGCGCCTGGCTGGCGGCCAGCACCAGCAGCGGGCGCAGCCGCTTGCCGCCGTCAAGCACGCCATAGCGCATGGCCAGCCCCAGCCTTGCGGGGGCATCGGCCGGCACCCATTGTTCGAGAGCAGCTTCTACCTCCTGCTGCTGGGCTGCGGCCCAGGGGCTGAAATCGGCAGCGTTCATTCCGGAGCCCAGGCTTTCAGCTGGCTGTCCTCGAGCAGCTTGACCTGGTCTTCCACGCTCTGCAGCTTGCTGCGGCAAAAGCCCAGGAGTTCGGCCCCGCGGCGGTAGCCGTCGAGCAATTCGTCCAGCGGCATCTGCCCGGCTTCCATTTGCTGCACCAGGCGGTCCAGTTCGGCCAAGGCCTGCTCATAGCTTGCGGGTGTTTTCGGAATGGCGGATGAACTTCGGGGCATTTCAATATGTGAAATCTTCGGCTGCATTCTAGACAAACGGGCGGCGCGGAACGGGGCAGGCTTGCCCGCGGTTGCGCCTTGCTACAAGCCCGCAACGCGGGGACGGCCACCCGCTGCCGGCAGCGACCCGGCGCGTAGAATGGCACCCCTGCCCGCCGGTACACCGGCAGGCGAATGCTCTGCCTTCCCGGGTGCGCCCGGAGAGGCAGGTTCTTTTGCCACCCGCAGGGCCACCGGGTGGCGGGGTCGATGTCCATCCATGGAGGATCCACGCGGATCATGTCGGACCTGAGCCTCAGTCTCCAAGCTCTCGAACGCAGTCGTTCACAACTTTCGGTTTCAAGCTACTTCGACGAAGAACTGTTCCGCCGCGAACAGAAGATCGTGCTGCAGCATGGGCCGCGCTACCTGGGCCACGCGCTGGCGGTGCCCGAGGTGGGCGACTACCTGGCCCTGCCGCAGGAAGGCGAAGGCCGCGCGCTGGTGCATACCGGCGACGGCGTCGAACTGGTGTCCAACGTCTGCCGTCACCGCCAGGCGGTGATCCTGCAGGGCCGCGGTACAACGCGTCTGCAGACTACTCAAGTTCAGGCGCATGCCCAGGGCCAGCAACAGGCGCAGTCCGAGCCCGGGCTCATCGTCTGCCCGCTGCACCGCTGGACTTACGATCTGCACGGCCGCCTGGTTGGCGCGCCGCACTTCCCGCAGGACCCGTGCCTGAACCTGCGCAATTACCCCATCCAGAACTGGCACGGCCTGTTGTTCGAACGCAACAGCCGAGACGTCGTGGGGGATTTGGCCCGGCTCGGACCGAAGGCCGAACTCGACTTTGCGGGCTTCGTCTTCGACCGCGCCCACGTGCACGAGTGCGACTACAACTGGAAGACTTTCATCGAGGTCTACCTCGAGGACTACCACGTCGGCCCCTTCCACCCCGGCCTGGGCCAGTTCGTGGCCTGCGATGACCTGCGCTGGGAATTCGGCCGCCACCATTCGGTGCAAACCGTGGGTGTGGCCCATGCGTTGGAGCGCCCGGGCTCGGCCGTGTATCAGCGTTGGCATGACGCTGTGCTGGCTTACCGCAACGGTGTGCCGCCTTCCCAGGGCGCCATCTGGCTGACCTACTACCCGACGGTGATGGTGGAGTGGTACCCGCACGTGCTGGTGGTGTCTACGCTTTTCCCGCGCGGGCCGCGCAAGACCACGAACCTGGTCGAGTTCTTCTACCCCGAAGAAATCGTCGCCTTCGAACGCGAATTCATCGACGCGCAGCAGGCTGCTTACCTGGAAACCTGCCGCGAGGACGACGAGATCGCGTTGCGCATGGACGCCGGCCGCAAGGCCCTGTTCGAGCGCGGCGATGACGATGCCGGCCCGTACCAAAGCCCGATGGAAGACGGCATGCAGCAGTTCCACGAGTGGTACCGCCGCGAGATGGCCTCGGCCGTCACGGACAACGCACCCTGAAGCGCAGCGCACCGCTGCTGATGCTGGGCGCGGCTGCGCTGTTTTCGCTGATGGGGGCGGGCGTGAAGTTCGCGTCCGTCCATTACGGCGCGGGCGAAATCGTTTTCTTCCGCGCTGCCGTCGGCCTGCTGCTGATGGGCCTGCTGATGCGCTGGCGCGGCATTGCGCGTTCCACCCCGGTGGCGGCCATGCACTTCTGGCGCAGCCTGGCCGGCGTGACTTCGCTGTGCCTGTGGTTTTATGCCATTGGCGGCCTGCCGCTGGGAACGGCGGTGACGCTGAACTACATGTCATCGGTCTGGATCGCCTTGTTCCTGATCGGTGGCTCGGTGCTGCTGGCAGCCCCCGGCCAGGGCGGGGTGGACGGGCGCCTGGTGGCTTCGGTGCTGGCCGGTTTTGCTGGCGTGGCGCTAGTGCTGCGCCCGACGATCGAGCAGGACCAGCTCTGGTACGGCCTGTGCGGCTTGCTCTCGGGCGTGCTGGCGGCGGTTGCCTACTTGCAGGTCAGCGCCCTGGGCCGGGCGGGTGAACCTGAAGAGCGCGTCGTCTTCTATTTCTCGCTGGCCGGCGTGGTGGGCGGCTTCGCCCTGGCGCAGGCCACAGGCGGCCTGCAAACCTTTGCCAGTGGTCCGGCGCGCACGCAGCCCGGCTTGGTCGGGCCAGCCCTGTTGCTGGGCATTGGTGTGCTGGCCACCGCAGCGCAATGGATGCTGACGCGCGCCTACGCCATCGGCAGCGCCTTGGCGAATTCCGCCTTGCAGTACACGGGCATCGTGTTCTCATTCACGCTGGGCGTCTGGCTTTTCAACGACCCGGTGACGGCCCAGGCCCTGGCCGGCATGGCCCTGATCGTCGCCGCCGGCCTGGCCGCCACGATGCTGCGCAGCAAAGTCAGCACGGCCCGCAACATCAGCGCTGAACCCTGAACTGCGCGCGCCTGAATCGCCCTGAAGCACCCTGAATAGCCCCATTTATCTGTCCAAGGACCCTCGCCATGCAGACCCTGATCTCCGTCCCCGAACTGGCCGCGCTGCTGGCCGCACCCGCCCGCTGCGTGCTGCTGGATTGCGGCTTCGACCTGGCTGACACGACAGCCGGCGAACGTGCCTATACCGCCGGCCACCTGCCTGGTGCGCAATACGCGCACTTGGAGCGCGAGCTTTCCGGCCCCAAAGCCGCCGCCGGGCAGCCATCGCGCGGCCGCCACCCGCTGCCCGAACGCAGCCTGTTGGCCGCCACGGCTGGCCGCTGGGGCATTGCACCCGGCGTGCAGGTGGTGGTTTACGACGCCCAGGGCGGGCCCTATGCCGCTCGCGCCTGGTGGCTTCTGCAGTGGCTGGGCCACACCGAAGTAGCCGTGCTCGACGGCGGCCCCGTGGCCTGGCTGGCGGTTGGCGGCACGTTGGACAACAGGGTGCCGGCCACCGATGCCCAGCCACCCTACCCCGCTGCGCCGCCGGCGCTGCCCACCATCACCACAGCCGATCTGCTGGCCGGGTTGGGCCACGTCAGCTTGCTCGACGCGCGCGCGCCTGAGCGCTTTCGCGGCGAAGTCGAAGCGCTGGACCCGGTGGCTGGCCACATTCCAGGCGCCCGCAACCGCTTCTTCAAGCACAACCTGCAGGCCGATGGCCGCTTCAAGCCAGCAGCCGAACTGCGCTCCGATTTCGCCGCCCTTCTGGCCGCCGGCCAGCCAGTGGTGCAACAGTGCGGCTCAGGCGTCACGGCCTGCCACAACCTGCTGGCCATGGCGCATGCGGGGCTGGGGGTCTCGCAGCTCTACCCGGGTTCGTGGAGCGAGTGGTGCAGCAACCCCGAACGGCCCGTGGCACGCGGCTGAACGCTGCCAGGCAGGCGCCCCCTATCTGTGGCCCTGGCCCCGTGCAAGGCCTTGACACGCGTCAAGCCGCGCCAGAGCGCTTGCGCGACACTGACGCTTCGCAACCCGCCCAAGGAGACCGCCATGTACAAACGCATCCTCTTCCCCACCGACGGTTCAGACATCACGCGCAAGGCGCTGCAATCCGCCATCGGCCTGGCCCGTCTGACCGGCGCCGAACTGCAGGTGCTTTCGGTCAAGGAACCCTTCCCCTACAGCGCGATTTCTGAAATGCAGCCGGTGCCGCCGCAAGAGTTCTATGACGCACAGGAACGCGTCGCTGCTGGTCGCGTCAAGGAAGCTCTGGCAGCCGCGCTGGCCGCCGGCATCACGGCCCAGGGCGAGACCGTCGAAGCCCTGCATGCATGGGAAGCCATCCTGGACCAAGCCAAGTTGCGCGACTGCGACCTGGTCGTCATGGCCTCACACGGCCGCCGCGGCTTCAGCGCGTTGCTTCTGGGCAGCGAAACGCAGAAGGTGCTGACCCACAGCACGCTGCCTGTGCTGGTGGTGCGCTAGCCGCGCAGTTGAAGCACATTGGGCGAGCGGGCAAGCTCAGGCCACGCCCTGGGCCTTGAACCAGGCCAACGCGCGTTGCCAGCCGTCGTCGGCCGCTTCCTTGCGGTAGCTGGGGCGGTAGTCGGCGTGGAAGGCGTGGGGCGCGTCGGGGTAGATGACGAACTGGCTTTGCCTGGCTGCTGCACTGCCTGTGGCGAGCGCGGCCTTCATCTTGTCCACCGTATCGAGCGGAATGCCGGTGTCCTTTTCGCCATACAGGCCGAGAACCGGGCCGGCCAGTTTGCCCACCACGTCGACCGGGTGGCTGGGCGTGATGGCCGATGACGCACCCACCAGGCGGCCGTACCAGGCCACGCCGGCCTTGATGCCCGGGTTGTGCGCGCTGTACAGCCAGGTGATGCGCCCACCCCAGCAAAAGCCCGTGACGCCGGTCTTGGCGGTATCGAAGCCCTGGCCCTTGGCCCAGGCCAGCGTGGCGTCCAGATCAGCCATGACCTGCGCGTCGGGCACCTTACTGATGACCTCGGCAATCAGCTTGGCCACTTCGCCATAGGCCGTGGCGTCGCCCTGGCGCACGAAGAGTTCGGGTGCGATGGCGCAGTAGCCGGCCTTCGCGAAGCGGCGTGCCACGTCGGCGATGTATTCATGCACGCCGAAGATCTCGCTGATGACCAGCACCACCGGCGCGTTCGGCCGGTTGGCTGGCGCGGCGCGGTAGGCAGGCATCTTGAAGTCGCCCACCGGGATACTGACCTCGCCCGTCACCAGGCCCGTGCTGTCGGTCTTGACCACGCTTTGCGCCATGACCGGCAGCACGGCGGCCGCAAAGCCGGTGCCGATGGCTGTGCGCACGAAGCTGCGACGGTCGGGTGTGGCGTCATAGGCGCTGCGGACAGGCACCAGGGTGTCGAAGTCTTCTTTGAGCATGCGGGTCTCCGGTGACGGGTCGAAAAACGACAATTGTGGGCTGGCACGCGCAGGCCCGGGAAAGCCCGTTGGCACAATGCCGGCATGCAAGCACGCACCACTATTGGCGGGCCCCTGGCCGCCATCGACATGGGTTCCAACAGCTTCAGGCTGGAACTGGCCCAACTTCAACATGGGCGTTATCGCCGCATCGATTACCTGAAGGAAACCGTGCGCCTGGGCGCCGGCCTGGACAGCAACGGCCTGCTGACCGAAGAAGCCGTACAGCGCGGCCTGGCCTGCCTGCGGCGTTTTGCCGCGCGCTTGAAGGGCTTCGAGCCCGGACAGGTGCGCGCCGTAGCCACGCAGACGCTGCGCGAGGCGCGCAACCGCAACGCCTTCTTGCTGCGCGCGCAGGAAGCGCTGGGCTTCCCGATCGAGGTCATTTCCGGCCGCGAAGAAGCGCGCCTGATCTACGCCGGCGTGGCCCAGATGCAGCCCAGCGAAGACCGCCGTCTCGTCATCGACATCGGCGGGCGTTCGACTGAACTCATCCTGGGCCAGGGCCGGGCGCCCCAGGTCGCTGAGAGCTATGGCGTTGGCTGCGTCAGTCTGTCGATGCGATTTTTCGCCGACGGCGAGTTGACCGAAGCCGGCTTTCGGGCTGCACAGGTGGCTGCCGGCGCTGAACTGGAAGAGGCCCTGCAGCCCTTCGCCCCCAGCCGCTGGGACGTGGCACTGGGCTCGTCCGGCACGGCCGGGGCGGTGGCCGGGCTGCTGCAGGCTTCAGGCGTGAGCGACGGCCGCATCACCCCCGACGGGCTGCGTTGGTGCATTGAACAATGCCTGGCTGCGGGACATCTGAGCCGGCTGTCCCTGCCCGGCTTGAAGCCAGAACGCCACGCCGTGTTGCCGGGCGGCCTGTCCATCCTGTACACCCTGGCCGCAAACTTTGACATCGGTACCCTCTGGCCAGCCAAGGGGGCCTTGCGCCAGGGCGTGATCGTCGACCTGAACGAACGCATCGAAGCCCTGCAGCTGGCCCGCCCCGGCGACATGCGGGACGCCAGCGTGGCCGAACTGCAAGGCCGCTTTGCCGTCGACGTCGGCCAGGCCAAGCGCGTGGCCTCGGTCGGCCTGGCCTTGTTTGACGCCGTGCAGGCGGCCATGCCAGCGGCTGGCGCAGCCGCTGGCGCCGGATCGAGCGCTGGATCAAGCGCCGGATCAAGCGCTGGATCAGGCGCAGAGATGCGGCGTGAACTGGCCTGGGCCTGCGCTTTGCACGAAATGGGGCTGATGGTTTCGCACCATGACCATCACCGGCACAGCGCCTACCTGCTGGCGCATGTCGACGCGCCGGGGTTTTCGCAAAGCCAGCAGCGCCGCATCGGCGACCTGGTGCTGGCCCAGCGCGGCGGCTTGCGCAAGATCGAACCGCAACTGGCCAACGAGGCTTTCGCCTGGCAGGTGCTGTGCCTGCGCCTGGCCGTCATCAAGTGCCATGCCAGGGGCGAAGTCAGCTCGCGTGCGCTGGCCCTGCGGGCCAAAGGGCGCGAGGCCACCCTTGGCTTCAGTTTCACCTGGGCTGAAGAGCACCCGCGTACGCTGTATTTGCTGCGCGAGGAAGCCGATATCTGGGCGCGCAGCGGGCCGTTGAAGCTGATGCTGTCTGCGGCCTAGTTGCGAAGTCTGCGCGCCTGCCTGTGCACCTGCCTGTGCGGCCTGACGGCGGCGCTCGAGCCTCGGAACACGCGCCAGCCCCGTCTCAATGTCCGCTCTTGGCCGGCCGTGTCAACACCGTCGGGAAACTCACCGGCAGCGTGTTCGGAAAATCGCGACTGAAGTGCAGGCCGCGGCTCTCATGCCGGCGCAGCGCCGAACGCACGATCAGTTCGGCACAGACCACCAGGTTGCGCAGTTCCAGCAGGTCGCGATTGACGCGGAAGTTGCGGTAATAGTCATCGATCTCGTCGCGCAACAGCTTGATGCGGTGCAGCGCCCGTTCCAGGCGCTTGGTGGTGCGCACGATGCCGACGTAGTTCCACATCAAGAGGCGCAATTCGTCCCAGTTGTGGCTGATGACGACCTGCTCGTCGGCATCTTCCACTTGGCTTTCGTCCCAGGCTGGTACGCGCGGCAGTTCGTCGGGCACGCTGCGCAAGATCTTTTCGGCACAAGTGCGGCCCAGCACCACGCATTCCAGCAGTGAATTGCTGGCCAGCCGGTTGGCGCCGTGCAGGCCGGTGTAAGTGGTTTCGCCCACGGCATACAGGCCCGGCAGGTCGGTGCGGCCGTCCAGGTCGGTGACCACGCCGCCGCACGTGTAGTGCGCAGCCGGCACGACGGGGATGGGCTGGCACGTGATGTCGATGCCCAGGGCCAGGCAGCGGGCGTAGATGGTGGGGAAGTGCTCTTTCAGGAAGGCTTCGCCCTTCTCGGCCACGATCGGGCGCGCGTCCAGCCAGACATGGTCGGCGCCATGCTTCTTCATCTCGAAGTCGATGGCCCGCGCCACGATGTCGCGCGGCGCCAGTTCCAGCCGCTCGTCGTGCGCGGCCATGAAGCGCGTGCCGTCCAGCAGCGTCAGGTGGGCGCCTTCGCCGCGCAACGCCTCGGTGATGAGGAAGCTGCGCTCTTGTGGGTGGTAAAGACAAGTGGGATGGAACTGGATGAATTCCATGTTGCTGACCCGGCACCCGGCGCGCCAGGCCATGGCAATGCCGTCGCCAGTGGCGGTGTCGGGGTTGCTGGTGTAGCGGTAGACCTTGCCCACGCCGCCTGTGGCCAGCACCACGGCACTGGCGGGCAGCGCTTCGACCCGCTTGCGGTCCATGTCCAGCACGTAGACGCCGTAGCAACGCAGCGGCTCTTTGCGTTTGACGTGACGCGAGGTGACCAGGTCCACCGCCATCCAGCGTTCGTGCAGGGTGATGTTCGGGTGCGCGCGGGCGCGGTCGAGCAAGGCGTCGTGGATGGCGCGGCCGGTGGCGTCGGCGGCATGCGCGATGCGGCGTACGGCATGCCCTCCTTCACGCGTCAGGTGCAGGCCCAAGGGGCCGTCGGGGTCGGGCGAAAACGGCACGCCGGCGTCCACCAGCCACTGAATGGCTGCAGCGCTGTTCTCGGCCACGAAACGCGCCGTGTGTTCGTCCACCAGGCCGGCACCCGCGTCCTGCGTGTCGCGCACATGGCTGTCGATGCTGTCGTCGGTGCCCAGCACGCCGACAATGCCGCCCTGCGCCCAGGCGGTGGCACTTTCGCTCAGCGACCGTTTGGCCAGCACGACCACCGGCAGCCGGTCGGCCAGGTGCAAGGCCACCGCCAGGCCGCCCAGGCCGGCCCCGATGACCACGACCGGCGCGGCCGGTTTTGAGGAACTTGTCTCGCCCATCGGGTTTTGCTGCGGGCCCAGGGCCCAAGGTTTGGCTGTGTGGACCGATTCTACGGACGCGGGTGTGTCATCCGCAGGCATGGGCATGTTCCCGGCCTGCGTCCTATGATGGACAGCCGAAGGGAGAAAAACCATGAACCGCCCTCGCGATCTACACGTTCCGGCCTCGGCCTGGGCCGACACACAACGCGTCACCCAACTGGCCGACCTGGCCGCACCGGCCACGCAGATCGTTGGCGACCGCGAGGCCTATCTGGGCCAAGGCGACGTCGGCCGTCGCATCGCCGATGACCAGGTCGAACTGTTCATCACCGGCGACGTGGCCGGTGCCCTGCAACGCGAATTCCAGACCTGCAAGCCCGACTTCATTGCTCTGCACGACATCGGCAGCAGTGGTTCGCTGCGCCTGCTGGGCAGCCTGGCTGGGGCTGCCGGGTCGAAAGTACAACGCCTGTCGGTGCGCCGCCAGGGGCACGGGTTGGCGCTGGCGGTGCTGCAGTTCGTCGAAGTGCTGCTGGCCGACGGCGGCCGCGTGCGCGTGTATTCCACCGACCTGAGCGCCGACGCCGCGGCCCGCCAGCAGGTGGCACGCGTGCTGTTGGCGCACAGCCAGTTGGGTGTGCTGCTGGTCGGCGACCTGCCTTTGAACGCCGTCACCACCGCGCTGCACCCACTGCACGAACAGATGGCACGCGGCGTCTGGCCGAACCGCGAACTGCTGGTCGTGCCGCTGGCCGGCAACGCCACCCTGGCTACGCAGGGTGGCCAATTGGCCGCTGGCACGCAAGTGGCCGTGCAGGTGGCGCCGCGCGCAGCCAAGCCGCGCCAGGTCTGGGCCTACATCGGTGGCACCTGGAACCGCGTGCATGCTGCGCCCGGCGTGGGCCGAGGCATGGCGACCGACATTGGCAAAGCCGTGTCGCGCATCGCCGTGCCCAGCGCCGAGGCCGTCACGCAGCCGCAAGCGCTGGACCCGCTATCGCCCGTTCCAGACGGGATCGTTCCAGACGCGCCCGCCCCAAGCGCGCCCGCCAGCCTGTTGCTTGGCGCCACGTCGACGCCTGCGCGCTTCGTGCCTGCGTCCGATCTGCGCTCGGGCTTTGAACAACCCGGCGTAGCGTCCACCCCACGGCCGGCAATTCCACTGCCGCCGACGCCATCCAAGACGCCGATGCCGGTGCCTGGCGGCACGCCGTGGCAGGACTACGCCACGCGCTGCCTGGCCGTGAAAGGTGTGCAGAGCGTCTGTGTTTTCGACTCCCACACGCTGAAGGCTCTGGCCCATGCCGGCGGCTTGCCCAGCGGCGAAAGGCTGGCGCAGCAAGGCGCGCTGCTTTTAGCCGAGATGGTGGACGTGGCGCGCGCGCTGGGCTTTGGTGCCACGCGGCCCGAGGCAGCCATCACCGTCGGCGCACACCACCTGCTGCTGGTGCAGGTGCCCGGCCACCCCGGCGTTGCACTGCATCTGGTGGTGCTGGCATCAGCCACTCACCTGACGGTGGCGCGCGTGCAACTAGACCGAATCTCGCCGCCGCAATAGTTTCGCGGGCCTGGTTGGTGCCTGGAGCCGGAGGTTCGGCCAGTATCTGGCAAAAAATCTGATCCCTCGATTTCCGTATGTATCGGAAACTATTGAGCGAGCTTGATACCCAGCGATAACTGAAGCTCAGATTAGCGAATTTGCACGAACCATCCTGCAAGCCATTGTTTCTCCTGATCAGAAAATGAACTTCCGCCTGCCGCATGACCCGCAGAGGGGTCGCCAACGGCAGACTGGTAGCAGCGAGCTCGTCTCTATTGGCCACAGGCAGGAACCTGCCCCCTGCGCGCAGCAGCACGGTGGCCGGGACGACGTCCAGCTGGTCGCGCGTGGTTGACGCTGAGCGGACATCTCATCGCCAGCGGCGACAGACTCTTCACCACCCACCAACCCATCTGGGACCCGCGCCTGAACTGGCCAGCAACTTCGCTGTCTGGACCCAACCGGTGTGGTGGTCGGGCACAGGCATCGTGGCAAACCGGTTCCCGCAGCGTGTGACGATGAGCTACGTGCCCACCATCAACCTGCTTTCTTTGGGCGTGATGCTGGCCGACCCGTTGATGGGCAGCACTTCGTTCATGGGCAAGACCGGCTTGTTCAAGCCTGTCAGCCAACTGGCCGGCTGGCTGGCTGGCCGGCGGCAGCGGGCAAATGCTGCCGAACGGCCTGGTGATGGCCGAGGGTTTGGTCATGGCTGGGGGCCTGGTCATGGCCGAGGGCAAGACGGCGGCTGAGAGCGTCAAGCCTCTGCTTGGAGAATAAGCGCTCCCAAAAGCACACCGGGCCCGCGGCAAGAACCGCGAGCCGCGTGCGTCAGTGCACCACGCGCGAGAACGCGAATTCGCCGTTCTCGACGTCCACCGGAATCACGTCCTTCGGGCCAAACTTGCCCTGCAGGATCAGCTTGCTGACCGGGTTCTCGATACGCTGCTGAATGGCCCGCTTCAGCGGTCGCGCACCGAAGGCCGGGTCGAAGCCGACCTTGGCCAGTTCGGCCAGTGCGGCGGGCGAGACCTCGAGCTTCATGTCCAGCTTCTCCAGCCGCGCTTCCAGAATTTTCAGCTGGATGCGGGCGATGCTCTCGATGTTCTTCGCGTCCAGCGCGTGGAAGACAACCGTCTCGTCGATGCGGTTCAAGAACTCGGGGCGGAAGTGCGCTTTGACTTCACCCCACACCGCTTCCTTGATGTCTTCGCCGGACTGGCCCGCCATGCTCATGATGAGATGGCTGCCCAGGTTGCTGGTCATCACGATGACGGTGTTCTTGAAGTCCACCGTCCGGCCCTGCCCGTCGGTCAGGCGGCCGTCGTCCAGCACCTGCAACAGCACGTTGAAGACATCGGGGTGGGCCTTTTCCACCTCGTCGAGCAGCAGCACGCTGTAGGGCTTGCGGCGCACGGCCTCGGTCAGCGCGCCACCTTCGTCGTAGCCCACATAGCCCGGAGGCGCGCCGATCAGGCGGCTGACGCTGTGCTTTTCCATGTATTCGCTCATGTCGACGCGGATCATGTGGTCTTCGCTGTCGAACAGGAAACCGGCCAGGGCCTTGCACAGCTCGGTCTTGCCCACGCCCGTGGGGCCCAGGAACAGGAAGCTGCCCAGCGGGCGGTTCGGGTCGGACAGCCCGGCGCGTGAACGGCGGATGGCGTCGGCCACTGCGGTGATGGCTTCGTCCTGGCCCACCACGCGCTGGTGCAGCTTGTCTTCCATCTGCAGCAGCTTGTCGCGTTCGCCCTGCATCAGCTTGGACACCGGAATACCGGTAGAACGGCTGACGACCTCGGCGATTTCCTCTGCGCCCACGACAGTGCGCAGCAACTGCGGGCCCTGCCCGCCCTTGGCCTTGCCGGCTTCCTTGGACTGCGCGTCGTGCAGCTTCTTCTCCAGTTCGGGCAGCTTGCCGTACTGCAGTTCGGCCACCTTGTTGAAGTCGCCCTTGCGCTTGAGTTCCTCGATCTGCACGCGCGTGCTCTCGATGTCTTCCATGAACTGCTTCGAGCCCTGCGCTGCGGCCTTCTCGGCCTTCCAGATCTCTTCGAAGTCGGCAACTTCGCGCTCCAGCTTGGCAATCTCTTCTTCGATCAGCCCGAAGCGGCGCACCGAACCTTCATCCTTTTCCTTGCGCACGGCTTCGCGTTCGATCTTCAGCTGAATCAGCCGGCGGTCGAGCTTGTCCATGACCTCGGGCTTGCTGTCCATCTCGATCTTGATCTTGGCCGCAGCCTCGTCGATCAGGTCGATGGCCTTGTCGGGCAGGAAACGGTCGGTGATGTAGCGGCTGGACAACTCGGCTGCGGCAACGATGGCCGGGTCGGTGATCTGCACGCCATGGTGAACCTCGTACTTTTCCTGCAGGCCGCGCAGGATGGCGACCGTGGCCTCGACGCTGGGTTCGTCGACCAGCACCTTCTGGAAGCGGCGCTCGAGCGCGGCGTCTTTCTCGACGTACTTGCGGTATTCGTTCAGCGTGGTGGCGCCAATGCAGTGCAGTTCGCCGCGCGCCAGTGCGGGTTTGAGCATGTTGCCAGCGTCGATGGCGCCTTCGGCCTTGCCCGCGCCCACCATGGTGTGCAACTCATCGATGAACAGAATGATGCGACCTTCGTCTGCCGCCACTTCCTTCAGCACGGCCTTCAGGCGTTCTTCAAATTCACCGCGGTACTTGGCGCCGGCCAGAAGCCCCGCCATGTCGAGCACCAGCACGCGCTTGTCCTTCAGGGTTTCCGGAACCTCGCCGTTGACGATGCGCTGGGCCAGACCTTCGACGATCGCGGTCTTGCCCACGCCCGGCTCGCCGATCAGCACCGGGTTGTTCTTGCTGCGCCGCTGCAGCACCTGAATGGCGCGGCGGATTTCGTCGTCGCGGCCGATCACCGGGTCCAGCTTGCCCTGGCGGGCACGCTCGGTCAGGTCCAGGGTGTACTTCTTCAGCGCCTCGCGCTGGCCTTCGGCTTCGGCCGAATCGACCTTCTGGCCGCCGCGTACGGCCGTCACGGCCGCTTCAAGTGCCTTGCGCGACAGGCCATGGCCGCGCGCCACACCGCCCAGGTCGGTCTTGGCGTCGGCCAGAGCCAGCAGAAAGGTTTCGCTGGCAATGAACTGGTCGCCGCGCTTCGTGGCTTCCTTGTCGGCCGCCTGCAGCAGGGCCAGCAGGTCGCGGCTGGGCTGTATCGGCTGCCCGCCGCCCTGCACCATGGGCAGGTTGCGGATGGCGGTTTCCATCGCGGTCAACAGTGCCGCGGTGTTGGCGCCAGCGCGGTCGAGCAGCGCCTTGGGGCCGTCGGGCTGCTGCAGCATGGCCGCCAGCATGTGGGCGGGTTCGATGTAGGGGTTGTCGCGGGCAACCGCCAAGCTCTGTGCGTCGCCCAAGGCTTGCTGGAAGGCGGTGGTCAGTTTGTCGGCACGCATGGGTTTTCCTCCGGGTATCGATGCCACATGAGGCTGGCTGCCGGGGAATCAAGCCTTCCCCGGCGCGCAGAACTTGATCGCCGTCAAGCCAATGGCTACAGCGCGTCGCCCAGCACGTGGTAGTGGCCCGCTTGGTACACCAGCGGCGGCAGATCGGTCTGTGCAAGCGCCAACACATGTCCGATGAAGAGCACGTGGTCCCCGGCGTCCTGGCTGCTGCTGGTTTCGCACTCGAACACAGCCGCGCAGCCAGCCAGCACTGGCGCCCCGCCTTCGCCTGGCAGCCAGTCGCCTTCATCGAACTTGTCGTCGCGGCGTGAAGCAAAGCGGCGCGACAGCGCCAGCTGGCCTTCGGACAGCACGTTGACGACGAAGTGTTCAGCGCGCGCAAAGGCCAGCATCTGTGCGCTTTGACGGCGCAGGCTCCACAGCACCAGCGGCGGCTCGAGCGACAAGGCGTTGAAGGAATTGGCCGTCAGACCGACCCGGCCGAGTTCAGGGTCCAGGCATGTGACGATGGTCACGCCCGTGGCAAAGCGACCCAGGGCTTCGCGCAGGCGCTGCGGGCTGACCAGGGCTTCGGTGCTGGCCACGGGCAGCCCCGGCTCAGCTGCGTCGGGCGCGGTCATGCAGCCCGCCCGACGTTGGATGCGTCGACGCCCCAGCGCCGCAGCGCCGCGTCGTCGGCCTCGCGCGCGTCGACCCAACGGCTGCCGGCGGGCGTACTTTCCTTCTTCCAGAACGGGGCTTGGGTCTTCAGGTAGTCCATCAAAAATTCACATGCCTCAAAAGCCTGGCCACGGTGGGCCGAGGCGACGGCCACGAGCACGATCTGATCGCCCAGGGCCAATACGCCGATACGGTGCACGACACGCACTGCGCGGATGTCGAAACGCGCGTGCGCACGGTCGATCATCGCCTCGATGGCGTTTTCGGTCATGCCGGGGTAGTGCTCGAGTTCCATGGCGCTCACCGTGCTGCCGTCGCTCTTGTCGCGCACGGTGCCGACGAAGCTGGCCACCGCGCCGACACCACCGTCGCCTGCACGCAGCGCCGCCACTTCGGCTGTCAGGTCGAAGTCTTCGGTCTGGATGCTGACGCGGACCATGCGCCGCTTCAGCCACCGGTCACGGGCGGGAAGAAAGCCACCTCGGCACCGGCAGGCAACACCGTGGCTTCATCGGCCATGACCTGGTTCAGCGCACAGCGCACGGCGCGGTCGCGGGCCAGCACTTCGGCATGACGGCTGCTTTGGTCCAGCAGCATGTTGCGCAGTTCACCCAGGGTGCTGCCGGCAGGCAGTTGCATCGTCTGCTGCGGGCCCAGGGCTTCACGCAGGGCGGCGAAGAAGCGCACCTGCACAGTGATGGTGGGGGCGGGGGTGGGTGCGCTCATCGCGCAATCAAGTCCGCAAGCGGCAGGAAACGCACCCTGTCGCCGCGGCGAATGGCCTGCCCTGGTGGGTTGTCCAACAAGCCGTCGGCCCAAACCAGACTGGTCAGAACACCCGAGCTCTGGTTCGGGAAGAGTTCCAGTTCACCATCGACGTTCACGCGGACGCGCAGGAATTCGCGCCTGCCGTCGGGCTTGGGCCAGTCGAAGCCAGCGCGCATCGGCAGGCTGGGCGGCAGCGAAGTGGGCGCGCCCTGCAAGGCCCGCAGCACGGTGGTGCCGCACAGCAGATAGGTGATGAAGGCCGACACCGGGTTGCCGGGCAGGCCCAGCAACAGGGCGCAGGTGCCATCAGCACGGCGAACTTGCCCGAAGGCCAGCGGTTTGCCCGGTTTGATGGCGATCTGCCAGTGTTCCAGCGTGCCTTCGGCTTGCGCGGCAGGTTTGAGGTGGTCTTCCTCACCTACCGAGACCCCGCCGCAAGTGACGATCAGGTCGTTGTGCGCGGCGGCCTGTCGCAATGCGGCACGTGTGGCGTCCAGCCGGTCGGGCACGATGCCCAGGTCAACCACCTCGCAGCCTGCCGCCTGCAACAAGCCGCGCAGCGTGAAGCGGTTGCTGTTGTAGATGGCGCCGGGCCGCAGCGGTTCGCCGGGCATCATCAGTTCGTCGCCGGTGGAAAAAAGCGCCACGCGCGGGCGCCGCACTACCGGCAACACCGCCGCACCCACCGAAGCCGCCAGGCCCAGGGCCTGCGGCGTCAGGCGTGCGCCCTTGTGCAGCACGGCGGCGCCAAAACGCACGTCTTCGCCGCGGCGGCGGATCCATTGGCCGTGGGCCGGCAGGGTGTTCACGCGCACAGCGCCCAGCCCTTCGCCTTGAGCCGCTGGCACCGCATCGCACTGTTCCTGCATCACCACCGCGTCTGCACCCGCGGGTATCTGGCCGCCCGTGAAGATGCGCGCCGCCGTGCCGCGCTGCAGCGGCTGGCCCGGCACGCCGGCAGGGATGCGCTGCAGCACTGGCAGCACGGTGCCGGCCGAAGGCACGTCTTCAGCGTGCAGCACGTAGCCGTCCATCGCGGTGTTGTCTTGGGGCGGCACGTCCAGCGCAGCCAACACTTCGGCCGCCAGCACACGGCCCAGCGCGTCGAAGGTGGAGACGGTGTCGGTCTGCGCAATGGCGTGCGGCACGCTGCCGGCCACCAGGCGCGCCAGCGCGTTTTCCAGGCTCAGCAGGGGGCGGGTATCTTTCACGCGGGTTTCTTTCACGCGAACTCCAGCTCAGGCCACAGTGTTGGTCTGGATGTACTGCTTGATCAGCGCCACGCTGGGCGGCATGACAGTGAAGCGGCGCGGCAGGTCTTCCAGGCCCGCCAGCGCTGCCGGCGGCTGCGGGCGTTGGCCGATGGCTTCTTCGATCGTGTCGGCAAACTTCAGCGGCAACGCCGTTTCAAGCACGATCATCGGCACGCCAGGACTCAAGTGTTGGCGCGCCACCTTCAGCCCGTCTGCGGTATGGGTATCGACCATCACACCCTGCTGTTCCCAGGCGCTGCGGATGGTGGCGAGCCGGTCGGCATGGCTGCTGCTGCCGCTGACGATGCCGAAACTGGCGATGTGCGCGAATTCGACATCCGTGACGCGAAAGCCGCCATCGCGCACCAGCGTGGGGCCGAAAAGTTCTGCCGTGCGTGCGGCGGCACGGGCGTCGTGGCCCAGCAGGTCGAAGACAAAACGCTCGAAATTGCTGGCCTTGCTGATGTCCATCGACGGGCTGGAAGTCTCCAGCGTTTCAGCTGTGCCGCGCGGAAGGTAGGCACCGGTGCGGAAGAACTCGTCGAGCACGTTGTTTTCGTTCGTGGCGAGCACCAGCTTGTCGATCGGCAGGCCCATCTGCCGGGCCACGTGGCCGGCGCAGATGTTGCCGAAGTTGCCGCTGGGCACGGCGAAGGACACTTTCTGGAATTCATCTTCGCGCGCCGCCGCTGGGCCGCCCCAAGGCGGTGCAGCCCCCTCGGAGGGTGGCGAAGCGGCGCGCAGCCTGGGGGCCTGCTCTGTGGCCTGGAAGTAGCCGGCGAAGTAATAGACCACCTGGGCCAGCAGACGCGCCCAGTTGATCGAGTTGACGGTACCGATACGCTGTGTGCGCTTGAAGTCAAGATCGGCGCTGACAGCCTTGACGATGTCCTGGCAGTCGTCGAACACGCCGTCGACCGTGATGTTGTGGATGTTGGCGTCCTGCAGGCTGAACATCTGCGCCTGCTGGAAGGGGCTCATGCGGCCGTG
>JBBQAW010000022.1:0-26133 GCA_038316815.1 Burkholderiales bacterium
TCGTTGACGATCACCGCCACGCGCAGGCCCTCGCGGTTGGCCAGGATGTGGTTGAGCAGCGTGGTCTTGCCGGCGCCAAGGAAGCCGGACAGGACAGTGACGGGCAATCGTGGTGGGCGCATGTCGGTGGGGCCTAGGGAAAGTGATCGGCGGCAGCTCTTATTCGTAATGGTAAAGCATTATCATGTAGGGCGCTCTGATTCCGTTAACCTGCAGGTATGGAACGCAACACCCGACAGCGCAGTGCCATCCGCGATGCCATCGCACAGGCCGAGCGCCCGCTGCTGCCACAGGAAGTGCTGGACGCAGCGCAACAAGTGGTGCCGGGGCTGGGCATCGCCACCGTCTACCGCAACCTCAAAGTGCTGGTGGAGGAAGGCGAGCTTCAGGCGGTCAACCTGCCTGGCGAGAACCCGCGCTTCGAACTGATGGGGCATCAGCATCACCACCACTTTCAGTGCCGCAAATGCGAGCGCGTGTTCGACGTGCACGCCTGTCCCGGCGACCTGTCAGGTCTGGCACCTCAGGGCTTCACGGTGGAAGACCACGACCTCACGCTATATGGCCACTGCAAGGACTGTGGGCCGCCGGCCTCACAAACCCCGCAGCGCCCGGCCGCCAAGCAGCGGAAATCGGACCCGAGAACACATGGGCATTCACATCGACACGGTGACTGACCGCCAGAAGGGCGCCATCCCGAAGGCTGGCGCCGCATAGCGCGTGATTGGGGTCGTCCTGGTGCTCGCTGTGATGTGGCTGGCAGCGAACTGGGCGCTGGCATCAGATTGCCCGCGGACACGGCCGCAGCCCATGTCGGCACAGCCATCAGGCTGTGCGACTTGATGGTTGCCAACCGCGACCATCCCGCCTTGTACCACCTGTGCGGTGCGTTACGCGCTGGCGCGCTGGCGGACCGTGTCTGAGATCAACCGTGCAGCCAAGAGCTGCCAGACAGGCAGGCCCTGGACGGCCTTTGACTGCCGATTTAGGAAGCAATTGCGCCCAGAAGGCACCGCGTCAGTTTGGCTAGAGCCAGCCCTTGCCTGAAGGGTGCCTGGATCAGTAAGGCCCTCGAATGGCGGGTCTCTGGCACGAGCTCGATCGTCTCCTTATGGCCGGCCAGAGCCGCTCATGCAGCGCGGCCGAATGTCGCCGCCTGCTGGATTGCCGTAATTCGAACCACTTGCACAAATCTGCGCCTGGCATGAGGTGCCTGAACCGCGAGCTGCCGAGAACTGCGTCAGCGGTAGCAGCGACGAACTTGAGAAGGCGCTATGGCAGGATTCGGCATAACGCGGATCGCGGGTTCAGTTCCGCTGCGACTCGATGCCGAATCAAGCCTTGGCCAACAGATGAGCGCCGCTGATCTTGGAGGCACCCTTGTCGAAGGTCCACAGCGGCTGCTCGCCAGCCTGCGTGGCCAACGCGACGTGGAGGCAGTCCGCGAAGTCGGCCGAGCCCTCGCGGAACAAGTGCAGCGCGACCTCGAGCGCGCGCTCAGATTCGAAGCTCAGCTCGGCTGCCGAGAGAAGCTTGGACAGGGTCATCAGCACGTCGCCTTTACCGAACCCGTAACTGGACCTAAGCACCCATTCCAGTTCGAGCACGACGGTCACCGGGAGGAACAGCGTCGAGCCTTCGGCGACGCAGCGGCTGATGAGGCGCCTGGCCGTGGCGAGCTGCGGCGGATCATCCTGGACGATGTAGCGCACCAGGACGTTGGTGTCGAGAGCCGGCATGCTGGTGCCGAAGTCAGCGCCAGGGGTTCATCTCATCGATGCTGACGTGCTTGCCCTTCGGCGGTTTGAGCATGCTGGCCAGGTCGATGATGGACCTGGTCTTGGCCCGGACGATGATGGTGCCGTCGGGCATCGCCGACCAGACCAGGCGGGTACCGGGCTGGGCGTCCACCAAAGCCCTGATGTCAGCGGGCACGGTGGTCTGGCCCTTCGCGGTGATCGTTGATTCAGCCATGCTTTGTTCCTTACAATAGTACCAATTGTAATGCGAATGCGCGGGGTGAAACCGGGCCAGCTCGCAATACCCTCAGCACGGGCGAAACCACCGTTACTGCGGCGAGCAGTGGCCGCCCGATACAGTCAAGTTGCGAAGAGTTTGCCCATCCTTTGCCCTTCGCTCGCCGTTTCCCTCCATCGGCGCCCCGGACCTGGACACTATGGGCTGTGCGAAGCTCGCCGACGGCGACGGTAAACCTGTCGGTATCGGCGCGCTTCCACGCTGCGAAAGTGTGTGTCTTCCCTATGAACCGCAGCCGCCCATTGACAACAGAATGGCAATAGCGGGCCGTCGAGGACTTTCTGGATCGGCCCACCTGTATCGCGAAGTGCGTGGGCAACGTGGCAACCACCTGGCTGAAGGTGGCGTGCCGCTGCCCATCGCCCCCCTTCCTCAGTCAGTTCTTGACGGCGGCCACTGCGCGGCGCCGCTGCAAGCGCGCGCCGATCAGCAGCAACCCGGCGGCGAGTGACAGCCATGTCGCCGGTTCAGGCACGACAGCCACCGTGCCCGTGCTGTACAGGCTTGAGAAGTTCAGCGTGGCGCCGGGGGCCAGATTGAAGCCGGCGCTGTTGATGCTGCTGAAGGTGCCGAAGATGCGGCCGGTAGTGCCGACAGGGGTGCGGAACACGTTGAACGAACTGCCCGCCTGCGCGGTGAAACTGCCGGCAGTGCTGAGCGTCAGCGCGCCGTCCTCGAAACTAAAGCTCCCCGCCGCCAGGAAGTCGTGGTCGGTGACGCCAGCGAAGTCCAATACCAGGTTGCTGGAGGGCTGGAAGGCCGCCCTGGCCAGCATGAAGCCCAGCCCGCCCCGTTCGGTGGCGGACCCGATATCGACGCGGTCGCTGAAGGCCACGAGCGGACCCGACGTGTTGGCGGTCGTGATCGTTTGCCCGGCTTTGAAGCTGGCGTCATCGTAGAAGAAAAGACGGCCCTGGGCGCCTGAACCGACCGTGCCGCCGGCGCGTCCGTCGAACCGGCTCTCGATGACCAGGTCGCCACCTTCGGCAAAAACGAATCCGGTGGCCTGCTGGGTCAGGGTTGCGGAAGAGGAGAAAGTGCCGCTGCCCCGCAGCGAGCCGCTGTTGTTCAGGCCGTCGTGTTTCAGTTCGCCCACTGCGCCGCCGGGAAGCATGCCGCCGATCTGGATGGTGCCGCTGTTTTGAACTGTCCCGCCGCGCATGGACAACACGGCGCTGGGTTCGAGCGTGATGGTTCCCGTATTCACCAGGGTCGGCCCTGTGATGGTGGACGACGTGTTGGCCGATACGGTGAGAGCACCATAGTTCACGAACGAAGCGGCTTGCACCCCTGGGACATTGCTGACCGTCAGCACCGAGCCACCGATGCGCGACGTGCCGTACAGATCAATGCGCCTGCCTGAAACCTGCGTCCCGTCGAAGGTGACGGTGGATGGGGTCGAGGCGTCCAACCAGTCGGCACTGCCTGGCCCCCCCGTCAAGTTAACGTTCGAGCCGGGGCGGAAGGTGGCCGAGCCGCTCTGCAAACTGATCCAACCTATGGTGCTGCGACCAACGAAGTTGAGACCACTGTAGGCGCTGTTGTTGCTTCCAAACCCCTGGACCTGCGTGATCACCGGGGTCGCCAGCGCGGCCTGGGTGGCGCCGATGTTCGTTTGTGTCGCATTGGACCGGATCTGGCCGACGTTTCCCGCGATATTGAGCACCACCGAAGGTTGGTCGGTAAAGGTGCCGTTGAGGGTATTGATGGACGAGATGCTGCCGCCGTACAGGTCGAGCTGACCGTTCAGAACGTTGACATTGCCGTTGATGCGCGAGTTGTCCTGCACCGAGACGCTGCCGTAACCGCGAACGCCGGTGGTGGGGTTGGGGTCGAGGCCGCCCACGTTGGCATTGCCATTGAGCGTGCTGAAGCTGAGTGTCAGGTTGGCGTTTGCGTTCACGCTGGTGCCTACATTCACCGTGCCAGCGTTGATCGTCGACCCCGCCGCCGCCAGCATGGCCGTGGCCATGAACGGCGCGTCAGTGCGCGGGCCGCCGATCGTGATGCTGTTGGCCGCGGCGTTGCTGATGCCGACGACGTTCATCAGCAGCAGAGCGGTATTGGTCGGGCCACCGTAAATCACGAGATCGTCTGCGGCAATGGCTGGGCGTCCGAGAGAAAAACAAACGTTGCTGCTGTTCCAGTTGCCACCGGGGCAGCCAAACGTGTTGGTGGCGGCGCTGGCGGGCGCGGCAGCCAGCATGGCCAGCATGGCGGTGACGGCCGCAGTGACGGCCGCAGTGACGCCAGCAGTACCGGCAACAGCGATGGGACGGCGCAGGGGTTGCGGGCGGGCAGTTTTCGTCGACATGGTGGTTCTCCTTGGGGTGACCGAAGAATGGCGCTGCCGCGCGCTGCTGCCCATGTGTCGTTCGGACAGGTGGGCGCACCGAAACCTGCCCGAAAGGGCAGGAACCCCCGCAAATCAGGGGGTGTGCCCGCGCAGTGACGATGACGTGATGATGCGGGGCTGCAACCCAGGCTGGCGGGTGACCTCCGCGCCTGCCACAGCAGGCAGGCAATGGCAGCAACCGATCGTTCTGGGTCCACCCGACACGCCTGCCGGTGCACCTTCGGCCGGGGTGCAGCGGCTTTGCGGTCAGCCCGCTGTTTGGTCACACTACGCAGCATGCATGACTCTCAGCGAACCACGCCTGCCAGCCTGCGCGCCTGGGTCGTCGACGACCATCCGCTGATGCGCGAAGCCGTGTGCGCGCTGCTGCGTGAACTGCGCCCGCAGGCCGAGTTGACGTCGGCCGGAACGCTGGCGCTGGCCCAGCGACTGCTGGACGACACCCCAACGCCCGACGTGGCGGTGCTGGACCTGAAGCTGCCCGACGGCGACTGCGAACCGCTGGTGCGCCGCCTGCGCGAACGCGGCGGCCCGGCGCTGCGCATCTTCGTCCTCTCGGCATCGAATGCGGCGGGCGACGCACGGCGCATGCTGCATGCCGGGGCCAACGGCTACTGCGCGAAAGGCGAGAGTCACCCCACGCTGGCCGCCGCGCTGGGGCTTGTGCTGGACGGGCACGACTACCTGCCACCGCTGCTGTTGAACGACACCAGCGCCGCACCATTGGCCGGCCGCGCCGGCGCCATCACGCCGCGTCAGCGGCAGGTGCTGCACCTGCTGGCGCGCGGCCTGTCGAACAAGACCATCGGCCACGACCTCGACATCGCCGAGCGCACGGTGAAGCTGCACGTACAGGCCTTGTTCGACCTGCTGGGCGCGAACAACCGCACCCATGCCGTCGCCCGCGCGCGTGAAGCCGGGCTGCTGGACGATGCGGCAGCGTCGGCTTGATGGGCAGCGCGTTCATGCAGCGCGTGCAGGCAGTGTTTAACCGCGTCGCTGAACCCGATGGCCATTGACAGCGCTGCGGTGTCGGTGATGCCAGCCACCGACGGCGCAGGGCGCCTGCTGGTCGACCAGATGGCCGCCGTGCAGCGCACGCTGCTCGCCACGGTCGCCGGCAACCTGCTGCTGGGCGTGGTGGTGGTGTGGGCGCTGCGCGGCGCGGTGCCGGTGCTGGGGTTGGCCGCCTGGGCGGTGCTGCTGGCCTTGCACTGCGCTGGCAACCTGTGGGTGATCCATGCCACGCGCAAGCGGCCCGTGACGCTGCGCAACGCCGGCCCGCGGGCGTGGGCTGCCGTGCGCTCGGCGCTGGTGCTGGGGCTGGTGTGGGCGGGCGGCATCCTCGGGCTGTGGCCGGCTGGCGAAGCGGCTTTGCCACAGAAGTTCCTGCTGGTGTTTCTGGTGGCCGGTGTCTCGTCCGGCGCCTTGCATTCGCTGTCGGCGCATCTGCCCACGTTCACTGCGTTCTTCGTGCCCACGGTGTCGGCCGTGGCGCTGGCTGCCTTGCTGGAAGGCGGGCCGGTGTTCCAGGCCGTGGCCGGCATCGCAGGCGTTTACGGCCTGGTGACATGGCGCTACGCGCGCAGCCTGAACCAGACGATCTTGGAGGCCATGCGCGGCCGCCACGAACTGGCTTCGCTGGCGGCCCGGCTCGAGCAGGAAGTGCAGCGCGTGCAAGAGGCGCAGCGCGCGCGCAGCCGGCTGCTGGCTGCCGCCAGCCACGACCTGCGCCAGCCGGTGCACGCCCTGTCGATGGCGCTGGGACTGGTGGCGGCTTCGCCCCTGGCGCCAGTTCAGGCGCAGCGCCTGGCGCTGGCCCAGAGCAGCGTCGACAGCCTGGCCGCGCAGTTCGATGCGCTGCTGGACATGGGCCAGCTCGACGCCGGCGCACTGCACGCCGAACCGCGCCGAGTGGCCTTGCGGCCGCTGGTCGAACAGATTGTCGAGGCCATGCGCCCGCAGGCAGAAAGCCGTGGCCTGCGGCTACACCTGCGCGCCAGGGAGGCCGTTGCCTTCACCGACCCGCTGCTGGCCGAACGCATGCTGCGCAACCTGCTGGCCAATGCCATCCGCTACACCGACAGCGGCGGCGTGCTGGTGGCGCTGCGTGCCCGGCCCGCCGGCGGCGCGCGGCTGGTGGTAGTGGACACGGGCATCGGCATTCCGTTGCACGCGCAATCAGACATCTTCAAGGAATTCACGCAGGCCGAGGGTGCCGCCGGGCGCGGCGGCCTGGGGCTGGGGCTGGCCATCGTGCAGGGCTGCAGCCAGTTGCTGGGGCATACGCTGGCGGTGCGTTCGGTGCCCGGGCGCGGCAGCCGCTTCAGCATCGGCCTGCAGCCCGGGCCGCAAGGGGCGACCGAGGCGGTGCTTCAGACGGCCGATCAGTGCCATCCGGCGGCCGCACCTGTGGCTGTACCTGTGCCTGTGCCTGTGCCCGTGCCCATCCCCACGCCTGGCGGCCAGTCGATGGCAGCGCTGCGCGGCAGGGTGGTCATCCTGGTCGAAGACGACGACGCCGTGCGAGCCACAACCTCCGATGTCCTGACCCAGTGGGGTGCCAAGGTGGTGGCAGCCACCCACGTCGAAGCCGCACTGGCACAGCTGGTGATGTCCGCGCTGCGCCCGGCGCTGGTCATCGCAGATGGCCGGTTGGCCGCCGGAACGGGTGGCGTCGAGGCGGTGCAACGGGTGCGCGACGAATACAACGACGACGAGTTGCCGGCGCTGGTGGTCAGCGCCGATGCGGCGGCGCTGCAAGCGGCGCGCGCCGCTGGCCTGGTGGCTTTGCGCAAGCCAGTGACGCCGGCTGCGCTGGCCGCTGCCGCCGGTCAGGTACTGGCCGTGCGTCACAACGGACCGGCAGCCGCGACGGCCTGAAACGCAGTCAGCGCTGGCCCCACGGGCCGGAACGCGCCCACGTTTGGCGGCTGAAGCGCCTGCTTTTCTGGCGACTGCCGGGCTCAAGTCAACGCGAAGATGACCGGCATCGCACTCAAGGTACGCCCGCCGCCATGATCCGTTCACTGTGGATTGCCAAGACCGGAATGGAAGGCCAGCAGATGAAGCTGGACGCCATTTCCAACAACCTGGCCAACGTCGGCACCAACGGCTTCAAGCGCGGCGGTGTGGTCTTCGAAGACCTGATGTACCAGACGCTGCGCCAGCCTGGCTCAGCCACCAGCGAACAAAGCACCCTGCCCACCGGCTTGCAGCTGGGTCTGGGTGTGCGCGTGGCTGCCAGCACGCGCAACTTCAGCCAGGGCACCCTGCAGCAAACCACCAACCAGCTGGACGTGGCCATCAAAGGCCAGGGCTTCTTTCAGATCCAGCTGCCCGACGGCACCACCGGCTACACCCGCGACGGTGGCTTTCAGGTCGACGCCAATGGCCAGATCGTGACCAATTCCGGCTTCGTGCTGCAGCCCGGCATCACCGTGCCGGCCAATGCGCTGGCGGTGACCATCGCCGCTGACGGCACCGTGCAAGCGCAAGTGCCGGGCCAGACCGCACCGCAGGGCCTGGGGCAGATTCAGCTGGCGTCATTCATCAACCCGCCGGGGCTTGAATCGCGCGGCGGCAACATCTTCGCCGAGACTGCGGCCTCTGGCACGCCGAATGCCGGTGCGCCGAATGCCGGTGGCCTGGGCGCGCTGATGCAGGGTTATGTCGAGGGCAGCAACGTCAACGTGGTCGAAGAACTGGTGAGCATGATTGCCACCCAGCGCGCCTACGAGTTGAATTCGAAGGCCATCCAGACTTCGGACCAGATGCTGCAGCGTCTGTCGCAGCTGTGATGCGCGTTCTCAACGGCCGCAGCGCTGTCAACGCCCTGGCTCGGGCAACGTCTCGCGCCCGGTCTCTGGCCGGTTCTCTGGCGGTGTCTCTGGCGGTGTCCGTGGCCGTGATGTCGGCCCTGGGCGGCTGCAGCCTCATGTACCCGCGCGTGGAAATGGCTGCCATCCCGCCACAGCTGCCAGCCGCAGCCGAGTTGCCGCTGCCCAGCAACGGCGCCATCTACCAGGCCGGTCTGTACCGGCCCATGTTCGAAGACCACCGGGCGCGCCTGGTGGGCGACACGTTGGTGGTGCAGATCGTCGAGAAGGTCAGTGCCAGCCAGAAGTCGACCAGCAGCATCGACAAGAGCGGCAGTCTCTCGGCTGCGGTCACGGCCCTGCCAGGGGTACGGCCGGCCGCATTCGCGCGTGCCTCGGCGGAAGGCTCGACCACCAACACTTTCGCCGGCAAAGGCGCAACTGAAAGCAGCAATGACTTCAGCGGCATCATCACCGTTGTCGTGCGTCAGGTGTTGCCCAACGGCCATCTGCTGATTACCGGCGAAAAGCAGATTGGTGTGAACAGCAATGTCGACGTGCTGCGCTTTTCTGGCCAGGTTGACCCGCGCGCCATCCAGCCCGGCAACAGCGTGCCCAGCGCCCAGATAGCGAATGTTCGGCTTGAACACCGCGGTCGCGGTGCGCAGGCCGACGCCCAGGCTGCGGGCTGGCTGAGCCGTGTCTTCTTCAGCGTGCTGCCGATATGAAAGCTTTTGCCATCCGTGCGTCCGTTGCTTGCGAGACCACATCATGAAGGGCTACCGCCTGCTCCGCATCACCGTCTTCCTAGCCTTCTTCGCAGCCAGTGCGGCGCTATGGTGGCCGCACCCCGCCGCTGCCGCCGTGCGCATCAAGGAAGTGGCCAGCGTTCAGGGCGTGCGCAGCAACCCGCTGGTGGGCTACGGCCTGGTAGTGGGCTTGGACGGCACGGGTGACCAGACCACGCAGACCCCTTTCACCACCCAAAGCCTGAACGCCATGCTGCAGCAGCTGGGCGTGACGGTGCCCGCAGGCACCAGCATGCAGTTGCGCAACGTGGCCGCGGTGATGGTGACAGCGCAACTGCCGCCCTTTGCCCAGCCTGGGCAGGTCATCGACATCAACGTTTCCTCATTGGGCAATGCCAAGAGTTTGCGCGGCGGCACGCTCATCATCACGCCACTGAAGGGTGCCGACGGTCAGGTCTACGCGCTGGCCCAGGGCAACTTGATCGTCGGTGGCGCCGGGGCGGCGGCCAATGGCGCGAAGGTGCAGATCAACCACCTGTCGGCCGGGCGCATTCCCGAAGGCGCAACGGTTGAACGCGGGGTGCCCAACAGCCTGCAATTGGGCGACAGCATCACCCTGGGGCTGTCGGCCAACGACTACAACACGGCGCGCGCTGTAGCCCAGGCCATCAACCGCGCCAAGGGCGCTGGCACAGCCGACGCCCAGGACGGCCGCAGTGTGCGCGTGCGCGTGCCCGTGGCTGGCGGTGAACGCGTGGGCTTTCTGGCCGACATCGAGAACCTGCCGGTTGAACTGGCCAAGCCGGCAGCGCGCATCGTGTTGAACGCGCGTACCGGTTCGGTGGTGATGAACGACGCCGTCACCCTGGGCCCTTGCGCCGTGGCCCACGGCAGCCTGACCGTGACCATCACCACCACGCCCCAGGTCAGCCAGCCCAACGCGCTGGCCGGCGGCAACACGGTGCAGGCCGACAGGAGCGACATCGCCATCAATCAACAGGGCGGGGCACTGATCCAGATGCCCGCCGGGGCGCGCCTGGCCGATGTGGTGAAGGCCCTGAACGTGATGGGCGCCACGCCCATGGACCTGCTGGCCATCCTGCAGGCCATGAAGAGCGCGGGCGCACTGAACGCCGAGATCGAGGTGATCTGAGCATGGCTGCGATGAATGCCCTGTCGATGCTGAGCGCGCCAGACACGAGACTGTCCAACCAGCTGTCGATCGACACCCGGCCGCTGGTCAGCCTGAAGGCCCGCGCCGGCACCGACCCCCAGGCCGCCGCGCGCGAGGCCGCCAAGCAATTCGAAGCGCTGTTCATGAATGAACTGGTCAAGAGCATGCGCGCCAGCGTGCCTGCCAGCGACTTGGACAACGCCGGTTCGCAGCTGGGCACCGACATGCTGGACAAACAGTTTGCGACCCAGCTGACTGGCATGAAGGGCGGCTTGTCGGAAGCCATCCTCAAGCAACTGGAACGGCAGATGGGGCTGGCGCCGGGGCCGATTCCCAGCACGACATCGGCCAACAATACGCCCGAGCTGATTTCAGCCAAGCCCCAGGCCGCGCGCATTCCGCAAACCGGCGCGGCCGGTTTCGTGCAGCAGCACACCGCTGCTGCCAATGCAGCTGAGGCGGCTACAGGCATTCCTGCGGCTTTCATGATTTCGCAGTCGGCGCTTGAAACGGGCTGGGGCCGCAAGGAGATCAAGCACGCCGACGGCAGCCCTTCGTTCAACCTCTTCGGCATCAAGGCCAGCCCGAACTGGAAGGGGTCGGTGGTCGAGATCACCACCACCGAATACATCAACGGCCAGGCCCAGAAAGTGGTGGCGAAGTTCCGCGCCTACAACAGCTATGCAGAATCGTTCCAGGACTACGCCCGGCTGATGAAGCACAGCCCGCGCTACGCCAAGGTGGTGGAGAACGCCGCCAGTGCCCAGGGCTTCGCCCAAGGCCTGCAACGCGCCGGCTATGCCACCGACCCGGCCTACGCTGACAAGCTGAGCAAGGTCATCAACACCACGCTGCGGTTGCAGAGGTTGAGCGCATGAGACACGCTGCGCCAAACCCCCACGGGCCGATTGCCGGGCCGCTCCCAAGCCGGCCCGCCATCCCTTTGGGGGATCGGCCGGCGTACGCGCCGGCCGAGGGGCTGTCATGAGCGCATCACCGCTATTGAGCCTTGGCATCAGGGCCATGACGGCGAACTATGCCGCCTTGCAGACCACGGGCCACAACATCAGCAACGCCAATGTGGCGGGTTATTCGCGCCAGCAGGTGGAACTGGCCACCGCGCAAGGCCAGTTCAGCGGCGCAGGCTTCTTCGGCAGGGGCGTCGACGTGGCCGCGGTCACGCGTTCGCACAACGCCTTCCTGACCAGTGAATCGCTGCGTGCCTTGTCTCTGGCTTCGCTCGACGGCGCCCGTCAGGAACGACTGAACAGCCTGGAGGGCTTGTTCAGGACCGGCGAAGCCGGGCTGGGCCACGCCGTGTCGACCTTCCTCAACACGATGGTCGACCTGGCCAACCGCCCGGCCGACAGTGCCACGCGCCAGGTGGTGCTGTCCCGCGCCAGTGACATGGCCGCGCGCTTTTCTGAGGCTGGGCAGGCGCTGGACGGCATTCAGACCGGCGTCGCTTCGGACTTGCGTACCAGCGTCACCGCCATCAACCAGCTGGCGCAGAGCATCGCGGCTTCAAACCAGCAGATCGCCAGCCTGCAGGGCCTGGGCCAGCCGGCCAACGACCTGCTGGACAAGCGCGACCGCCTCATCGCGCAGCTGAGCGAACACCTGCAAGTCAGCACCATCTCGGCCAGCGACGGCACGGTGGGCGTCTTCATCGCCGGCGGTCAGCGCCTGGTGCTGGGTACCGAGGCCGGGCAGATGGCCGTGCGTGCCGACCCGTCGGACGGGCGCCGTGTGGCCGTGGGCATGGTCAACGGCCCGCAAGTGAACCTGCTCGACCCCAGCAGCCTGGGCGGCGGCAAGGTGGCGGGCTTGCTGCGCTTTCAGAGCACCGACCTCGTGGACGGGCGCAACCTCATCGGCCGCCTGGCCGCCGAAGTGGCCCTGGCCGTGAACCAGCAGCAACAGCGCGGCCTGAACCTGACTGGCGCCAACCCCGCGCCCGCCATGTTCAGCCTGGGTGCGCCCCAGGCCCTGCCCAACAGCAATAACGCGCGCGACGCCGGCGGCGCCATTCTGGGCAGCGTCAGGCTGTCCTACACCGGCGAGCCCGGCACGTTGAAGGCCAGCGATTACGACCTGCGCGAAGATCGCGCCAACCCCGGCAACTGGGTTGTCACGCGCATGATCGGCGGGCAGCTCAGCACCGACCCGGCCGACCAGCAGAGCTTCGCGGGCACCAGCACCCGCTTCCAGGGCATCGACATCGATTTCAGCGCTGCGCCGCCACAGGCGGGCGACCGCTTCGTGCTGCAGACAGTGGGCCGGGCGGCTATTGACCTGAACGCGATGCTGCGCGACCCGCGCGACCTGGCCGCCGCGTCGCCCCTGGTGGCGTCAGCGCCAGCGGGTAACGGCGGCACGGCGCAGATCGGGGCGCTGGCGATGACGATTTCGCCGCTGCCGTTTCCGGGGGGTACGGACACGCTCAGCTTCACACGCATGTCGCCGCCCCAGCCTGGGCCCGATGGCGTGCTTTTCGACTACAGCGTCACCTCATCACTCACGGGCGGCACCGCGCTTTGGAACCCCGGCCAGCCCTTGGTGGGCGGCAATGGCTACCGGCTCGACATCAGCGGCGTACCCGCCGATGGCGACACCCTCGTCATCGGCCCCACGCCGGCCACGGCCCTGGCCACCAACAACGGCAATGCCACGGCCCTGCTGGCCTTGCGCGACGCCGGCCTGGTGGAAGGCCAGACCATCGGCGAAGGCTACGGGCAGGCGCTGGCCGACATCGGCACGCGCGTGCAGTCTGGTGCGTCGACGGCCAGCATTTCTTCTGCGGTGGCCAACCAGGCGGAAACCATGCGCGCCTCTCAATCCGGGGTCAACCTGGACGAGGAAGCGGCGCGCCTGATTCAGTACCAGCAGGCTTACCAGGCGGCGGCCAAGATGATGCAGGTTGCGCAGTCCTTGTTCGACACCTTGCTGCAGACGACCGGCGGTTGATGACAAACCAGGAATCGAACGCACCATGCGCGTGACCAGCAGCTCCGCCTTTCAGACCAGCGTCTCGCAGCTCCAGCAGCGCCAGGCCGATTTGAGCCGTGCACAGGAACAGCTGACCAGCGGCAAGCGCGTGGACCGCCCCAGTGACGACCCGGCCGCCGCCGCGCGTGCCGAACGTGCCCTGGCCTTGATGACACGCAGTGACGCCAGCCAGCGCGCCCTGGACACCAGCCGCAACGCCATGGCGATGAGCGAATCGGCCCTGGGCGATGCGGGCGAGATGCTGCAGAAGGCGCGCGAACTGGCCATCAGCGCCAGCAACGGCAGTTACGGGGACAGCGACCGGCGCATCATTGCCGAAGCCATTCGTGGTCTGCGCAACGACCTGTTGGCCGTGGCCAACCGCAGCGACGGTGCGGGCCGCTACCTGTTTGGTGGTCAGGGCAGCGACGGCCCCCCGCTGGTGGACGGCGCTTCGGGCGTGGTCTTCAACGGCACGCAGGGTGAACCGCGTGCCGCCACGGGCGAGGCCACACCGCTGGCCATAGATGGCAACGCCGCGTTTCTGGCCACCCCCGACCCGGCCAATCCCAACCAGTCCTTGTCGGTCTTTGCCGCGCTGGACCGGCTGGTCAACAGCCTGCTGGTGCCCGGTCAGTCGTCCACCCAGGTGGCCGGCATCGTCAGCCAGGGCATTGGCGAGATTGACGCCACGGCGGCCACTCTGTCGCAGTGGCGTGCGCGCGCCGGCGAATCGCTGAACCGCATCGACGGCATCGAAGCGCGGCTGGGCCAGACCAAGCTGGACGCACAACGCGACCGGTCGAATGCCGAAGATCTGGACCTGATCGAGGCCATTTCCAGCTTCCAGAACCAACAGACCGGCTACGATGCAGCGCTGAAGATTTTTTCAACCGTGCAGCGCATGTCGCTGTTCGATTATTTGAAGTGACCGCTGCTTTGGCGGACCGGCAAGTGCCGTCTACCCGCTGCTGGGGCGGGTGCCCTTGACCCGACCATGCCCGTGCCCGTGCCGGTTTCCATTCCCGGCCCGTACCCGGGTCGTTTGTCATTTACCGGCCCGTACCCAGGCCGTTTGTCATTTACCGGCCCGTACCCGGGCCCAGGCGGCGCATGCAAGACCACCCTGTCCTGGCCCAGGTGATCCTGGGTTACAGCCCCCTGATCGACCGCCAACGGTCCGTGGTCGCCACGCGCCTGACGGTGTTCCCGGAACGCCCCGATGCCGCCCCAGACGCCGTCGCGCTGCTGCAGGCGCTGGACGAAGTCTGGCCCCCTGCCGGGGCTGAGGGCGGGCCCGAACCGCAACTCAGCCTGCGGTCACTGGAACCTTGTCGAGCCAGCGCGGCGGCACCACCGAAGGCACCGCAGCCTGCCCATGCAACCCAGGCCCCCCAGACCACATTGGCGCTGAACATTGCCGGAGAAGCCTTGCTTCAGGCCGTGATGCTGGCTGGGCCGGGGCCCAAGCGCATGCTCGAAGTGCCGGCCTTCATGGCCGGCACAACGGCCAACATCCCGCTGCTGCAACGCCTGCACGCCCAGGGCGTGGTCTTGCTCATCAAGGGGCGGCCGCTGGCGCCCTTGCCGCCAGAGGTGCTGGCCTGTTTTTCACACGGCCTGCTGGAACTCGGCGACGACCGCCGCCAACAGCTGCCCCCGCCCCCGGGTGGACGGCTGGTGACGCCGGTCTACGCTGGCATTCGCAGCACGGCCGACGCCACCCTGGCCTTTGATCGTGGCGCCGTGGCTGTGCTGGGCTGGCCGCACGACGACCCCGCGCCCGCGCCCAACGCGCGCAACAAAATGGCCACCGACCTGGCGGTGGTGATGGACCTGATCCAGGGCGTTGATGCCGAACTGCCGGTGGCGAAACTGGAAGCCACCCTCAAGCGCGACCCGACGCTGGCCTTCCGCCTGATGCGCTATCTCAATTCGCCCGCCTTCGGCATGTCGGTGGAAATCAACAGTCTCGGCCACGCCCTGATGCTGCTGGGCTACCAGCGCCTGAAGCGTTGGCTGGTGTTGCTGCTGGCTTCGGCCAGCAAGGACACCAAAGTCAGGCCGGTGATGCATGCCGCCGTGCGCCGCGGCCTCATCATGGAAGAACTGGTGCGGCCCCAGGGCGACCGCGACCTGGCTGGCGAGATGTTCATCTGCGGCGTCTTTTCGCTCCTCGACCGCCTGCTGCAGCAGCCCTTCGACGAACTGCTGGCCAATGTGCCCGTGCCCGAACCCGTACATCAGGCGCTGCGCGGTGAAGGCGGGCCGTATCAGCCCTACCTGGACCTGGTTCGGGCCCAGGAAGCCGAGTCGGTGTTCGACATTCGCGAATGTTCCGAAAAGCTCTTTCTCGGCCCGGCCGAGGCCAACCGCGCGCTGTTGCGGGCCCTGAGCACAGCGCGCACGCTGGACTGAGAGGCCCATCCCATGCCCATGCCGATGACCCCGGCGCCTTCGGCTGAAGCCCTGCTGCGCCTGGTTTGGGGCGCGCCGTTCCCGGCCTTGCTGCAGGGCCCTGAACATGCCCTGCTCGACGTCAACGAAGCCTTCCTGGGCCTGACCGGCTTCGGCCGTGCGCAGGTGCTGGGGCGCGACCTGGTGGAACTGGAACCCGCCGAAGACCGCGACGGCAGCCGCCTGGCACGCCACGAGATGATGGCGGCTGCTGCCCTGGGCCAGCCGCCGCCCGCAATGCGCCGGCGTCTGCTGGACGCCGCCGGCCGTGAACGCTGGTTCAGCATTGCGACGCAGAACGTCGCTGCCGCAGACCAGCCGGCGCAGTGGCTGTCGCTGCTGCAGGATGTGACGCCTGAAGTCGCCGCGCGCGCGCAGTCCCAGCGTGTCCAGACTGAACTGGGCTTGTGGTTCGAGCTCAGTCATACCGGCATGCTGGTCTACGACCACACAGGTCTGCTGGTACGCAGCAACGCCGCCTTTGAGGCCATTGTCGATCGCGTGCCTGAGGTGCTGGACGAAGCCAGCCCCGAGTTGCAGGCCCTGCTGGGTTGGCAAGCTGCGGGCACGGGCGGGCAGGGCAGCATCCAGGCCGGCCTGGCCGTGGGCGCTGCGCCCATCGAGCGCCGCGCGGCTGTGCCTGCCAGCGACGGCCGTCGCAGACAGCTGAGCGCGCGGCTGCTGGCATTCGCTGTCGACGCCGGGCATCCGCGCGTTATGGCCGTGGTTGAAGACCGCAGCGCCGAAGAAGAACGCGACCTGGCGCGTTTGGAAATGGGCATGCTGATGGACACCGCCAGCATTGGCGTGGCCACCTACGACCCGGCACTGGGCTGGCTGGCGCCGACATCGCGCGCCGCCAGCGCTGCGCCACCAGGCGGCAGCGTGGGCAGTGCTGCAAGTGCTGCAAGCGCTGGGGGCACGTCAGCGCCGCCCCGCGCCGGTGCGCTTCTGGGCATTGGCCGAGAACTTGTCGAACCTGAATCCTTGCCTGAATACGAACGCCTGCAACGCGCCCTGCGCAACGGCGAGCGCACCGAAGTGCGTTACGCCGTGCGCCACCCCGAACTGGGCGCGCGCTGGCTGCTGACGCGCGTCGAACCCGGCGCGCTGGCTGGCGGGCGGCGCACGACATCGGTCGTCACGCTCGACATCACCGAGCAGGAACGCGCCCAGCAGCGCAACAACCAGCTGCTGCGTGAACTGACCACCATCCTGGACGGCAGCACGGCCGGCATCGCCTACCTGCGCGGCCCCGTGCTGGCGCGCTGCAACCGGCGTTTCGAGCGCATGCTGGGCTTTGCCCCCGGTGCCGCCGCCGGGGCTACGCTGGCCGAAATCTTCGGCCACGGCGCGGCCTTGCCCGACGCCGTGCAGCAGGCCAGCGCGGCCCTGGCCGAGGGGCGCCCATTCGAGGCCGAATTGCCGGTGGACCGCGGTGACGGCGCCAGTGGGGCTGGTGGGGCAGGCGGCGTCGTCTGGTATTCGCTGTCGGTGCGCCGGGCCGAAGGGGCAGGCGATGGCGACGAGGCCGAGGCCGTGGCCGTGCTCACCGACATCTCGCGCCTGAAGAGCCAGCAGGCCGAACTGGAACAACTGCTGCGCGACCGGGAGCTGATGTTCAGCCTGTCGGAAGTTGGCATCGTCTACCTGCGCGGCGCACGCATCGAGCGCGCCAACCAGGCCATGGCCGCATTGACTGGCTATGCCGCGCCGGAACTGACCCTGCTCGACGCGGCCGAGCTTTACGAAAGCGCGCGTGAATGCGTTGCGTTCGAAGGCCAGGTCTCGCAGGCGCTGCGCGAGCGCGGGCGCTTCCGGGGCGAACGCCTGCTGCGGCGGCGCGACGGCAGCCTGCACTGGGTGCAGGTGGCGGTGCGCCCGGTGGATGCCGACGACCTGGAAGCCGGTCTCATCTGCAGCTTCGTCGACATCGACGAACGCCGCCTGGCGCGCGAAACCCTGGCCTTGCAGGCCGAGCGCACGCGCGCGATCTTGAATTCGGTGCTCGTGGGCATCGTCACGGTGTCAGAAAACGGCATCGAGTGGATGAACCGCTCGGCCCGGCGCATGTTTGCAGGCGAGCTGGCCGACTTCGTTGGCGAACCCATCAGCACGGTGGCCACGCCGGAGCGCGACCACCCGCTGCGTCAGGGCAACTACCTGCAGCGCCTGAAGGAAGGCGTGGCAGAGACCTTCGAATGCCGGCTGCGTGGGCGCGACGCGCGCGAATTCTGGGTCGTCGGCAATGCCGTGTTGACGACGGGCGGCGAAGGCGGCGGGCGCCAGGTGACGTTTGCGCTGCTGGATATCGAACGCCGGCGCCAGGCTGAAATCAGCATCGCTCAGGCGCAGGCTTCGCTGCAGCGTGTGATCGAGACCGCGCCGCTGGCCATTGCCCTTTTCGATGCGCGCAGCCAGCGTGTGCTGCAAGTCAACCAGACGGCGGCCAGCTTCTTCGGCTGCAGCCTGGACGCCGTGTTGGCTGCCGGCCTGGACGCCTGCCCTCGCCCGGCCATGGCTCAGGCCTTGCGTGGCTGGCTTCAGGATGCCGCCGCCCAGGGCGAACGCGCCCAGCACGAATGGCGCGACGAGTCCGAAGACCAGACCGACAGCCTGCGCGTGTGGGACGTGCGTGTGGCTCCGCTGGCAGCGGCCGGCGACGTGGCCGCCCAACTGCTGCTGGTGGCCAGCGACGTGACCGAACAGCGCATGGCCGAACAGGCGCGTTTGCGCGCCGCCATCGACCAGCGTGAACTGCTGGTGCGCGAGGTGCATCACCGCATCAAGAACAACCTGCAGGGTGTGGCCGGGCTGCTGCAGCAGAACGCTGCGCGCCACCCCGAACTGGCCGTGGTGCTTTCTGAAGCCGTGGGCCAGGTGCGGGCCATTGCCCAGGTCTACGGGCTGCAGGTGGGCATGACCGGGCCGCTCGGGCTGGCCGGGCTGTTGCGCGCCATTGCGCAGTCGGTTCAGCTCACCTTCGGGCAGACCATCACGGTGGTGCAGCCCTTGACCGATGTGCCGCATCAGTTGCCCGAACCCGAGGCCATTCCGGTGGCGCTGGTGCTGAATGAACTGCTGACCAATGCCATCAAGCACGGCCAGGGCGGTGGCGTGCGCTGCACGCTGCAGGCGCAGGGCGGCGAAGTGCTGGTGCAGATTCACGGCCGCGGCCAGTTGCCGGCGGGGTTCAGCCTGGCTGCGGTACCGGGCGGGGTGTCGGGCCTGGGCCTGGTGCGCGCCTTGCTGCCGCGGCGCAGCGCCGAATTGTTGATCGAGCAACGCGGCGACGAGGTCGTGGCCGCCATCAGCCTGCGCCCGCCCAGCGTGCGGCTGCCTTTGCCCAGCACGGGGCTTGGCGCAGCACCGCCGCTTCAGGTGGTGGCCTGAACGCGGGCCAGTGGGTGCGGGCTGCGGCCCCACCCCTGCGCTGAGGGTGGCACGCGTCCGCTCTGTTTGGGGCCCGGGTCGATGCGCCACAATCGCGGGATGAGCTTGCCCACCGATGCGCCAGTCAAGACTGCCGGTGTGGCCAGCAAGGGGCGCATCCTGGTCGTCGACGACGACCGGCTGGTGCTCGCCACGGTCACGCACGGCCTGCTGCAGGCGGGCTACGAGATCATCGACGCCGACAACGGTGACGACGCCATCCTGCTGGCCCGCCAGCACCGGCCAGATCTGGCGCTGCTGGACATCCGTATGGAAGGCAAGAGCGGTTTCGACGTTGCCGCCACGCTGCGCGACGCCTACCGCATTCCGTTCATGTTCCTGTCGGCCTTCTCCGACCCAGCCACGCTGGCCCAGGTGCAAGCCCTGGGCGCGCTGGCCTACCTGGTCAAGCCGCTGGACGTGGGCCAGATCGTGCCAGCCGTCGAAGCAGCTTTCGTACGCCTGCGCAGCCAGCCGGCTGCATACGCAGAGCCAGCGTCGGCCGGGGCCCACCCGGCGGCTGTTGCAGAGGTCGTGCCGCCAGCGCTGTCGTCGCTGCCAGCACCGCCAGCACCAGCAGTGGTCGGGACAGTCGCCACCCAGCCCACCCGTCCGCTGGCCGATCCGGTGGCCCTGGCCGTTGGCGTGCTGATGCACCGCCATTCCCTGACCCGCGATCAGGCCTGGGACCGCCTGCAGCGCCTGGCCCGGACCCAGCAGCACACGCCGGCCTGGCAGGCCGAACGCCTGCTGGCCGCAGTCGAGGAACTGGCGCGCAGCGCGCTATAACCATTGCGCCGCCTCGCGGCCAAGCCTCAGGCCGCTTTCAGACTCAGAGGCCGAGAGTTTTCGAGCGTGACCGAGCAGCGCGTCAAGAGGCGTCAGATTCAGGCGCAAAGCACAGCCATAGCTCGGGCTATGGCGCGCATTTGCAACGGCGAGCGGGCGTCTTTTGGCGTGATGAGTGGGCATGATCGAAAGACTCTCAGCCTCTCAGCCCAGCCGTCGTTGCCGCCAACCCCACCCTCCGGGCTGGGCCCCACTTCACTCGGAAAGGGTGAAGTGAAAGCAGGCTCCGCGGCCAGGTTCGGCCTCGGCCCAGATGGTGCCGCCATGTCGTTGCACGATGCGGCGCACTGAAGCCAGGCCCACGCCATGGCCGGGAAAGTCATTGGCGCTGTGCAGACGCTGAAAGAGGCCAAACAGCCGGTCGGCTGAACGCATGTCAAAGCCCGCGCCGTTGTCCTGCACTTCGAAGTGCCGCTGTCCGGCTTGCGTCACCGCGCGCAGCACGATGTGCGCGCGCGCACAGCGCCCGGTGTATTTCCAGGCATTGCCCAGCAGGTTTTCGAGCACCAGGCGCAGCAGTGTCGGGTCGCCCTGGGCCGTCAGGCCGGGTTCGATCTCGACGTCGGCTGCGCGTTCGGGCGTTTGGCGGCGCAGGTCTTCGACCACGTACTGGGCCAGCTGCGACAGGTTGACCGGCTGGCGCGCCAGCGGTTGCGTGGACAGGCGCGCCAAGGTCAGCAGCGCGTCGATCATCTGATTCATGCGCGCCGCAGCGCCAAGCACGCGGTCGAGGTGGTCGTTGCCAACGCGGTCCAGCAGCTGCCCGTAGTCTTCCTTGACGATGCGGGTGAAGCCTTCGACCACGCGGATGGGTGCGCGCAGGTCGTGTGAGACCGTCATGCTGAACTGTTCGGCCTCGCTGCCGCCGACCGTGGCAGCCATGCCTGCGGCACCCCCGGCGCCGCCGATGCTGGAATGGCCGACCCACAGCGCGGGCACGCCGGGGGCGGCGTCGAAGCGCTCGAGCCGCCAGCCCGCCACGTCCAGCCGCGTGTGGGCGGGCTGGCGCACGATGTCCTGGATGGCGCGGGCAAGGGCCTCGGGCAGCGGCCCGGTGACGCTGGCCAGCAGGCTACCCGGGATCGCCCCGGGCCAGGCGGCCAGCGTGGCCGGGCTGACATGCTGCAGCACAAAGCCCTGGCCCTCGTCCCAGGCGAGCGCAGCGGTCCCGCTGGCAGCAAGCGCAGCGTCCAGGCCGGCAGCAACGACTTGCAATCGCTGTTCGGCGTCGACCGGCTCGGCGCGGCCCAAATACCCGTCGAAGGCACCGCGCTCGTCATGGCAGGCGCTGCCCGAAACGCGCCAGCGGCGAATGGCCCCAGAGCCACCGGCGGCTGGCCACAGCAACTGCAGCGGCAGCGCCATGAAGCTGCGCCCGGTTTGCAGTTCGGGCCGCAGGGCCTGGGTCAGCAAGGTGGCAGCGGCAGGGTCGGGCAGCGCATCGCCTTGGCCCGCGGCCTGCCATTGCACCAGCCGGTGCTTGGCGTCAGTGCGCCAGGACCAGGCGTTATCGAGTTCGCGCCGCAGCCGCAGTTCCTGGCGCAGCGCGCGCAGGCTGCTGTCTGCCTGGCGCTGCGCGCTCAGCCGTCCCAGCGCGTGGAAGCCGTACGCCATCAGTGGCAGGGCCAGACCCAGCAGTACCCAAACCCCCGTCACCGGGGTCTCGGTCGTGCAGCCGGCCAGACCGGCCGAGCCCAGGGCTGCAGCCCAGCAGCACGCGCTGCGCCATGGGGCGGCGAGCCGGGCGTTGCTGGAGGGATGAATGGGTGAGTAAGGGCAGGGCACGCTGGCATAGATTGTAGGGAAGGGGCCTGGGGCGTCGCGCCAGACTCAAGTTGGCACGTCGGTTGCCGAAAATGAATACGGTTGCCTGTACGAGCTGGGTCTGGGCCCATCTGCAAATCATTCACCGGCCATGACGCACGCTTTGCAATTTCACATCTACCCGTTGGTTCCCGAATTGACGTGCGCGACAGCGCCAAGCATCCTCTGCGCGAGCGCCAACACAGAGCGCATCGGGCCGTGGACGCCGGCCCCGACCAAGGAAAGCCGATGGCCATGAAAGCCGAGCCAGAACGCGTGCGCCTGGATCAGGGTGCACTGGACCGACTGCGCGAGCTCGACCCTGACGGACGTCATGGCGTGCTGGTAAGGGTGATGCAGGCGTTCGAAACCTCGCTCTCGCGCATGTTGCTGCAGTTGCAGTCCGAACTGGGCCAGGGCCGGGCGGCGACGGTGGCGGGCGTCGCCCACACCCTGAAGTCTTCGGCCGCCAGTGTGGGCGCCAAGGCACTTTCGCAACGTTGCGCCGAGGTTGAAAGGCAGCGCCAGGGCGGCTATGCCGACGGCCTGGACGAAGATGTCCACAGTTTGATCGCCGAAGGCGAACTTGCGCTGCAGGCGGTTCGGGCTATGCTAAAGGCTTGACTCCGAATCCATGATGGCCCCGACGCCTGCCACCGCCGACGAGCGTTCCCTTGCGCAGCCAGAAGTTCTGCTTGTCGATGATGACGAGGTGAACCTGCTGCTGACGGCCCTGGCCTTGCGCGAGCGCGGTTTTCGCTTGATCGAGGCCGACAGTGGCGAAAAGGCACTGGAGATGTTGCGCGACCATTCGCCCGACGTCATCGTGCTCGACGCCATGATGCCCGGGCTCGACGGCTTTGCCACTTGCCGCGCCCTGCGCCGCATTTCAAGCATGGAAAACGTGCCCGTGCTGATGCTGACGGGCCTGGACGACGACGCGTCCATCACCCGCGCCTACCAGGCCGGGGCCACGGACTTCTTCGTCAAATCCACGCAATGGAGCCTGCTGGCCGGCCGGCTGCAGTACATGTTGCGTGCCTCACGCACGCGCATGGAACTTGAACGCAGCAAAAGCAAGCTGGCCCGCGCACAAGACCTGGCCCGCATGGGCAGCTTCGACTGGCGCCGCCCCGACCGCCATGAACGCGGTGGCCTGCTGCTGTCGACCGAAGCCCTGCGCGTGCTGAACTTCGGCCCGCATGAACGTTGCAGCCTGCGCAGCCTGCTGCGCATGGTGCCGGTGGACGACCGCCGTCTGATGCTGCGCCAGTTGCACACCGCGCTGCGCCACAGCTCGGTGCTGACCACCGACGTGCCGATGGTGCTGCTGGACGGGCGCCAGCGCATCGTTCACGTTGAAGCCGAACCCGAGTTCAACGAACAGGGCCAGGGCGCGGGTTACACCGGCGTGCTGCAGGACGTGACCGACCGGCGCGCGGCCGAAGACAAGATCCTGGAGCTGGCCAATTTCGATTCGCTGACGGGCCTGCCCAACCGCCGCCAGCTGATCTGGCGCGCTGAACGGGCGCTGGAGCAGGCGCGCCGCTTTTCGCACATGTTCGCGTTGCTGCTCATCGACCTGGACCGTTTCAAGATCATCAACGACACGCTGGGCCACGGCGCAGGCGACGAATTGCTGGTCGAGGTTGGCCGCCGGTTGCGCGCCTGCGTGCGCCACAGCGACCAGATCATGGAAGGCCAGTTCGACGCCGCTGGCGCGCGTTCACACCGCAGCCTGGAAGCCGTGGGCCGGCTGGGGGGTGACGAATTCGTCGCCCTGTTGCCCGAGGTTGGCGACGACGAGGACGCCGATCGCGTGGCCCAGCGCGTGCTGGAATCGCTGCGCGAGCCTATCTTCGTCAGCGGCCAGGAGTGTTTCGTGACGGCCAGCGTGGGCGTGGCCATCTACCCGCGCGACGGCAATTCGGTCGTCGACCTGTTGCGCAATTCCGATGTGGCGATGTATGCCGCCAAGGCGCAGGGCAAGAACAGCTCGGCGATCTACAGCCCACAGCTGGCCGGGCGCGGGCGCGAGAAGCTGGAACTTGAAACTGCGCTGCACAAGGCCATCGAACGCAATGAACTGGTACTGCACTACCAGCCCAAGGTGGACGTGCGCGAAGCCCGCATGGTGGGTGCCGAGGCCCTGATGCGCTGGCAGCGCGGTGGCAGCCTGGTGCCGCCGGCCGACTTCATTCCGCTGGCCGAAGAAACCGGGCTCATCGTGCCGCTTTCGGAATGGGCCATACGCGAGGCCGCGCGCCAGGCGCGTGTCTGGCAAGACGCCTTCGGCTTCCAGGACGCGATTGCCGTCAACCTGCCCAGCCGGCTGTTCGAGCGCAGCGACCTGGTCGAACATATTCATCAGTGCGTGACGACTTTCAACGTCCCGCACCGGTCGATCATGCTGGAGATCACCGAGAACAGCCTGATGAAGGAGTTGCAGAATGTCATTCCGGCGCTGCACCGGTTGAACGAGATTGGCGTCGAAATCTCGATCGACGACTTCGGAACGGGCTACTCCAGCCTGGCGTATTTGACGACCCTGCCGATCAGCGAACTGAAGATCGACCGCAGCTTCGTGCGCGACCTGGGCGTCACACACCAAAGCAGCGCCGTCGTGACCGCCATCATCGCGCTGGCGCGCTCGCTCAGCCTGCGCGTGGTGGCTGAAGGCGTGGAGACGCTGCGCCAGATGGAAGAGCTTTATCGCCTGGGCTGCAGCATGATGCAGGGCTTCCTGATCAGCCGCGCCGTGGCGCCCGAAGAGCTGCAGAGCTGGCTCGAACAGGCGGTACTGTCGCGCAACGCACCCTGGATCAGCAACCGGCTGGGCGCGCAGTTCGACAGCGGTGGCCCTGCACGCGCTGTCGGCCGCCAGATGCGCTGACGAGGTCTGCGCATGAACACCGAAACCAAGGCGGGTTTGCCGGAGACGGCGTCGGCAACGCCCAAAGCCGGCCCGCCCCAGGTCGCACCGGGCGCGAAACGTTCGCAAGTTCCACCAGGCGCACCAGGCGCACCTGCCGCCCATCTGGCCAAGGGAGCCTTGCGCCGTCTGGCCCAGGCGCAGCTGGAACCCACGCCAGAGAACTATGCCCGCGCCTATGCCGAAGAGGCCGGGCTGCCCGCGCCGGCCGCAGCAGCAGCACCTGCTGCGGCAACAGTTGCCGCACCCGAGACCCCGGCCGACGGCGCAGCCTGGGCCGGCATGATTGAACGCCTGGCGCGTCATCTCGAACGACCGGGCCAGCAGTGGACGCCCGCGCGCCGCAAGGACAGCCTGCAGCGCGTGCTGCACGGCAGCCGCAGCGACGCTGGCCGGCTGCTGCAGCGCCTGCAGGGCCTGACCAGCGCCTGGGAAATCGACCGCCCGGCCGATGCCCTGGACCTGGGTCTGGAGCCCGAGCCCGAGCCCGATCCCGGGCGCGCGTCTTCAACCGATATTCCTGCTGTCACGCCTGGCACGGGCGCGGCACGGCAAAGCTTGCAGTCCAGGCATTGGCCTGCAGCCGCCAGCGCGTTGCACGCGGGCATTCAGGCTGGCTTGCCGGCCAGCGACGCGCGCGCCAGCGCGCTGGCCACGGCCCTGGCCGACGAGATGGCAGCCCTGACCGACAGCCTGGCCGACGAGCCCGTGCAGGCCGCCCACCTGGCCACGCTGCAACAGCTGTGCGCACGCGCGCAGCGCTTTTTCGCGCACCGCCACCACTTGATCGACGAACTTTCGCTGCTTTGCCGCGAACTCGCTGCCGGCCTGACCGACCTGGCCGAAGACGAAAGCTGGGCAAAAGGCCAGTGCGCCAGCCTGCAGGCGCGGCTGGGCGCTACAGAACCCGCTGCTGGTGCCGCGGCCGATGTCGCCGCCGATGCCTTAACCCCTGCCGGCCCCAGTGTGCGCAGCGTGCGGGCGGCCACTGAACTGCTGGCTGAGACGCGCATGCGGCAACAGCAGGTGCGCAGCGAACGCCAGGCCGCGCAGGCGGCCATCAAGACCGTCATTCAACGCATGATCAGCGAGGCCAGCGAACTGGGCGACCACGCCGGCCGCTTCCAGCACGCCGTTGGCCAGCACGCGCAGGCCATTGCCGGGGCCGACAGCCTGGCCAGCCTGGCCGGCGTCGTGCAGGCCATGCTGGACGACAGCCGGGCGGTGCAGACGGCGGTCAGCGCCAGCCGCGAACGCCTGCACGACGAGCAGTTGCAGGCCCAGACGCTGCAAGCCCGGGTGCGCGAACTCGAGGGCGAACTGCGCCGCCTGTCCGACGAGGTGGCCACCGACGCCTTGACGCAAGTGGCCAACCGGCGCGGGCTGAAGCAGGCCTTCGATGCCCTGGTGGGCAGCGGCGCCCGTAGCCAGCACGAGGGCCAGGTGCCGGTACTGGCCGTTGGCCTGCTGGACATCGACAACTTCAAGAAGCTGAACGACACGCTGGGCCATGCCGCCGGTGACCAGGCCCTGAAGAC
>JBBQAW010000023.1:0-25166 GCA_038316815.1 Burkholderiales bacterium
ACCGGAAGGTGCGTAGCCCCAGCTTCTGCTGTGCGACCAGGTAGGAATGGCGCCGATCAACAGCAGCACCAGCACGATCAGCAAAATGGTTCCCAGGCTCATGGCGATGTCCCAATCTGTAGTTGGATGAACGCGGCCGCAGACGCGGCAGCGCGGCTCCCGATTTTTTGACTGCGCAAACCTGGCGGGCTGCCAGGCGCTTTGTTCAGCCGAATCAGCCGGGGTGCGTGACTGCAGACTGGGGTAGTTGCCTAGGCCTGTCGGTGCGCTAGCGAACAAGGCCGCCAGCCATGCCGATGCAACGCCAAGCCTCGAACCGCCAGCCGGGCTGGACGGGTGACCAGCGTCAGCGCAAAACTGCGGTGTCCGCGGCCTGCGATGGGTCCATTTGCTGTTGCATGGACTCGTCGGCCTGCTGCATCTGCATGCCCTGGTTGAACGCGGGCATGCCGGGGGCCTGGCCGGTCGGACGGCCTGGCCCCGGCGCGCCCTGGCCGCCGATGGACGGCAGGGTGCCGGTAGCAGCGCCGGGTGGAGGCGGCAGTTCCAGCGCCACTTGCGCCGGCCCGCCGCGGGGCCCCAGCTGCGCGCCGCGGGCGCTGACGGTTTGAAGCACGGTGTTGCCGTCAACGACATGGCCTACCCGAAAAGCCTTGGCCGGGTTGCCGTCGATGGCGATCAGCGCCACGCCTTCGCGCGCCGCGCCCGGGCTGCGCGGGCTGAGCACGCCTACGAGGGTGAAGCGCGGGTCGTTGGCCACGGGTGCCTCTTCTTCCGCGGGCGGGGGTGGCGGGGCATCGGCGCCGAACAGGCGCGTGAGGTCGCCGCGCACGTCGCCACCAGACTGCGCCACGACGGTGTCGCGTGGCGCGGCCGGGGCTTGCACAAATACGCGCAAACCCCAGAAAAAGGCTGTACCGGCCACCAGGGCCCAGACGCCGAATGTCCACCAACGTGCCACCATGCGCCGATTATGATTCAACGACCTTCGCAGCCGGGTTCTTCCAAGCCCGCACATGGCCCCATGCAACCGCCCGTTTTCGCCGATCGACCCATTCGTTCACGCTTTGGATCACCCTCAAATTCAGGCTTTGGTTCACGTTTGCGCACCGGCTTGCAGCGCGGTTTCACGCTCATCGAATTGCTGGTGGTGCTGGTCATCATCGGCATCCTGGGCGCTTTGATCGTGCCCAACCTGATTGAACGCACCGACGACGCCCGCGTCACCGCCGGCCGCACCGACGTCAACAACCTGATGCAGGCGCTGAAACTTTACAAACTGGACAACCAGCGCTACCCCAGCGTCGAACAAGGCCTGCAGTCACTGGTTACCAAACCCACGGCTGGCAGCGTGCCCCCGAACTGGAAGGTCTACATCGACAAGCTGCCGGCCGACCCCTGGGGTCGGCAGTACCAGTTCTTGAACCCGGGCGTGAAGGGCGAAATCGATGTCTTCAGCTTCGGCGCCGACGGCCAGCCAGGCGGCGAAGGCAAAGATGCCGACATCGGGTCCTGGCAGTAGGCAGCCACCGGCCGCGGCCGGCCGGGCCAGGCGTGGCTTCACGCTGCTGGAACTGCTGGTCGTGCTGGCCATCGTCGCCATTTCTGCAGGCCTGGCCACGCTGGCCCTGCGCGACGGCAATGCCACCCGGCTGGAACGCGAAGCCGCGCGCCTGTCGGCCCTGCTGGATATGGCACGTGCCGAAGCGCGTGTCAGCGGCACACCGGTGCGCTGGGTGCCCGGGGCGGCGCCAGACGCACCAGCGCCCAAGTCTGACGACGCAGCGCAGCCCATCGGCTTTCGTTTCGTCGGCCTGACGGGCCTGACGCGGCTGCCCAGTCATTGGCTGGACGAACGCGTCACGGCCCTGGTGGCCGCGCCAGGTTTCCTGGTACTGGGCCCGGACGCCATCCTGCCTGCGCAGCGTGTGACGCTGCGGCTGGAAGACCAGCGAATCGACATCACCAGCGATGGCCTGGGCCCCTTCGCCGTCGGCGCGGCGCCGGTCGACCCGGTGCCTTGACCATGCTTGGCCGGGTTGACAGGTTCGACAGGGCAGGCAAGGCCCGCGCGCGCCGCGGCTTTACCCTGGTGGAAGTGCTGGTGGCCCTGGCCATCGTGGCCATTGCCTTGAGCGCGGGCCTGCGTGCTGCCGGTGTGCTGACCGACAACGCACGGCGCCTGTCCGACGTCGTGGCGGCGCAGTGGTGCGCTGACAACCAGCTCACCGCCCTGCGCCTGTCGCGCACCTTCCCGGGCGTGGGCGACTCCGATTTCGCCTGCGAACAACTCGGCCGCGCCTACCAGGGCAAGCTGGTGACCCGCACCACGCCCAACCCGAGCTTTCGACGTGTCGACGCTCAGATGTCCGACCCTGACGGCCAGCCGCTGGTGAGCTTGTCTACCGTCCTGTCGCGCAATTGAAGCCGCGCCTGCCTGCTCTGCGCCCCACGGCCGCCGGCTTCACGCTGGTGGAAGTGCTGGTGGCGCTCTTCATCATGGCCATCCTGGCGGCCCTGGCCTGGCGCGGGCTGGACGGCATCGTGCGGGCGCGTGAAGGCAGCACCGCGGTGATGGACCGCACCTTGCGCCTGAACACGGTCGTCGCCCAGTGGGAACAAGACCTGCTGGCCGTGCAGGACACCGGCGCTGTACCTGCCATCAGCTTCGACGGCCAGAGCCTGCGGCTGACGCGGCGGGTTGACGGCGGGGTGGCCCTGGTCGTCTGGGCCGTGCGGGGCGGTGTCTGGCAGCGCTGGGCTGCGCCTGCGGCCACACGCGTGGCCGAACTGGGTGAACACTGGTTGCGCAGCCAACAGCTGCTGGGCAACGAACCCGGGCAGTTGAACCTGGGCGCGGCCAGCGATTGGCAGGTGTATTTCTACCGCGACAGTGCCTGGACGAATCCGCAGTCCACGGGCAACCTTGCGGCATCGACGCAGGCGTCCGCCTTGGCGGCGCAGTCTGCGGTTGCGGCCAGGGCCATTCCGTCAGTTGGGGGCGCTTCCGGGGCTTCCGGGGCTTCCGGCGCATCTGGCGTTGCTGGCGTTGCTGGCACTGGCGTAGGCGGTGCGCCCGCGCCCGATGCTGCGGCGTCCGCAGCGGCAGCAGCTGCGGCCATCGCCGCAGCTGCTGCCGCCTTGCAGCGCGAACAGCTGCCTGACGCCGTGCGCCTGGTCATCAAGCTCGAGGCCGGCACGCTGACGCGTGATATCGCCCTTGGGCCGGGAGGCAGCTGATGCGCACCGCTCCGCGTCGCGGTGCAGCCTTGCTGCTGGCGATGCTGATCTTGACCCTGGTGGCCACGCTGGCCGGTGGCATGGTCTGGCAGCAGAACCGTTCCTTGCAGGTCGAAGCGGCTGAGCGCGCGCGTGCGCAGTCGCTGTGGATCTTGAGCGGTGCGCTCGACTGGGCGCGGCTGATCTTGAGCGAAGACATGCGCAGCAGCCGCAGCCAAGGCGGGCTGCAAGTCGATTCGCTCGATGAACCCTGGGCCACGCCCTTGGCCGAAGCGCGCCTGTCCACCTTCCTGGCCGCCGACCGCGACAACAACGCGGACAGCGGGCCCGAGGCCTTCATTTCGGGTTCGATTGTCGACGCGCAGTCGCGCTGGAACCTGCGCCGGCTGGTCGACGCAGCGGGCAAGATCGTGCCGGGCGAGCTGATGACGCTCGAACTCTTGTGCGCCCAGGCCAACCTGCCCGGAGGCACCGCGCAGCGGCTTGCCGAAGGCTTGCGCCGCGCCTGGACGCCGCCCGGGCTGGCCGCCGACAACCAACCCGGCCCGGCTGGTGCCGCCACAGATGACGCTGTGCTGGCCCCGCAGCGCATGGCCGACCTGGCTTGGCTGGGCATCGAAGCCGACTGGCTGCAGCGCCTGGCGGCCTGGGTGGACATCCTGCCCGTGCCCACGCCCGTGAACGTCAACACCGCCCCGCGCGAAGTGCTGGCTGCGGCCATCGACGGCCTGGACCTGGGCAGTGCCGAACGCTTGGTGCAGGCGCGCCAGCGCAAGCCTTTCGGGTCCATTGAAGACGTCAAGGCCCTGTTGTCCGAGAGCCAGATGCAGGATCTCAGCCGCGTCAGCGTCACCAGCAGCTGGTTCGAAGTGACAGGCCGGCTCCGCCTGGAAGACCGGGCGGTCGAAGAGCGGTCGCTGATCGAACGGCGCTCCGGCCAGGTGCTGGTGGTGCGCCGCGAACGCCTGAACCTGAGCTTGAATGATCAGCGTCAGGTTCCATGATGCGGGACTGCGCGCCGGGGTCGCGGCGCACGTTCCCATGAAAGGGCCGCGCGCTGCCGAGCCGCCGAACTGGGGGTGGTTCTACTTGTGGATCGGGCCAAGGCGGGCCGCGCCGCCCGCCACAATACAGCGCTTGCGTGCGAGCCGGTCGCGCGCAGGGCACGGTGCGCAAGGCAGCGCAGCGAAGTGCGGCCGCACGCGGCCGACAACACCGATGCGGGCTGGCCGACTCTGGCCAACCTGACGATTCATCCACGGTTCCAAAGACATGTCCATCCTCGTGATACAGCTGCCTGCCCGCGAACGCCTGTCCGCGCGCGCTGCCGACACAGCGCCCGGCATGCGCCTGCCGGCCGAGTTGGACTTCGTCTTCAGCGCCGACGGCCGCCGCGCCACCCAGAACGGGCGCAGCGCCCCGGCGCTGCTGCCGCGCGCCAACAGCGTGGTGCTGGTGCTGGCCGAAGCCGATGTCAGCTGGCACCGCATCAACGTGCCCAAGGCCCCACCTGTCCGCTTGCGCGCGGCCCTGGCCGGGGTGCTTGAAGACACCCTGCTCGAAGACGAAGACAGCTTGCACTTGGCCCTGGGCCCAGGGGCTGCCGGTGGCCAGCCGGGCTGGGTGGCGGTAATGCACCGCGCCTGGCTGGGCGCCATGCTGGCCGGCCTGGAGCAAGCTGGCCTGGTGGTGGACAGGGTTGTTTCTTCCAGCGCCCCCATGCCCGTGGGTTCGCAAACCGGGCGTGGTCACTTCTTCGAAACCGACCCTGGCGTCGACGCGCCGCCCTGGTTGTCGCTGGCCCAGCCCGATGGCGTGGTCTGCGTGCGCCTGGCGGGTGCGCTGGCACGTGCGCTGCAGCCAGCGGCCGACGTCACCGTGAAATGGACTGCCACGCCCGCTGCGGCCACAGCGGCCGAACGCTGGCTGGGTGCCCCCGTGGCCGTCATGACTGCTGCCGAACGTGCGCTGGAAGCTGTGCTGGAAGGCGCGCAAGCCGATCTCAACCTGCGCCAGTTCGACCTGGCAGCGCGCCACCGCGGCACGCGTGCGCTGCGCGACATCGGCCGGCGCCTGCAGGGGCCGGAATGGCGCCCGGTGCGCTGGGGCTTGGTGGGCCTGGTGGCGGTGCAACTGCTGGGCTTGAACGCCTGGGCCTGGCAACAGCGCCAGGCCGTGACCGAACGCAAGGAAGCGATGGTCAATTTGCTGCGCAGCACCCACCCCGGGGTGCGCGCCGTGCTGGACGCCCCAGTGCAGATGGAGCGTGAAACCGACCGCGTGCGCGCCGCGGCTGGCCGCGCTGGCGACAGCGACCTGGAAGCGTTGCTGGCAGCCGCAGCGACAGCCTGGCCCGACGGCCAGGGCCCCGTGCAGACCTTGCGTTTCGAGGGCGGCCGGCTGACCGTGGCCGCGCCAGGCTGGGGTGAAGCGCAGTTGGCGCAGTTTCGAGAACGTCTGCGCGCTGCCGGCTATGCCGCAGAAGCGGCCGAGGGCCGTGTGACGGTGTCGCGCCGCGCTGCCGACGGCAAGGGGGGTGCTGCATGAAGCCGAAACCGCAAGCGCAGGCCGCTATGGCGTCCCTGGCCCCGCTGCGCGCACGCTGGGCCGCGCTGCCACCGCGTGAAAAGCGCCTGCTGCTGCTGGCTGCGACGGCGTTGGCGTTGTTCCTGACCTGGACAGTGGCTGTGCAGCCGGCCTTGCGCACCCTGGCCACCGCCCCGGCCCAGCGCGACGCGCTGGAAGTGCAGTGGCAGGCCATGAACAAGCGCGCCGCCGAGGTTGCTGAACTGCGCGGCGCCACGCCAATGAGCCCCGAGCAAAGCCTGGCCGCCCTGAAGGCCGCCACCGAGCGGCTGGGTGAGAAGGCGCGCATGTCGGTACAGGGTGAGCGGGTGGTGCTGAGCTTGAACAACGTGGGTACCGCTGAACTGCGCGACTGGCTGGCCGAGGCGCGCAGCGCAGCGCGGGCCCGCCCGGTGGAAGCGACGCTCTCGCGTGCAGCGCAGGGCTACAGCGGCACGCTCATCGTGGCCGTCGGGGGCGGGCTGTGAAGCACCGCCGCGCCGGCCTGCTGATGGGTCTGGCTGGCGCAGTGCTGGGCTCTGTGTTTGCTTTGGTTGCCTGGGCCCCGGCGGCCTGGCTGGCCACGGCGCTGGCCAGCGCCACCGGGCAGCGCCTGCTGCTGGCCGACGCCCGCGGCACGGTCTGGAATGGCAGCGCCGTGCCTGTGCTGACGGGTGGCATTGGCAGCCGCGACGCCAGCGCCTTGCCCGGCCGGTTGCAGTGGCAGCTGAGCCTGGCCGGTGCCGGCCTGCTGGTGACGGCCCGGCATGCCTGCTGCATCAACGGCGACATGCGCCTGCTGCTGCGCCCGGGTTTCGGCCGCCTGCGCATCGAACTGCCGCCTGCGCCTGGCGGTCAGCCCATCGGCCAGTGGCCAGCGGCCTGGCTGGCCGGCCTGGGTACGCCCTGGAACACCTTGCAACCCAGCGGGTCGCTGCAACTGTCCACCCCCGGCCTGGCACTGGAAAATGTGCAGGGCCGCTGGCTTGTCGAAGGCCGTGCCGACCTGGCCTTGAACGCCTTTGCCTCGCGCTTGTCGACGCTGGACGTGCTGGGCAGTTACAACCTGGTGCTGACGGGGGCACCTTTGCGCACGGCGGCGAATGCGGCCGCCGGCGACGCCGGGGCTACGCTGCAGCTGTTCACCACCAGCGGCGCGCTGTTGTTGCAGGGCCAGGGGCAATGGGTGGCATCGAAGCTGCGCTTCAACGGCGAGGCCAGTGCCGCACCGGGGTCCGAAACGGTGTTGAACAACCTGCTGAACATCATTGGCCGGCGCCAGGGCGCGCGGTCTGTCATTTCGATCGGATGAGCATGAACCCATCACTCCACCCCGCTGCCCTACGGCCGGCCCAACGCGCGTTGGCTTTGCTGTGTGCCGCGGCCATGGCCCTGCCGGTGGTGCCCGGCACGGCCATGGCCCAGGGCATCCAGTCGCGTGCGCCGGTGACCGTGAATTTCGTCAACGCCGACATTGAAGCCGTCACCCGCGCTTTCGCAGCGATGATGGACCGGCCCATCATCGTCGACCCGCGCGTTCGCGGCACCATCACCGTCTACAGCGAGCAGCCGCAGACGGTGGCCCAAGCCTGGCGGTCTTACCAGACCGCACTGCGCGGCCTGGGTTTTGCCGTCGTCGAAAGTGGTGGTTTGTTCAAGGTCGTGCCCGAGGCCGATGCCAAGCTGCAGACCAGCACCGTTTCGATCGGAGAAGTGGGCGTCAAGGGCGACCAGATCATCACGCAGATTTTCGCGCTGCGCTTCGAGAACCCCAACAGCCTGGTGGCCGTGCTGCGCCCGCTGATCAGCGCCAACAACACCATCAATGCCAACCCGGGCAACAACAGCCTGGTCATTACCGACTACGCCGAAAATCTGCAGCGCCTGGGCCGCATCATTGCGGCGCTGGACCAGCCCGCCGGCACCGACATCGAAGTGGTTCAGCTTCAGCATGCTGTGGCGAGCGACCTGGCGCCGCTGGTGCAGCGCCTGGCCGAAGGCGGTACTGCGGGTGTGCCGGGCGTCCCGCAGGCCCCTGGCGGCGGCGCCACGGTGCTGGTGGACACGCGCAGCAATGCGTTGATCATCAAGGCCGCCAACCCGGCAAGGCTGGCCATTTTGCGTTCCACCATCGCGCGTCTGGACCGGCCGGTGGCAGCGGTGGGCCCTGGCGGCGGCTTGTATGTGGTGCACCTGAAGAACGCTGATGCGGTGCGTCTCGCCACAGTCGTGCGTGCAGCCTTCGGCGCTGCTGGCGGCGGAGATGGTGGCGCCAGCAGCAGCCCGAACCGCAACCAGAACCCGGGCCTGTCGCTGAACAACCCGGGCGCCGGCATCGGTGGCGCCAACCCCGGCGCACCGATCGGTGGCGGCAGCACTTCTTCGGCTGCGGCGGTGTCCACCGGCGGCTTCATCCAGGCCGACCCGGCAACGAATTCGCTCATCATCACCGCGCCCGAACCGCTGTACCGCCAGGTGCGCGCGATGATCGACCAGCTCGACACGCGCCGCGCCCAGGTCTACATCGAAAGCATGATCGTCGAAGTGAGTGGCGGCGACGCTGCCGACTTCGGCTTCCAGTGGCAGGGCCTGCTGGGCAAGAGCGGTGACAGCACCGGCTTGATCTATGGCACCAACTTCGGCAGTTCGGGTGCGCCCAGCATCATCGACATCAACACCAGCGCCGCGCAAGGCACGGTGAATCTGGGTTCGGGGCTGAACATCGGCTTGTTGCGCAACATCAACGGCGTGGTCACGCTGGCGTCGATTGCGCGGCTGCTGCAGTCGCAGGCCAACACCAACATCGTCAGCACGCCCAACCTGATTACGCTGGACAACGAAGAGGCCAAGATCGTTGTCGGCGAGAACGTGCCCTTTATCACCGGGCAGTTCACGGGCGCGGGTGGCGGCGGGGCCAACACCAACCCCTTCCAGACCATCGAACGCAAGGACGTGGGCATCACCCTGCGCATCAAGCCGCAGATCGGCGAAGGCGGTGCCGTTCGCATGACCATCTTCCAGGAACAAAGCAGCGTCAAGACCGATGTGGCCGCCGGCACCAGCAATGCCGGCCCCAGCACCACCAAACGCAGCATCGAAGGCACGGTAGTGGTGGACGACGGGCAGATTCTGGTGCTGGGCGGGCTGATCGAAGACCGCTTCGTCGACAACAAGAGCAAGGTGCCCTTGCTGGGCGACATCCCGTTCCTGGGTGCCTTGTTTCGCAGCGAAAGCCGCGAACGCAGGCGCACCAATCTGATGGTCTTCCTGCGCCCCATCGTCATGCGCGACGCCGACAGCGCCAACCGCTTCTCGGTCGACCGCTATGAACAGCTGCGCGGCCAGCAAAAAGACATGCAGCCCAACAGCAGCGTGCTGCTGCCGATCAACGAAGCGCCCGTGATGCCGCCGATGCGCGCGCCTGGCGAAGCCGCAGCCGGCACCCTGCCGCCACTGGCCCCGCCCGCACCCGCACCCGCACCCGCACCCGCACCCGGACCCGGACCCGGACCCGGACCCGGACCCGATCCTGCGGCTTCCGCCCCCAAGACACCCTGACCAGGCCGACACCATGGGTTCACGCCATCCCTTGCCCTACACCTTCGCCAAGGCCAACACGCTGCTGCTGGAAGACGATGGTCAGCAGCTGGTGCTGTGGGCCGGCGAAAGCACGCCCGCATCGGCCCTGGCCGAAGTGACGCGCCTGTTCGAGATCGACAGCTTCGAGCGAGAAACGAACGAAACGCTGTCGCAGCGCATCAGCGTGGTCTATGCCGGTGGCGAAAGCAATGCTGCAGCCGTCATCGGCGAAGTCGAGAGCGGCGTCGATCTGTCGCGCATGATGCAAGACCTGCCGGCCGTCGAAGACCTGCTGGAAGCGGCGAACGACGCGCCCATCATCCGCATGCTGAACGCGCTGCTGACGCAGGCGGCCAAGGACGGCGCGTCGGACATCCACATCGAGCCCTACGAACGCAGCAGCGCCGTGCGCTTTCGCGTCGACGGCACGCTGCGCGAAGTGGTGCAGCCGAACAAGGCCCTGCATGCGGCGATGATCAGCCGGCTGAAGATCATGGCCGAGCTCGACATCGCCGAGAAGCGCTTGCCGCAGGACGGCCGCATCAGCCTGCGCATTGGCGGCCGGGCCATCGACGTGCGTGTCAGCACCCTGCCTTCGTCGCACGGCGAACGCGCCGTGCTGCGTCTCCTGGACAAGTCCGAGAGCAAATTCACGCTCGAAGGCCTGGGCATGGGCCCCGAAGTGTTGAAGTCCTTTCACAAGCTGGTCAGGCAGCCGCACGGCATCGTGCTCGTCACGGGGCCCACGGGTTCGGGCAAGACGACCACGCTTTATGCCAGCCTAGGCCGTGTCGACACCGCCACCACCAACGTGCTGACGGTGGAAGACCCGGTGGAGTACGAGCTGCAGGGCATTGGCCAGACGCAGGTCAACCCGAAGATCGACCTGACGTTTGCCAAGGCCCTGCGCGCCATCCTGCGCCAGGACCCGGACGTCATCATGATCGGCGAGATTCGTGACTTCGAGACGGCGCAGATCGCCATCCAGGCCAGCCTGACGGGCCACCTGGTGCTTGCCACGGTGCACACCAACGACGCAGTCAGCAGCGTCACCCGGCTCGTCGACATGGGCGTGGAGCCGTTCTTGCTGTCCAGCAGCCTTTTGGGCGTGCTGGCCCAGCGCCTGGTGCGCAAGCTGTGCCCGCTGTGCAAGCGCGAAGATTCGCGCGGCCACTGGCACCCTGTGGGATGCGACCATTGCGGCCAGACCGGCTACAAGGGCCGCACGGGGGTTTACGAGTTGATGGTGGCCGACGACAAGGTGCGCGCCCTGATTCACAACCGCGTGGGCGAGAACCAGCTGTTCGTGGCCGCCGAAGCCGCGGGCCTGCGGTCGATGCGCGACGACGGGCAGCGCCTGGTCGAAGCGGGCATCACCAGCCCCGAAGAAGTGCTGCGCGTTACACGCGAATGAATGTTGCCCCCAGGCTTGTCGCTTCGCGCCTTCGCCACCCCCCGTGGGGGCTGCGGCCGGCTTGGGGCGGCCCGGCGTCGGCCGCTAACTCTGCCACCGAGAACTGATGCCCGCTTACCGTTTCGAAGCGCTCGACGCTGCTGGCAAGACCCAGGGCGGCCTGCTGGAAGCCGACAACGCGAAGGCCGCGCGCGGCCAGTTGCGGGCCCGCGCACTGGTGCCGCTATCCGTCACGCCCGTCACCACGACCACCACCGACGGCACGGCGCCGAAGTTCCGCGGCCGGGTGTTTGGTGCCACCGGGCTGACGGTCTGGACGCGGCAATTGGCCGGGCTGGTGGGTTCCGGCCTGCCGCTGGAGCGCGCGTTGACGGCGCTGGCCGAGGAAGCCGAAGACACGCGCCAACGCGAACTGGTGGCGCACCTGAAGAGCGAGGTCAACGCCGGCAGCCCCTTCGCACGCGCGCTGGCCACTGCGCCGCGCGAGTTCGACGACGTCTACCGCGCCGTGGTGGCCGCCGGTGAACAGAGCGGCGCCCTGGGCGCCGTGCTGGAACGTCTGGCCGACGACCTGGAGCAGCGCCAGGCCCTGCGTGCCAAGGTCACGGGTGCGATGCTTTATCCGGCCATCGTCTCGCTGGTGGCCATCGTCATCGTCATCGTGCTGATGACGTACGTGGTGCCGCAGATTGCCGGTGTCTTCAGCAGCAGCAAGCGCGCCCTGCCAACGCTGACGCTGGTGATGCTGGGCATCAGCGCCTTCGTGCGCAGCTGGGGCTGGGCGGTGGTGGTGCTGCTGGTGGCGGGCGTCACCTTCTTCACGCTCGCCCGGCGCAACCCGGCCTTTCATGAACGCAGCGACGCGGCTTTGCTGCGCCTGCCCTTCGTGGGCCGCCTGGCGCGCGGTTACAACGCAGCGCGCTTCGGCGGCACGCTGGCCATGCTGGCGGGAAGCGGCGTGCCTATCTTGAAGGCCCTGCAGGCAGCAGCCGAAACCCTGGGCAACCGCGCCATGCGCGCCGACGCCATGGACGCGCTGGTGCAGGTGCGCGAAGGCGCACCGCTGGCCAGCGCCCTGGCAGGCAAGAAGCGGTTTCCAGGCTTGCTGGCCATGTTTGCGCGCCTGGGCGAACAGACCGGGCAATTGCCGCTGATGCTGCAGCGCGCGTCCAGCCAGTTGTCGGCCGAAGTTCAGCGCCGGGCCATTGCTGCAGCCACGATCCTGGAGCCCTTGCTCATCGTGGCCATGGGCGTGATCGTGGTGCTGATCATGCTGGCCGTGATGCTGCCGATCATGCAGATCAACAGCTTTGTGAAGTAGTCCGTTTCGGGCGGCCGGGTCGCCTTCTGCGCCCCGCTCTTCAAACCGCAGGCTTGTCGCCAGCGGCCTGTTCTTCAGGCGCCTTCGTGTTCTTGATGAAGAACTGCGCCGCGATGATGCCTACCTCGTACAGGATGCACATCGGAATGGCCAGCGCCAGTTGCGAGATGACATCTGGTGGTGTCACGATGGCGGCGATGACGAAGGCCCCGACGATGAAATAACCGCGAAACTTCCTCAGCTGGTCGATGGTGACCACACCCAGACGGGCAAGCACGATAACGGCAATCGGCACTTCGAAGGCGACCCCGAACACGAAGAACAGGGTCAGCACGAAGCCGAAGTACTGTTCGATATCAGGCGCAGCCGTGATGCTGGCGGGCGCGAAGGCCTGAATGAACTTGGCCATGCCCGGGATGACCAGGAAATAGCAGAACGCCACGCCAGCCACGAACAGCAGGGTGCTGGAAACGACCAGAGGCATCACCATCTTCTTTTCATGCGAATACAGACCGGGCGCCACGAAGGCCCAGACCTGGTAGAGCACGATGGGCAGGGCCAGCATGAAGGCCGCCATGAGCGTGATCTTCAAGGGCACCAGGATAGGCGAGATGACGTTCGTCGCGATCAGGGTAGCACCTGCCGGCAGGTGCGCCACCAGGGGTGCGGCCAGCAAGTCGTACAGGCCTGAAGGCCCCGGGAACACGGCCAGAGCTGCGAAAGCAATGGCAATGGCGATGACGGCGCGGATCAGCCGGTCGCGCAGTTCGACCAGATGCGATACGAAAGGCTGTTCGGAGCCTTCGAGCTCGTCCTTGGGTGCCGTGCTCATCGGGTGATTCCTGGCGGACGGAAGCGCGCCACACGGGCGGCGCCACTTTGAGCCTTGCCGCGGATGCCATTGCGCTGCTTGTACCACTGCGGCATGGCGCCGCGCTTCAGACGCCAGTTCTTTTTGGGCTTGCCGTAGATGGGCGGGGGCATCAGCGGGGCGGTGTAGTCAATGGCGTGATCGCCAGTGAGGCCATCCAGACCCGCCGTGGCGCTGTTCCAGTCTTTCTCGAAGCCGGCCCTGGCGCCGTCGACTTCGGTGCGCACGGTCTCCTGGACATTGCGCGCCGCGTCTTCGAAGTCGGACTTCATCTTCTTGAGATCGTCAAGTTCAATGGACCGGTTCACCTCGGCCTTGACGTCGGCCACATAACGCTGCGCCTTGCCGAAAAGATGTCCGACCGTGCGGGCCAGCTTGGGCAGTTTCTCGGGGCCGATGACGATCAGGGCCACGGCGCCGATGAGGGCGATCTTGTCGAAACCGAAATCGATCATGTCGGGGTGGGGTGCTGCTGTTCACGCACCCGTAGGCCGGGCTGGCCAGGCGGCCCGGAAAAAAGTTCCGGACTGCATATGTGACCGATGCGCTGCGAGCTTCAGCTTTTGGTCTTGGCCTCGACGTCGACGGTCTGACCGTCGACCGCCCGTTTGGCCGTGACTTGCTGCGGCGGTACCGCCGCAGCGTCGGCGTCAGTCGATTCGCCCGAGCCCTTGATGCCGTCCTTGAAACCCTTGACCGCGCTGCCGAGGTCAGTACCGATGTTGCGCAGCTTCTTGGTGCCAAAAATCACCACCACGACCAGCAACACGATCAGCCAATGCCAGATGCTGAACGAACCCATGATCTCTTCTCCTAAAGGAACCCGTCATTCTAGTTGACGGGGAAAGACGCCTTGATGTCGGGGCTGTGGCCATTTGCGATTGCAGCTTGCCACTTTTTGCCCCGTCCTGACCTTGCCTGTCGTTACCTGCCGTCCCTTGCGTGCCTCAGCCCTTGGCCCAGGGTCTGGGGCCACCCACGACATGCATGTGCAGGTGGTAGACCTCCTGCATGGCGTCCTGGCCGGTGTTGATCAGGGTACGGAAACCGTTGCTCACGCCCAGTTGCTCCATTAGTCGCGGCGCCAGGCCCAGCATGCGGCCCAGCATGGCGAAGTGTTCGGGGCCGACATCGGCCAGCGTGGCGATGTGTGCCTTGGGAATGACAAGCACATGCACCGGCGCCCAGGGGTTGATGTCGTGGAAGGCCAGCAGTTCATCGTCCTCAAACACTTTCCGTGACGGAATGTGCCCAGCAACGATCTTGCAGAAGATGCAGTTCGGGTCGGTGCTCATGGTGGGTTGGGGCTCTCAGTCATGTCGGGTCGGGATGTCAATTCGCCATGCCGGCCACAGGCATGGTGCGGTTCTCGATGAAGGCCCACCAGCCGCGGACGAAACGGTACAGGTACCACAGGCCGATGGCAAACCACGCTGCCCACCCTGGAAACACGAAGAAGGCCCACAGCGGTAGCGTCAGGGCCAGCCACAGCAGCGTGAACCAGAAGCTGCGCGACTGCCATCGGAAGTGGCTGCGAAAAAAGGCGTCAGGCAACTCGTCACGCTTGATGTAGTTCAAGACCATGGCCGCGACCGAGAAGATGCCGGCGGAAAAGAAACTCAGCGTGTGCAAGCCGTACATCAGGTGCGTCAGCAGCACCAGGGTGTTGCGTTGTTCGGTCTGGCTGGCGTCTGGGTTGTTGACCGCGATGTTCGTCACAGACTTGCTCCTTGCGGCGGGTATGGGCTTTCGCCTTCACGGGCCTGCGCCTTGCGCAGGGCAAATTCTTCCAGGCCCGACAGCCCTTCGCGCCGCGCCAGTTCGGCCAGCACGTCCTGCGGGTGCAGACCGTAGGCTTCCAGTGCCACCAGGCAGTGAAACCACAGGTCGGCCATCTCGGCCACGATCTTCACACGGTCCGCGTCCTTGGCAGCCATCACCACTTCGGTCGCTTCTTCGCCGATCTTCTTCAAGATGGCGTCAGGGCCCTTGTTCAACAAGCGCGCGACGTAACTTTTTTCGGGGTCGCCGCCGGCATCGGGCCGGCGTGTGGCAATCACTGCCGCCAGGCGCGACAAGGTGTCGGTGGGGGTGTTCACGGCTGGATCACTTGTAAATGCGCTCCGGGTCTTTCAGTACCGGGTCCACGGTCTGCCAGGCGTCGCCCTGCAGTTGCTGGAAGAAACAGTGATGCCGGCCGGTGTGGCACGCAATCGGCGGCTCGCCTTGCTGTGTGACCTGCAGCAAGATGACGTCGGCATCGCAGTCCAGCCGGATGTCGTGCACCTGCTGGAAGTGACCCGACTCTTCGCCCTTGTGCCACAGGCGCTGGCGCGAACGGCTCCAGTAAACGGCTTGGCCGCGCGCGGCCGTTGCCGCCAGGGCTTCGCGGTTCATCCAGGCCACCATCAGCACGTCATTGCTGCCGCGTTCCTGTGCGATGGCGGGCACCAGGCCGTCGCGGTCCCACTTCACGGTATCGAGCCAGTCCATGTCGGCAGTCTACCGGGCGCTGCTTTTCGGGTCTGCTTCCGGGTTTGCTTCCGGGTCTGCAGGGTCCGCGCGGTGGGTCGGGCCTTCGAAGCCGCGCTCTTGCGCAAACCAGCGCAACACGGGCACGGTACCGGGCAACACCGGCGTCACGGCCACCGGCAAGGTCTGCCAGGCCATGGTCTGGTCTTCGCGCATTTCGAAGTCGCCCTGCCAGTCGTAGACCTTGCAAAAGTGCAGGCGCACCAGGGCGTGCGGGTAGTCGAACACTTCTTGTTGCCAGGGGTGAACGGTGCCGATGTGGATGCCCAGTTCTTCCTGAAGTTCGCGCCGAAGCGTCTGGGCGACGGTTTCGCCCGCTTCGAACTTGCCGCCCGGGAATTCCCAGTAACCAGCGTAAACCTTGCCCGGTGGGCGCGTGGTCAGCAGAAAGCGGCCCTGGCCGTCGATGAGCACACCCACCGCCACATCCACCACCTCACGCATGCGGCACCCCGCCCAAGCCCTGGCGCGCAACCGGCTCCGCCGGTCCTCTGCCTGAGCCCCCCTGGGGGGTGGCGACGGCAGGAAGCGTGGGGTCCTCCCCGACGGAGCCCCCCCGGGGGGTGGCGACCGCAGGAAGCCTGGGGGCCTCATTCCTTCCTGCGTAGTCGCGCGCAAACTGTTGTGCCACGCGGCCAGAGCGCGAACCGCGCTCCAGCGCCCACACCAGCGATTCCTGCCGCGAAGCTGTAATGGCGTCTTCAGCCACACCGAAGGCGCGCAGCCACTGCGCCACGATGGCCAGGTATTCGGCCTGCGTGAATGGGTAAAAGCTGACCCAGAGGCCGAAACGTTCTGAAAGTGAGATCTTCTCTTCCACCACCTCGCCCGGGTGCACTTCGCCGTCTTCGGTGTGCTGGTAGCTCAGGTTTTCCTTCATGTATTCGGGTAGCAGGTGGCGGCGGTTGCTGGTGGCGTAGATCAGCAGGTTGTCGCCAGCGGCGGCCACGCTGCCGTCGAGCGCGCTCTTCAGCGCCTTGTAGCCGGGCTCGCCTTCGTCGAAGCTCAGGTCGTCGCAGAAGACGATGAAGCGTTCTGGCCGGCCAGCGACCAGGTCGATCAGGTCGGGCAGGTCGACGAGGTCGGCCTTGTCGACTTCGATCAGGCGCAGGCCTTGCGGCGCGAATTCGTTCAGCACCGCCTTCACGAGCGAACTCTTGCCCGTGCCGCGTGCGCCGGTCAGCAGTGCGTTGTTGGCGCCCTGGCCGGCCACGAACTGCTGCGTGTTGCGCAGCAGGCGTTCTTTCTGCGCGTCCACTTCCAGCAAGTCCGACAGCCGGATGCCGGCGACATGCCGCACCGGTTCCAGCACGCCCGGTGCATGCAGGCCGCCGCGCTTGCGGTAGCGAAAGGCAATCGACGCCTGCCAGTCGGGCGACGTGGCGGCATGCGGCAGCAGGGCTTCCAGGCGGGACAGCAAGGATTCGGCGCGCACCAGCAGGTGCTCGAAGGCAGGGTTCATGGCTGGAAGTTTATGGCGCGCACTTCATCGCCCGCGATCACGAACACGCGGTCACCAGGCACGGGCCGCAGCACATGCAGGCCTGTGAAGCCGCCGAAAGCCGGCAGCAAGCCAACATCAGACCCGAAGTGGAAACACGGCAGGCGCAGCCGCTGGCGGGCGCGCCCGCCCAGCACCACGGCCGGGTGCACATGGCCTGCCAGCACGTAGGCGCCGGGCATGCTTTGGGGGTGATGGGCCAGGGCCAGGCCGGGCAAGCCGGGCAGATGATGCGGTTCGTCGACGCACTGCACTTGCCAGTCGGCCGGCGGGTCGCCGGCGTGGCGATCGTGGTTGCCGCGTACCAGCAGCAATTCCAACCCGGCATGGCTGGCACGCCAGTCCGCAAATGCCGCCAGCGTGGCCAGGCCGCGCCCGTGCGCGGCATGCAGCAGGTCGCCCAGGAAGACGATGCGCTGGGCGCCTGTGGCCTGCACCAGCGCCGACAAGCGCTGCAGCGCTTCGACGGTCGTGCCCGCGGGCACCGGCACGCCCAGGCGACGAAAGCTGTGGGCCTTGCCGATGTGGGCGTCGGCCACCAGCAAGGTGGCCTGGGCGGGCAAATGAACAGCGCGTTCGGCCAGCAACTGCAGCCTGGCGCCGCCCGCCAGATGGCTGACCACTACGAAGTCAGCCGCGCCAGCGCCATGTCCAGGTGCTCGGTCGGCAGCCGCTTGAAGCCGCTGCGGGCGTAGCGGTGCAGCCGGCCCACCATCAGCGCCACCAGGGCCGAAGCCAGGGCCTGGGCGTCGACCGTGGGGGTGCTGGAACCGCGCGCTTCGGCGGCAGTGCGCAGGCACTGGCGCAACTGGCTTTCGACGCGGTCGAAAAACAGGTTCATGCGCGTGGTCAGGCGTTCGTGTTCGAACACCAGCGCGTCGCCCACCATCACGCGCACCATGCCGGGGTTGCGTTCGCCGAACTGCAGCAGCATGGCGGTGATCTTCTGCGCCTGCGTGGCCGGCGACTCTTCGCGTTCGACGAGCTGATTGACGAGCGTGAAGACGCTGGATTCGATGAACTCGATCAGCCCTTCGAACATCTGCGCCTTGCTGGCGAAATGGCGGTAGAGCGCGGCTTCACTGACTTCCAGCTTCGCTGCCAATGCGGCGGTGGTGATGCGCTCGGCGCCGGGTTGTTCCAGCATGCGGGCCAGGGTCTGCAGGATCTGCACGCGCCGCTCACCGGGCTTGGGCCGCTTGCGGGTGGCTGCAGCAGCAGCGGCCGTGCCTGGTTCGGCTGCTGCAGCAAATTCAGCGGGCTCAGGCGCTTCGTCCTGTCCGACCAAGGGCAACTCTTCGGGCAGGTCGGACATGGGGGCTGGTGGGGTGCAGTTAGCCGCGGGCGGCTGGCAAGAGAACAAAACTGAAATTCATTCTGGCACAGCGCCGGTGCGGCCTTGCTTGCAGGTAAACACTGACATTGGTGGGTTGCGGGCACCCGATTCACGGGGTGCGCGCCCGTGCTTGTGGCGTCAGCGTCGGGTCCGCAGCAGCGCCTGCAGGCTGTGGACGCGCCGGTCGACATAGGCCGGCTTCAGGGCCCGGTGGCAGCCACCTGCGGGTGGCAGCCAGCGCTGCATCCACACCGTCTGCATGCCCAGGCAGCGCGCGGCTTTCTGGTGCACCAGGGTGTCTTCGACGAGGGTGCAGCGCGAAGGCGCCACCTTCAACCGCGCGGCGACATGCCGCAGCATGCGTTTGTCGGGCTTGGGGCGCAGATGACCGAACATTTGCATGTCCTCGATCGACAGCAGGCCCTCGAACAGGTGTTCAATGCCCAGCACCCCCAGAACGCGCCGGGCATACGCCAGGGGCGCGTTAGTCAGGATGAACTTGCGTCCGGGCAAGCTTGCCAGCGCACGCAGGTCTGGAGCATGCGCGCGCACCCGCGCTTCCAGGCCCGGCAGCACATGCGTGTGATGCAGGAAGTGAGCAGGCTTGACGCCATGGTGCCGCACCAGCCCCAGCAAGGTGGCGCCATACTTCAGCCAGTAGCGGCGGCGCAGGTGGGTGGCCTCGGCGCTCGATACACCTGCATGTTCGGCCACGTAATCTGTCATGGCTTGCACCAGTTGCGGCATCGACGCCGTGCCGGCGTCGTGCAGCGTGTCGTCCAGGTCGAAGAGCCAGACCCGCTGGCCGGCCGCCTGAAGCGCACCCCGTGCTGCCGTACTTGTCGCAGGCCTTGTCGCAACCCGCGCCGCCATCAATGGCTGCGGATCATCGTGCCGTAGGCCTGGTCGGTCAGGATTTCCAGCAGCATGGCGTGCGGCACACGCCCGTCGACCACGTGCACGGCATTCACCCCGCTCTTGGCGGCGTCGATGGCGCCGGCCAGCTTGGGCAGCATGCCGCCACTGATGGTGCCGTCGGCGATCAGCTCGTCAATCTGCCGCGGCGTCAGTTCGGTCAGCAGTTCGCCGGCCTTGTTCAGCACACCCCTGATGTTGGTCAGGATCACCAGCTTCTCGGCCTTCAGAACGGTGGCCAGCTTGGCGGCCACCAGGTCGGCATTGATGTTGTAGCTTTCGTTGCGTTCACCGAAGCCGATGGGGCTGATGACGGGGATGAACTGGTCGTCCTGAAGCGCCTTCACGACGCTGGGGTCGATCGACGTAATTTCGCCCACCTGCCCGATGTCGTGTTCGACGCCGGGCTGGTTGTGGTCGGCCAGCTTCATTTGCCGCGCGCGGATGAGCCCGCCGTCGCGCCCGGTCAGGCCCACGGCCTTGCCGCCGGCGGCATTGATCAGGCCGACGATGTCGTTCTGCACCTGCCCGGCCAGCACCCATTCGACGACTTCCATCGTCTCTTCGTCGGTGACGCGCATGCCCTGGATGAAGGTGCCCTTCTTGCCCAGCCGCGTCAAGGCTTCGTCGATCTGCGGCCCGCCGCCGTGCACGACGATGGGGTTCATGCCCACCAGCTTGAGCAGCACCACGTCTTCAGCGAAGTCTTGCTGCAGCGCCGGGTCGGTCATGGCGTTGCCGCCGTACTTGATGACCAGGGTCTTGCCGTGGAACTTGCGGATGTAGGGCAGCGCCTGGGCCAGTATTTCGGCCTGGTCGCGCGGGGTGATGTGGCTCAGGTCGGGGTCGGTGGGCGTGGGCATGGTGCGGCTGGGTGTGCTGATGTCGGTACCGAGGTCGGTGCGAATGGCCATGATTCTAGGTAGGCGCGCCGCTGCCACGCCAGGGAACCTTCTGCCAGGCCGCGCACTCGAAAGTGGTCGTGAGGCATCATTGCCTGCACAAGGAGAACTCGAGCATGAAACGAACCCTGTCCCTGCTGGCCGCCAGTCTGCTGGCCACCGCTGCCTGGGCCCAGGCCACCTTGACCGATGGCGAAGTTACCAAGGTTGACAAGCCCGCCGGCAAGGTCACGCTTAAGCATGGCGAGATCAAGAATCTGGACATGCCGCCCATGACGATGAGCTTTCGGGTCAGCGACCCGGCCTGGCTTGATAGCTTGGCTGCGGGCCAGAAGGTGCGTTTTGCGGTTGAAAAGCTCAATGGCCAATTCACAGTGGTGCGGCTGGAAAAGTAGCCCTCGCGCTGCCGCAGCGGGCTACAAGGCCCGCACCAGGGGCAGCACCGCGGCCGGGGGTTGGCCCGCTTCCACCACCGGCCAGCCGACGAATGGGCACGGCCCGAAAAATACCCAGACCTGGCCGTGGCGTGCCGCCGCTTCGCGTGCCGGCGCCGGTGCAGCGGTCCAGCCACTGGCTTGCCCTGGCAGCAAGCTCGCGCCGTGCGCCTGTAGCCAAACCTGGCCAGAAGCCCGTGCCAAACGCGCCGCGGCCTGGCAGGTGGCGTAACTGCTTTCGTTGCCGAACAGATCGGCATCCAGCAGGGTCGGTCGGGCGATTTCGGCAGCGCCTACGTCCGGCAATTCCACCGCCCACAGCGCGCGTCGCACACCGGGCAGGTCGGCAGCATCGGTAATGCCTTCGTGACGCAGGAATTCGGCCCAGGCGCCGGTAGGCGTGTCGGAAAAGTAGTTCGCCGGCCCTTCCCCGGCGCCATGCCAGCGCGCGGGTGGCTGTACGGCGGTTTGCCAGAGGAAAGGAAAGCGCGGGTCGCAGTGGCGAAAAGCCAGCGGCATGGCAGCGCGCTACACCGCCAGCGGCTGCGCGCCGCTCAGGGTGGCGGCCAACGCCCGCACGCGTTGTGCGCTGGCGTCTTCGGGCTGCCAGTTTGTGCCCAGGGTCGCGCGCGGGCTGCGCCCGTCCAGTTGCGCGCGCTGGCGTTCGAACCAGCGCCGCATGCCCAGCGCGTTGTAGCCGCCGGCCAGATCGCTGACGACCATGGCCAGCCAGTGCAGCCGCGCGGCCGTGGCGTCGGGCGTGCCGCGTTCCGCACCCGCGTAACGCCGCAGTGAAGAGGCGCTGATGTCCAGCAGTGGGGCCAGCATGTCGTCGCCGAACACTTCTCGCATGCTGGGCCATTCGGTGACCGGGTTCGGTGACTCTTCCAGCACCTGGGCCAGCTGGTCCAGGCGCGCTTCCAGCAGGTGTTCGGTGGCCAGGTCCCAGGTCTGCGGCGTGTCGTGCATCAACGGCGCCAGGCCGATGCCGGCGGTTCCGGCCAGGCCGTGCTGCTGCAGGTCGGCCAACAGGCCGCGCACGCTGCCGGCAGAAAGATCAGTGACCTCGGTATCGCTGAGCAGGCCCATCGCTGCCGAGCGGCTGAAAAGGCCAACCAAGCGCTGGGCCAAGCCAGCGCGGCTGGCGTAGGCCGGGTTGGATGTTAATTGGATATTTTGCATATTCCGATCGTATCCCATTGCCGGTGGTCTGGTGCTGTTCATCGGCGGTGGTATGCAGGCGGCTTCCCAGTGAACAACCTGGCGCAGCGAATCAGCCTGGCGCATCAAATTGCCCTGGATGCCCTAAACCGGTGGTGTCGCCCGAGTGACCGCTGCCGATGAAGGCGCAGGCACACAATCGCGGCCCTCACCACGGAGACCGCCGCATGAACACTGAAGTTCGCCCCAAGAACCACCAAGTCCGTCTCGCCACCCGCCCCGTCGGCCTGCCCGGCGCCGAGTGCTGGCAACTGACAGACGAACCGCTGGCTGAACCTGCCGAAGGCGGCGTGCTGATCAAGACCCTGGCCCTGAGCCTGGACCCGGCCATGCGCGGCTGGATGAACGAAGGCAAGAGCTACATCGCCCCGGTGGGCATTGGCGAAGTCATGCGCGCTGGTGGCGTGGGCGTGGTCGTGGCGTCGAAGAACCCTGGCTTTGCAGTCGGCGACTCTGTCGTCGGCGGGCCGGGGGTGCAGGAATACTGGTCTGTTGCCGCCGACCAGGTCAAGCGTTCAGGCCTGGCCAAGATCGACCTGCGCCTGGGCACGCTGACGCAATGGCTGAACGTGCTGGGCATGCCTGGCATGACGGGCTACTTCGGCCTGATGGACGTCGGTCAGCCGAAGGCGGGCGAGACCGTCGTGGTCTCGGGTGCCGCCGGTGCCGTAGGCCAGACCGTGGGGCAACTGGCCAAGATCAAGGGCTGTCGGGTGGTGGGCATTGCCGGCGGGCCGGACAAGTGCCGCTGGGTGGTCGAAGAACTGGGCTTCGATGCCTGTATCGACTACAAGTCCAACAGCGCCAATGCCGTGAAAGACGGGCTGAAGCAGCACTGCCCCGACGGCGTGGACATCTACTTCGACAACGTGGGTGGCGAGATTCTCGACACCGTGCTGACGCGCATCAACCGCAAGGCCCGCATCATCATCTGCGGCGCCATCAGCCAGTACAACAACACGACGCCGGTGCAGGGGCCGAAGAACTACCTGTCGCTGCTGGTGAACCGCGCGCGCATGGAAGGCATCGTCGTCTTTGACTACGCCGATCGCTACCGCCTGGCCGTGGCCGAGATGGCAAGCTACTTGAAAGACGGGCGCATGAAGAGCCGTGAAGACGTGGTTGAAGGCGGCGTGGCCGCCTTCCCGGGCGCGCTGCCGCTGCTGTTCAACGGCGGCAATTTCGGCAAGCTGGTGCTACAGGTGGCCACGGCCTGAAGCTCGGGGCGCGCCGCAGCGCCCACGCTCTAAGGCTTCAGAAGTGGATGCCCCGCATCAACTGCTGCAGCGCCACCGCTTCGGCGCTGAGTTGCGGCTTGGCAGACTTGTCACCCTCCTTTGCACCTTTCGCGGCAGATGAATCCGGGAACATCCGGAAGCTGGTGTTCATGCCGATCTGCGCCACGCGCGGCATCAGCGCGTGCAGCACCTGGCCGGTAATGCCCAAGCGCGTGGCGATGCGCACCGGCTTGGCAATGCAGGCCTGGGCAATCATGTCGGCCGCCTCTTCAGGCGCCAGTGTGGGCACGTTCTTGTAGATGTTGGTGGGCGCAATCATCGGCGTGCGCACCAGGGGCATGTTGATGGTGGTGAAGCTGACACCGACGTCGGCGAATTCGCTGCTGGCGCAGCGCGTCCAGGCGTCGAGCGCGGCCTTGCTGGCCACGTAGGCACTGAAGCGCGGCGCGTTCGTCAGCACGCCGATGCTGCTGATGTTGACGATGTGGCCCTTCTTCCTGGCCGTCATGCCGGGCAGCAGACCCATGGTGACGCGCAGGCAGCCGAAGTAGTTCAGCTGCATGGTGCGTTCGAAATCGTGGAAGCGGTCGTAGCTGCTCTCGATGGCGCGGCGGATGCTGCGGCCGGCGTTGTTGATGAGGAAGTCGACACCGCCGTGGTCGGCAATCACTTGCTGAACGAAACGATCACAGTCGGCCATGTCAGCAATGTCGACGGCATAGGCGATGAAGGTGTAGCCCTTGGCCTTGGCTTCCTTGCAGGCGTCGTCCAGCTTGTCCTGGTCGCGCCCGCAGATCAAGGTGATGGCACCCGCGTCGGCAAACTTGTGCGCTGCTGCCAGGCCGATGCCTGACGAGCCGCCCGTCACCAGCACCACCTTGCCGGCCACGGTGCCTTTCAGGCTGCGGTCGATGAACAGGTCGGGGTCGAGGTGGCGTTCCCAGTAGTCCCACAGCACCCAGGCGTAGTCATTCAAGTTGGGGCAGCTGATGCCGCTGCCCTTCAATGCCAGGTCCAGTTCGCGCCGGTCGTAGCGGGTGGGGAAGTTGATGAAGGTGAACATGTCGTCGGGCAGGCCCAGGTCCTTCATCACCGCGTTGCGGATGCGCCGCACCGGGGCCATGGCCATCAGGCCCTTCTTCACGCTCTTGGGCACGAAGCCCAGCAGGGCTGCATTGACGAACAGGTTCATCTTTGGCGCATGGGCGGCACGGCTGAAGATGTCGAGCACGTCGCCGACGCGGTAGCCCTCTGGGTCGACGAGGTGGAAGCATTTGCCTTTCAGTTCAGCCTTGCTGTGGGCGATGTGGTCGAGTGCTGCCACCACGAAATCCACCGGCACGATGTTGATGCGCCCGCCTTCGATGCCGATGCTGGGCAGCCACGGGGGCAGGATCTGGCGCATGCGCTGGATCAGCTTGAAGAAGTAGTACGGCCCGTCGATCTTGTCCATCTCGCCGGTCTTGCTGTCGCCCACCACCAGGGCCGGCCGGTACACCGTCCAGGGCACCTTGCTTTCCTTGCGCACGATCTTCTCGCTCTCGTGCTTGGTCATGAAGTACGGGTGGTCCAGGCCCTCGGCTTCGCTGAACATGTCCTCGCGGAATACGCCTTCGTACAAGCCAGCGGCGGCGATGCTGCTGACGTGGTGCAGATGCCCGGCGTCGATGGCCTTCGCAAAGTCGCACAGGTTACGCGTGCCTTCGATGTTGACCTTGACCTGGCTCTCTTCGTCTGCGCCCAGGTCGTAGACCGCGGCCAGGTGGAAGACATGGTCGATCTGGCCTTTCAGCGCCTTGACGGTGTCGGTGGCAACCCCCAGCTTCTTGGCCGTCAGGTCGCCGGTGACTGGTATGGCGCGGGTTTTTGTCGTTCCCCAGTAGTCGTACAGCGCCTCGAGCTTGCCTTCGCTGCCCGGTCGGACCAGGAAATGCACGATGGCGCCCTTGCGCGCCAGCAAAGCCTTGACGAGACGCTTGCCGATGAAGCCAGTGGCGCCGGTGACGAAGTAATGCATGGGTCGGTTCCTGTGTCGGGTGAGCTGGGGCGGCTGACAGCATAGAGCCGTCTCACTAGCGAAAAAGGATGCGCTCCACG
>JBBQAW010000024.1:0-24789 GCA_038316815.1 Burkholderiales bacterium
CAGCACCCGGTCGCGCGCCGACAGCGGCGCCTCGCCGGGCGCGCGCCGGGCCCACGAGACCATCGCCACCGCCGCGATACCGAAGCGCAGCCAGGCCAGCAGGAAGACCGGGAACACGGCCACCAGCAGCTTTGACAGGCCGACGTAGCTGCCGACCAGCGCCATGCTGCCGGCAAGTGCGAACCAGGCCCAGGTCGGCGGCCTGGCGGTCATTCGCCAGGGGCCGGGTCGATCGGCGAATGCTTTTCAAGGGTCTCGCCGCTGGCCGCGCCCAGGCGCTGCCCTGCGGTGACGGCGCGGCTGTCGGGTCGCAGCGCGGCGCCCTTGTCGTGCCAGCTCATGCTCGGCTCCTTCAGGCTTGGGTGGCGGCAGACATCTCGAGCTGCCGCCGGCGCTCGGCGCGCGCGATCAGCCAGCTTGCGACCAGCACGCCGATGGCGACCACGACGACGATGATCGTCGCCACCGCGTTGACGCTCGGGTTCAGGCCCAGCCGCGCCCGCGAGAAGATCACCAGCGGCATCGTCGTCGAGCCGGGGCCGGACAGGAATGCCGACAGCACCACGTCGTCAAGCGAGATCGTGAAGGTCAGCAGCCAGGCCGACAGCAGCGACTGCGAGATCAGCGGCAGCGTGACCAGCCAGAAGACCTGCTGCGGCCGCGCGCCGAGGTCCATCGCCGCCTCCTCGAGCTGCGGATTCATGTCCTGCAGGCGGGCCTGGATGACGACGGTGGCGTAGGCCATGCCCAGCAGCAGGTGGCCCAGCCAAATGGTGCCCAGCCCGCGTTCGGGAAATCCGAACAGGCGCTGCATGCTGACCAGCATCAGCAGCAGCGACAGGCCGACCACCACCTCCGGCATCACCAGCGGCGCGCTGACCATGCCACTGAACAACGTGCGGCCGCTGAAGCGGCGGTACTTGACGAGTGCAAAGGCCGCCAGCGTGCCGAGCACCACCGATCCGCATGCGGTGAGGAAGGCGATCTGCAGGCTCAGCCACAGCCCGGACTTCAGCTCTTCGTCGCTGGCCAGTGCCTCGTACCACTTGAGCGTGAATCCGCGCCACACGTTCGGAAGCTGCGAATCGTTGAACGAGAAGATCACCAGCGCAATGATCGGCACGTAGAGGAACAGGTAGCCGGCCGACAGCCAGCCGCGGCCGAACCAGCGGTTGAACTGCTGCGAGCTGCCTCTCATGGCTGCGTCACCGCCGCGCTTCCTGCGACTCGGCCTGGTAGCGGCTGAAGATGGCCAGCGGAACGATGATCAGCAGCACCATCACGATGGCGACCGCCGAGGCCATCGGCCAGTCGTTGTTGCTGAAGAACTCGTCCCACAGCACGCGGCCGATCATCAGCGTCTCGGGCCCGCCGAGCAGCTCGGGGATCACGAACTCGCCGATGCACGGGATGAACACCAGCATCGAGCCGGCGATGATGCCGGCCTTCGACAACGGCACGGTGATGGTCCAGAACGCCACCCACGGCGTGGCGCCCAGGTCGGCGGCGGCCTCGAGCAGCCGCAGGTCCATCTTCGCCAGGTTGGCGTAGAGCGGCAGGATCATGAAGGGCAGGTAGGTGTAGGTCATGCCCAGCACCAGCGAGAAGGGCGTGTGCATCAGCTGGCCCGGCGCGCTGATCAGGCCGAGCGCCAGCAAGAGCCTGTCCAGACCGAGCCCGGGGATGGCCTCGGCCGCCCAGCCGCCTTCGGTGAGCAGCCCGCGCCAGGCGTAGACGCGCAGCAGGAACGAGGTCCAGAAGGGCAACATCACCAGCATCAGCAGCGCCGGCTGCGCCGTGGGCCGCGCGCGTGCCATGAAGTAGGCGAAGGGGTAACCGATGAAGAGACAAAGCACCGTGGTGGCCGCGGCGTACTGGAGGCTGGCGACATAGGTGCGCCAGTACAGGGGGTCTTCGGTGAGGAAGACATAGGTCGACAGCTTCAGCGTCAGCTGCAGCACGCCGTCCTGCAGCGTCAGCACATCCTTGAAGCTCACGTTCTCCATCTCGGAGACGCTGATCTTGAGAACGATGAAGAAGGGCAGCAGGAAGAACGCACCCAGGAACAGATACGGCAACCCGATCACCGCACCGCGCCCGCCCAGCCAGCGCGGGCGGTTGTGCAGCAGGTTGCGCCACGTTGCCATCGCCGCCTATTGGGTCAGCACGACCTGCGACGAGGGCGACCAGTTCGCCCAGACCTGGTCGTCCCAGGTAATCTGCTGGTCGCTGTGGCGCTGGGTGTTGGCTACGCTGGCCTTGAGCATCGCGCCGCCAGCCAGCCGCAAGTGGTAGACGGTAAAGCTGCCGAGGTAGGCGATCTCCTTCACCTGGCCCTGCACGCAGTTCATGCCGTCGGGCTGCGGCTGGTGCGACAGGAAGATCTTTTCCGGCCGCAGCGCCACCGTCACCGCCATGCCCACGGTACCGGTGATGCCGTGGCCCACGTAATGCCGGCAGTCGGCGCACTCGATGACCACATGGTCGGGCTCGTCCACCGTCAGCGTGCCGTCCATCAGGTTGACGTTGCCGATGAAGTCGGCCACGAAGCGTGTGCCCGGCGTCTCGTATACCTCGGCCGGCGGGCCCACCTGCAGCATGCGGCCCTCGCTCATGATGGCGATGCGCGAAGCCATCGCCATGGCTTCCTCCTGATCATGGGTGACCATCACGCAGGTCACGCCGACGCTCTCGACGATGTTGACCAGCTCGAGCTGCGTCTGCTCGCGCAGCTTCTTGTCGAGCGCACCCAGCGGCTCGTCCAGCAGCAGCAGCTGCGGCTGCTTGGCCAGGCTGCGCGCCAGGGCCACGCGTTGCTGCTGGCCGCCGGACAACTGGTGCGGCAGGCGCTGTGCGAATTTCTCCAGCTGTACCAGCTTGAGCATGGCTTCCACGCGCGCGGCGATCTCCTCGCCGGGCAAGCCGCTGCGCTTGGGGCCGAAGGCGATGTTGTCCCAGACGCTCATGTGCGGAAACAGCGCATAGCTCTGAAACATCATGTTCATCGGCCGTTCATACGGCGGCAGGGTGGCCAGGTCGCGACCACCCAGCACGATGCGCCCGCTGGTGGGCACCTCAAGGCCGGCCAGCATGCGCAGCAGCGTGCTCTTGCCGCAGCCCGATGAGCCCAGCAGGGCGAAGATCTCGCCCCGGGCGATGTCCAGGCTGACGCCGTTGACGGCCTTGATGCCGCTGAAGTCCTTGACGACGTTGTCGATGCTGAGGAAGGTGGAAGCCAAAGCGGGCGAAACTGAATCTGGCATCGCTGAAAAAACAGTTCGTTGGGTCGATCGTCGGGTAGAGACGGTCTCAGTTCATCCAGCCATGGCGCTGCGCATCGGCCAGCGTGAGGTCCAGGCAGCGGCGGGCCAGCGTCGTCAGGTCGTCGATCTGTGCGCGCGTGATGACCAGCGGCGGCGACACCACCATGCGGTCGCCCACAGCGCGCATCACCAGGCCCTGGTCGAAGCAATGGCCGCGGCAGACCATGCCGATGTCGGCCTCGGGGTCGAAGGCCTGGATTCTGTCCAAGCCTTTCGCTTTGTCCTTGACCAGCAGCAGGGCGCCCAGCAGGCCGAAGGTTTCTGCGTCGCCGATCAGCGGGTGGTCCTTCAAGCCTGCAAAGCATTCGGCCAGATACGGTCCGACGTCGTTCTTCACATGCTCGATCAGGCCCAGGCTGCGGATCAGTTCGATGTTGGCCAGGGCCACGGCACAGGCCACGGGGTGGCCACTGTAGGTGTAGCCATGGTTGAACTCGCCGCCTTGCTCCACCAGCACGCGGGCGATGCGTTCGCCCACCATCACCCCGCCCAGCGGGATGTAGCCGCTGGTCACGCCTTTGGCAAACGTCATCAGGTCGGGGCGGATACCCAGCGTCTGGCTGCCCCACCAGGCGCCCGTGCGGCCGAAGCCGCAGATGACTTCGTCGGCGACCATGAGTACGCCGTACTTGTCGCAGATGCGCTGGATTTCGGGCCAGTAAGTGGCTGGCGGAATGATCACGCCGCCGGCGCCCTGGATGGGCTCGCCGATGAACGCTGCCACCTTGTCGGCACCCACTTTCAGGATGCGCTCTTCCAGCCAACGTGCAGCAACCAGGCCGAATTCGTCGCGAGTCAAACCTTGCGTTCGGCCGTGTTCCCACCAGTACGGCTGTTCGATGTGTTCGATGCCAGGAATCGGCAAACCGCCCTGGGCATGCATGCCGCTCATGCCGCCCAGCGATGCCCCTGCCACGGTGCTGCCGTGGTAAGCGTTGTTACGGCTGATGATGACCTGGCGTGCTGGCTGTCCCAGGATTTCCCAGTAGCGCCGCACCATGCGCACCACGGTGTCGTTGCCTTCGCTGCCCGAGCTGGCGAAGAACACATGCTCGAAGCCGGCTGGCGAGACCTCGGCCAGCACTTCGGCCAGGCGGATGGCAGGCGGCGTGGCGGTCTGGAAAAACGCGTTGTAGAAGGGCAGTTGGCGCATCTGCTGGGTGGCCGCTTCAACCAGCGCTTCCTGGCCGTAGCCCACGTTCACGCACCACAGTCCGCTCATGGCATCCAGCAGCTTCTTGCCTTCGCTGTCCCAGAGATAGATGTTGTCGGCGCGTTCGATGATGCGCGCGCCTTTCTTCGCCAGACCCTGAAAGTCGGTGAAAGGGTGCAGGAAATGCGCGGCGTCTGCGGCTTGCAGTTCGGTGGTGTGGGTTGTCTTGGCGTGGTCGGTGGCACTTGAACTCATGGCTTGTCCTCAAACATGCAACAACAGATGTTCCCGTTCCCAGGGCGAGATGACTTTCATGAATTCTGCATATTCGATTTCTTTCACCTCGGTGTAGACGGTGACGAAAGCGGGCCCCAGCGTTTCTGCCAGTTCCTTTTGCCCGCGCAACAAAGTCAGCGCTTCGCCCAGGCTGCGCGGCAGGTCGAAGTCCGACAGGTAGGCGTCGCCCTTGCATTCGGCCGAAGGCTCGATGCGGTTGACCATGCCCAGGTAGCCCGCAGCCAGCGTGGCGGCAATGGCCACGTACGGGTTGGCGTCGGCACCGATGACGCGGTTTTCTATGCGCCGAGCCGCAGGCGTGGCCACCGGGCTGCGGATACCCACGGTGCGGTTGTCGCTGCCCCACTGGATGTTGATCGGCGCGGCATTGCTGCGCACCAGCCGGCGGTAGCTGTTCACATAGGGTGCGAACAAGGCCATTGCCGCAGGGATGTACTTTTGCAAACCGCCGATGTACCAGTAGAAGGCCTGGCTGGCTGTGCCGTCTGCATTGCTGAAAATGTTTTGCCCCGTGGTCGTGTCCAGTACGCTCTGGTGTACGTGCATGGCGCTGCCTGGCTCGCCAGCGATGGGCTTGGCCATGAAGGTGGCGTACATGTTGTGGCGTAGCGCGGCTTCGCGAACAGTGCGCTTGAAGAGGAAAACTTCGTCGGCCAGGCCCAGTGGGTGGGCATGGAAGAAGTTGATCTCCATCTGCCCGGCGCCGACTTCGTGGATCAGCGTGTCCACGTTCAATTCCATCTTCTCGCAATAGGCGTAGACGTCTTCGAACAACGGGTCGAACTCGTTCACAGCGTCGATGCTGTAGGCCTGGCGTGATGTTTCGCTGCGCCCGCTGCGACCCACCGGCGGCTTCAAGGGCACGTCGGGGTCGGTGTTGCGTGCCACCAGATAGAACTCGAGTTCGGGGGCGACCACCGGGTCCCAGCCCTGCGCCGCGTACAGGTCGCACACATGACGCAGTACGGACCTGGGGGCAAACGGCACGAGCACGCCTTCCTTGTCGTAGCAGTCGTGGATCACCTGTGCCGTGGGATCGGTGGCCCAGGGCACGATGCGCACCGTGGTCGGGTCGGGCCGCAGGTGCATGTCGCGATCGGTGGGCTTGATGACGTCGTAGTACGGGCCTTCTTCGGGGAATTCACCCGTCACGCCCATTGCCACCACCGCTTCTGGCAAGCGCATGCCGCGGTCTTCAGTAAATTTTTTGCGCGGCAGGATCTTGCCGCGCGCCACGCCCGTCAGGTCGGGTACCAGGCATTCGATCTCGGTGACGTGGTTGTTGTCCAGCCAGAGTTCGAGGTCGGAAAAGCTAAAGCGGTCGCGGGCGATCATGCGGTTTCCTGGGGAACTTGCTGGCCATGCGATGCATTCAAACGCCGTGCCTGATGCGCCAGCACGGCGCGGCCGAAGGCGGTGAAGATCTGCATAGACACCGGGTTGCTGGCGGCTTGCCATTCCGGGTGCCATTGCACGCACAGGTTGAACGCGGGGACTTTGTCGATGCTGAAAGCTTCGACAACGCCGTCCGGCGCCAGGGCTTCGACACGCAAGCCCGGCGCCAGCCGGCGCACGGCCTGGCCATGCAGTGAATTGACCTCGAAGCCGCTGCGGCCGGTGGTGGCCTGCAGCACGCCGCCAGGCTGGACAGCCACGCTGTGCGCGGGCCCGTAGGCCACGTCCAGGGGCAGGCCGTCTGCGTCGCGGTGGTCCATCAAGCCGGGCGCTTCCTGCACGGCCTGGTAGAGATCGCCGCCCAGTGCCACATTCACCTCTTGCGTGCCGCGGCAGATGGCCAGCAGCGGAATGCCACGCGCCAGTACGCGCTGAATCAAGGGCAGGGTGAAGGCGTCGCGCGCGGCGTCTTGCGGCAGGCTGGCGTTATGCACATCTTGGCCGTAGTGCGAAGGATGAACGTTGGAAGGTGAGCCGGTCAACATCACGCCGTCCACCGCGTCCAGCAACGCGTCCAGTTCGTCAACGGAGCAGGGCGGCGCTATCAGCGGCAAGGCCCCGGCCAAACGCACGGCGTCTGCATATTTCTTGCCCGCCAAATGCACGGAGTGGCCTTCGCTTTGGCGCTGGCAACTGGGCAGGATGACGATGGGCAGCACGGGGCAGCGCTTCAAGCCGCCCGGCGCAAGGCCGTGCGCAAGGTATCGACGATCTGGTCGATGTGCGGGCGTTCGATGATGAGCGGCGGCGACAACGCCACGGTGTCGCCCGTGGTGCGCAGCATCACGCCATGTTCGTAGCAGTCCAGAAACACGCCGAAGGCACGCCGCGTGGGTTCGCCGGCCAGCGGCGACAGCTCGATGCCAGCCACCAGGCCGTAGTTGCGCACGTCGATGACATGGGGCTCGCCTTTCAGCGAATGCACGGCCTCGGCAAAGTACGGGCCGATCTCGGCAGCACGCGTCAACAAGCCTTCTTCGGCATACGTGTCGAGCGTCGCCAGGCCGGCCGCACAGGCGAGCGGGTGACCGCTGTAGGTGTAGCCGTGCATGAACTCGACCGTGTGTTCCGGTCCGTGCATGAAGGCGTCGTAGATCTCGTTTTTGGCCAGCACGGCACCCATGGGCACACTGCCGTTGGTCAGGCCCTTGGCCAGCGTCATCAGGTCGGGCGTGACGCCGAAACTCTGCGCGCCGAAAGGCTGCCCGGTGCGGCCAAAGCCGGTGATGACCTCGTCGAAGATGAGCAGGATGCCGTGCTTGGTGCAGATGTCGCGCAGGCGCTGCAGGTAGCCCTGAGGCGGGATGAGCACGCCTGTGGATCCGGCAATGGGCTCGACGATGACGGCCGCAATCGTGCTCGCGTCGTGCATGGCGATGCGGCGTTCCAGGTCGTCGGCGAATTCGGCGCCATGTGCCGGCAAGCCCAGGCTGAAGGCATTGCGCAACGGGTCGTGCGTGTGGCGGATGTGATCCACATTGGCCAGCAGGTTGCCGAAGGTCTTGCGGTTGGCCACCATGCCGCCTACCGAAATGCCGCCGAAATTCACACCGTGGTAGCCGCGTTCGCGCCCGATCAGCCGCGTGCGCGTGCCCTCACCGCGGGCGCGATGGAAGGCCAGAGCAATCTTCAAGGCGGTTTCCACGGCCTCGCTGCCGCTGTTGGCAAAAAATGCCTTGCCCAGTCCGGCGGGTGCCAGGGCAACCAGGCGCTCAGCCAGCTCGAAGGCTTTCGGGTGCCCCATCTGGAAGGGCGGCGCGAAGTCCATCTCTGCGGCTTGGTCCTGAATGGCCTGGACGATGCGCGGCCTGCCGTGGCCTGCATTCACGCACCACAGGCCTGCCACGGCGTCCAGGATCTGGCGGCCTTCGGTGTCGCGGTAGTGCATGCCTTCGGCGTGCGTGACCAGGCGCGGCGACTTCTTGAACTGCCGGTTGGCCGTGAAAGGCATCCAGTAAGCACCTAACCGTGTGCCGGTGGCTTCAGCGGCGTGCATCAGGGCGGGGTCGATGGCTTTGTTCATGGCAACTACTCCAGTCAAGGCGATGCGCCCGAGTCTAGTGGCCCGTTGCGCGCTTGGCAGCAGGGATACGACTCGCCAGACAAGCGAGCGCTCTCACATCAAACTCGCACATGTCACGATGTGAAATGAAGTCGCGTTGCACTGCAACAAAATTCACCATATGCAAAGAACCGATCTCATAATGCAAAATGAGACGGCTAACTCGTTGATTTATATAAATTCATTGATATATCTTATATAAGACATAAGTCTTGGCGAGGCTGAAGTTCGCCGCTAAGCTGAGTGCAGACCGATTCTTCTTAGAACCTTCCCAACGGAGCCCCTGATGACCCAAGCCACCCGCGAACAACAAGCTGCTGCACTGCAAAAAGACTGGAACGAAAACCCGCGCTGGAAAGGTATACAGCGCGGCTACAGCGCCGCTGACGTCGTGCGCTTGCGCGGCAGTCTGCCCATCGAGCACACGCTGGCCAAGCACGGCGCAGAAAAGCTGTGGGGGCTGTTGCACAGCGAACCATTCGTCAACAGCCTGGGCGCTCTCACCGGCAACCAGGCCATGCAGCAAGTCAAGGCCGGCCTGAAAGCGATCTACCTGAGCGGCTGGCAAGTGGCCGGCGACGCCAACAGCAATGGCGAGATGTATCCCGATCAGAGCCTGTATTCCGTGGATTCGGTGCCCAAGGTGGTGAAGAAGATCAACGCGACCTTCAAGCGCGCTGACGAGATCCAGTGGAGCGAAGGCAAGAACGACATCGACTACTTCGCCCCCATCGTGGCCGATGCAGAAGCCGGTTTCGGCGGCGTGCTCAACGCCTTCGAGCTGATGAAGGCCATGATCGAAGCCGGTGCCGCAGGCGTTCACTTCGAAGACCAGCTGGCTGCGGCCAAAAAATGCGGCCACATGGGCGGCAAGGTGCTGGTGCCCACGCGTGATGCGGTGGCCAAGCTGGTCTCGGCCCGCCTGGCGGCCGACGTGATGGGCACGCCCACGATCCTGCTGGCGCGTACCGATGCCGAAGCCGGCGACCTGGTGACCAGCGACATCGACGACAACGACAAGGTCTTTTGCACCGGTGAACGCACGGTGGAAGGTTTCTTCCGCACCAGGAACGGCATCGAACAGGCTATCAGCCGCGGCCTGGCCTACGCGCCGGTGGCCGACCTGATCTGGTGCGAAACCGGCAAGCCCGACCTGGCGTTTGCCAAGAAATTCGCTGACGCCATCCACGCCAAATTCCCGGGCAAGCTGCTGGCCTACAACTGCAGCCCCAGCTTCAATTGGAAGAAGAACCTGGACGACGCCACCATCGCCAAGTTCCAGCGTGAACTGGGCGCCATGGGCTACAAGTTCCAGTTCATCACGCTGGCCGGCTTCCATTCGCTGAACTACGGCATGTTCGACCTGGCCTACGGTTATGCACGCAACAACATGACGGCTTTCGTCGAACTGCAGGAAAAGGAATTCGCTGCTGCCGAGCGCGGCTTCACCGCCGTGAAGCACCAACGGGAAGTGGGCACGGGTTACTTCGACGCCGTGACCACCACGATCGAGCGCGACGCTTCCACGGCAGCGCTGAAGGGCAGCACCGAAGACGAGCAGTTCTTCGATGCCAAGCACGGCTGAAATCTGACGTCTTGGTCGCTGAGCGGGGCTCACCGGCGGCCGTTGTCCGGGATACATTCGAAGGGATGCAAGGCGTCTGCTGCCTTGCCCTACTCGAGTCGTGCACAGATGCGATATACCGAAGCCAAGGAAAAAAGCGCCGAACTGCTGAGGTTGGCGCTTTCCTACATGGGCCGCCATAGCGCGGCCCTCAATCCTTTCACCTACACCCTGTGGTACGAGTACGCGGCGGGAACCAACCCGTCGCTGAACGCGGCTGTGGACGGGCTGTTGCGGCAAGCCGCTGTAGTCGACGATGCGCAGGTGCTTGCGCTGTGCCAGAGGCATGTCTTTCCGCCCGACCAGGCCAGTCTGGACCGCATTCGTGGCGACATGCAGCAGTTGATGCACGGCGTGGCGCTCAGCGCCACCGAAGCCAGTCGTGATGCGGGCGACTACGGCGCGCAGCTGTCTGAGCTGAGTGCTGCGCTGAACTCGAACGACACCCAGGCCCTGCGGCCGCAGGTCGACGACATGCTGGCCAGCACGGTGCGAATGAAGCAGTCGGTGGACCAGCTGCGCAGCCAGGTCCAAGCCAGCCAGGGCGAGGTGGACAAGCTGCGCCAGGCACTGGAAAGCGCGCGCAACGAGGCACTGACCGACCCGATGACAGGCATCTGCAACCGCGCTGGCTTCGCCAAACGGCTGCAGGCGATGCTGTGCGATGCGCCTGGCGCAGGCCGCAGCCATGCGTTTGTCATGTTGGACATCGATCACTTCAAGAAGGTGAACGACACCCATGGCCATCTGGTCGGCGACCGCGTGATTCAAGCCATGGGCGAGATCCTGCGTGTGGCCATCAAGTCCGCGGGCGCCACGGTGGCGCGCTATGGCGGCGAGGAATTCGCCGTTTTGCTGCCTGACACGGCGCCTCAGGAACTCCAGCGTACCGTCGAGGGCCTGCAAGCCCACACCAAGGCGCTGAAGATCCGCAATCGCCAGACGCAGGAAGTGCTGGTCACCATCACTGTTTCGGGCGGCGTGGCCTACTGGCGCGATGGGGAAAGTGCCGATGAGCTGATAGCCCGCGCCGATGCCGCGCTCTACACCTCCAAGCAAAGCGGGCGCGACCGCTTTACGCACGCCTGAGCCGCAGCCGCAGCCGCAGCCGCAGCCGCGCGGCTAAGGCGCAGCGCTGGCACCGCCTCGGCGCCAGTTCACCAGCAAGGCGAACAAGCCCGCAGCCACCACGACGCAACCGGCAAACAGCGGCGAAGCCAGCGCTTTCATCGCCACTGCGAAATCCGCCAAGGCCCAGGCTGGCACGCCGCGCAAGGCTTCCAGCGCGTTTTCTGCATTGCCGCTTTGCATGCCCTGCGGGTTGGCGACAAAGAGCGAGTGCCCGGCGTTGCGAAAAATGTCCCCGAAAGTCTGCGAGACAGCACCCTGGCCCAACCACCTGTCCAGCAACAGGCCACCCAACGACAGCGCCAGCACCAGTACGGGCAGACCCCAGCGCTTCAGATAGGCGTTGGCCAACACGACACCCAATACCAGCGGTGCGACCCACAGCAAAGCCAGCGGCAAACCGGCCAGGATGCGCAGCACCAAGGCCAGGCCAGCGGCTGCCAGGCTGCCCCAGGGCAACGACAGCCAGGCACCGAAGCCAGACAAGCGCGTCACCAGCACGGCGGACACCAGCCAGCCGCCGAACAGGCCCAGCAAAAGCGCTGCAGCCGGTACCAGCAACAGGTGCGTGAGCAAGGGCGCACCCAGGCTGGCGCTGTGCGAGGTGGGCAGCGACAACCAGAACTCGACCGAGCGGTCGCCGTGGTCGCGTCGCGCCAGCCCGCTGATGAGGAACAGCGAAGTCATGCTCAGGATGACGAAGCTGGCAATCGCACCGCCCGCCAAGGCAGCGACTGCGGCCATCAATGCGAAATGAGGTTCGCTGGGGTCGCTGTCCAGTTGGACCTGGCCGAAAGACAGACCCAGCAGCGCCAGCGCCAGCGGCACCAGGGCCAGCAAGGACCAGCCAAAGCGGTGCTGCATCCATTCGCGCCGGATGAGAGTGGTGAAGGTGTTCATGGCGATGATTTGCGGTTGATTTCAGAAATGCTGGCGATCGAGTTCGGGCTTGCGCGTCAGCGCCACGAACAGGTCGACCAGGCTGGGGCGCACACGCTGGCCCAGGGCCAGCACGTCGTCAGGCGGCGTCCCGTCGAAGACAGCCGTGGTGGCGCCACGCGGGCCGCCCAAGGCCGGGTTGCTGCGGTAGCGCAGCAGCGGGTGCGCTGCAGCCATGCGTTCAGCGGCGTCCGTGTCTTGCCCGTCATGGCTAAGGGCCACGAAACGGCGGTCCATGTCTTCCAGGCTGATGGACAGCACCAGCTTGCCTTCGTTGAGCATCAGCACGTCTGACAACAGACTTTCGATCTCTTCGACCTGGTGCGTGCTGATGAGCACGCTGCGCTGGCCGTCGCACCATTCTTCGATCAGCAATTCGTAGAAAGCCTTGCGCGAGATCACGTCCAGACCCAGCGTGGGCTCGTCCAGGATCATCAGCTTGGCGTCGATGGCGGCCACCAGCGCCAGGTGCGCCTGCACCACCATGCCCTTGGACAGCGTTTTGACCTTGTCCGAGAGCCCGACGCTGGTGCGCTTGAGCAGGGCCCGCGCCCGGTCTGCCGAGAAACGCGGCTGCAAACCGGCCATCAGCGTGATGAGGTCGCCGACCTTGGCCCAGCGCGGCAGGATGGCCACGTCGGGGATGTAGCAGGCGTCCTGCAGCAAGGCCACGCGGTCGCGCTGCGGGTCCAGGCCCAGCACGCGCAGGCTGCCTTCGGCCTTCGCCAGCCCGACCATGGCTTTCATCAGCGTCGACTTGCCAGCCCCGTTGTGGCCCAGCAGACCCACCACCCGGCCTTTGGGGATGACGAAGCTGATGTCGTCCACAGCGCGCTTGGCGCCGTAGGCGATGCTGACTGAACGTGCTTCGACCAGGTTGTCGCTCATGATTCTTGTGTCCATTGCAGTTGTTCTGCGCCTATGCCCAGGCGTTTCAGGCGTTGGCGCAGGCGCGGCCATTCGTTGTTCAGGAAGTTTTGTCTTTCGCTGGCGCGCAGTTTCTCGCGCGCCCCAGCCACCACATACAGGCCCAGCCCGCGCCGGCTTTCCAGCAGACCTTCGTCGCCAAGGGTTTGCAGGGCGCGGTTGACGGTGAGCGGGTTCAGCACATGTTGGCTGGCCAGTACGCGCACCGAAGGCATGGCTTGGCCTTCCGGGGGCTGGCCGTCCAGCAATTGCTCGGCCAAGAGGTCGGCCAGCTGCTGGTAGATAGGCTGTCGGTCGTCCCAGGTCTGCATGGTGCCTCTCTGCCGGTGTTCGAGCCGGTGTGTTGCTGATGTAGGACACCATATCAGCGGGAAGAATGCCAAGCTGGCCTGGGCCGACAGACTGCAGGCTGGGCAGGACGAACTGCAGCCCTTGGCTACATCGCTGCTTGCAGCATGCCGGCGTAGTCGTCACGCGTGGCCAGGCGCGGGTTGGTTTTGTGGCAATGGTCGGCCATGGCGCCGTCGATTACGCGCTCGAAGACTGATGCGTCCACGCCCATGGCCCGCAGGCCGGTCGGCAAGCCGAGGCGGGCGTTCAGCGCCGTCACGGCTTCGGCCAGTGCATGGCCCTCCGTGTCGCAGCCGTGCAGGCCGATGGCTTGTGCCATGCGCGCCAGGCGGTGGTCGGCCTGCATCGACGGGGCAAGCGCATTGAAGCGGATCACCGCCGGCAGGAACACGGCGTTCAGCGTGCCGTGGTGCAGCCGCGGGTTCACGCCGCCCAGACTGTGCGACAAGGAATGCACGCAGCCCAGACCCTTTTGAAAAGCCATGGCGCCCTGCATGCTGGCGCTGAGCATGTTCCAGCGTGCGTGGATGTCGCTGCCTTCGCTCGTTGCGCGTTCGATGTGGGCCCAGCCCCGCGCCAGACCGTCCAGCGCAATGCCGTCGGCAGGCGGGTTCACCGCCGGTGCCATGAAGGTTTCCAGGCAGTGGGCGATGGCGTCCATGCCAGTGGCTGCCGTCAGGCCCGGGGGCAGGGCGAGAGTCAACTCGGGGTCCAGCAGCGCGGCTTTGGGCAACAAATGCCAGCTGTGAAAGCCCAGCTTGCGCCCGTCGTCGACGATGACGATGGCGCCGCGCGCCACTTCGCTGCCCGTGCCTGCGGTGGTGGGCACCGCGATCAGCGGCAGCACCCGTTCGCTGATCTTCAAGCTGCCGCCTTCGATCGTGGCGTAGGTCTTCAGCGTGCCTTCGTGCGTGGCGGCGATGGCCACGCCCTTGGCCAGATCGATGGCACTGCCGCCGCCCACCGCCACCAGGCCATCGCAACCGTGGGCCAGGCAGACGGCGACGGCGGCACGCACTGCCGCCTCGGTGGGGTTGGACGGCGTGCCGTCGAAGACCGCGTGCGGCAGCGTGCCGAGAGCGTCCAGCGCGGCTTGCAACACGCCAGCAGCCCGCACGCCGGCGTCGGTCACGACCAGCGGCTTGCTGATGCCAACGCGAACGCATTCGTCGCGCAACAGTTGGACGACGCCGAAGTCGATGTCGATCTGGGTCAGGTACAGGATGCGGGCCATGGCGGCAAGTATCCTGCGCGCCGCCACCACATTGCATCGGGGAGTTTCTTGAGCCTGTCGCTGTTGACACCGGCCATGGCCGGCCTGCTGGAGCGCATCCAGCGCGCCAAGGCGCCGTCCTTCCACACCCTGAGCCCACGCCAGGCGCGTCTGGCCTATGCCGCTGCGGCCGAGGTGCTGGACCTGCCGCGCGCGCCGCTGCCGCGGGTGCAGGACCTGAGCATCGCCGCCGCCGACGGCACGCTCCTGCCAGCGCGCCTGTATGCCCCGGTGGCCAGCGACGCCATGGCCCAGCCGCTGCCGGCGCTGCTGTACCTGCATGGCGGCGGCTTCGTCATCGGCGGGCTGAACACCCACGACAGCCTGTGCCGGCAACTTGCGCTGCGCAGCGGCGGGGCCGTGCTGGCGCTGGACTATCGGCTGGCGCCCGAGCACCGCTTCCCGACCGCCGTCGACGACGCCTGGGCGGCATTGCAATGGCTGGTGCGCGAGGGCGCCACGCTGGGCATCGACACCACGCGCCTGGCGGTGGGTGGCGACAGCGCCGGCGGCACGTTGGCGGCCGTCTGCGCGATCGGGGCCCGCGACCACGGCCTGCCGCTGAAGGCGCAGTTGCTGATCACGCCCGGCACCGCGGCGCATGGCAATTGGCCATCGCGCCATCTGTTCGCCCACGGCTTCTTGCTCGACGCCGTCAGCATCGAGTGGTTCTTCGACCACTATCTCGGCGCTGCGTCGCGCCACGACTGGCGCTTTGCGCCGCTGGAGGCACCAGACCTGGACGGCGTGGCGCCGGCCATCGTCGTGCTGGCCGGGTGCGACCCCCTGGTCGACGAGGGCCTGGCCTATGCCGACCGACTGCGCGCCGCGGGCGTGTCGGTGACGCTGGAACTGGCGCGCGGCCTGACACACGACTTCCTCAACTAGGTTCAGCTGAGACACGTTTCGACAACAACGTCTAGCTGCTCCTCGACCAGACCCCCAAAGCTATGAAGATCCCGACAACAAGCGTTTGCAGGGAAACCTGATATGTGATAGCTTAACGGGACGTAAACAAAGACCAGAAGACTCTTGATGAGACGGCACCGCATTAAAAGCTGGGTCTTTTCCAGCGGTGAGCGCTACTGCGCGCTCGTGGATCGAGAGACCGGTGTGCCGCATTTCTTAGCATCCATCTACACAACACTTGAAGTTCGCAATCCAGGCTTGAGCCTCTCCGCGATGGAGGCAGCACTGACAGCGATCAACATCTGCCTTGACTTCGCAGAAGAAACCCAGATCGACTTGGAGGGCCGCTTCCGAATGCGCATGTTTTTACTTCCCCATGAGTGCGAGGCACTCAAGAATCACTGCCTGCGGCACCTCAGAGACGAAGCTGCTGCCAGCAATGTTCGAGAGATCTCGCCCGGAAAAAAGGGGTATAGAAGAAAAGCGAAGACGGTGCAAAAGGAAACACAACGTGGCAGGTTGACTGGGATCGCCAAGTATTTGGAATGGATTGCCAAATATCTACTTACAAAATCCCTCGATCGTGATGCAACTAAGGGCATCGAGGCAATGAAGAACTCGATCCTTTCCCGCCGCCCAAGGGCGAAGGGTCGAAACAAAAACGAAACTCTAAAAGGGCTGAGCAAGACACAAGAGGAGTTGCTATGGACGATTGTTCGACCTGGCTCGGAAACAAACCCGTTCAGCAGTCCCGCAACGCAATCACGAAATGAACTGATCGTTCACATGCTTGGTCATCTTGGCATCCGGGGCGGAGAGTTGCTCAACCTTCAGGTGCGCGACGTCGACTTCGCTCAAAATTTTATAAACATATACAGACGAGCAGACGCGCCCGGTGATACACGCCGGAATCAACCCCTGGTGAAGACTTTGGCGAGAACCATCGCAGTTGCACCAGAACTGGCAGACGCAATTAGGACCTACGTCGTAAAATTCCGAAAGAGCACTCCGAATTCTTCGTCGCACGAATACTTGCTTGTCGTGCACAAGTCGGGTCCGACACTAGGTCAACCGCTAAGCAAGCAAGGCCTGCAATATATATGTAGGCAGATAGCAGCGGTGAGCCCAGAACTTGAGGCGTTTAGAGCGCATGGACTTCGCCACACCTGGAACGAACGGTTCAGTGAAACGATGGACAAGTCGAAGGAGCCCGTCTCTCCCCAAGAGCAAGAGCAGCGTCGGGAATATCAAATGGGTTGGAACCCTGGTTCCGGAACAGCAAAGGTCTACAATCAGAGGTTCATCAGGGCTAAGTCCAACCAAACTTCTCTTGAAATGCAGGCCGAGGCACATCAGCGTGCGCTCGTCGCAAAGGCGAAAGCCGAGGGGAAAAGCGCCAACGACGAAGAAACCGTCTGACCGGAGTAGCGGCCATGAGGAAAGAGAAGGAAAGCACTGACCAAATCGACGGCTCCGCCGCATCTGATGCTGGCGGTCGTGAGTCGGAGGGAGAAAGTAGCGGTAGGCTCTCGGTCCTTGACTACGAGTTTGATGTGAACTCGGATAAGTGGAAACTCTCGGCTCGCAGCAATCTGAATGCCGCGGCCCTGAGGAATGCATTCCCAGGAGTATTGACTGACGGGGCAATGGGGACAATGGCCCACTATGCTCAGGTTGTATCGGCCGGAACGTGCGCTCAGTTCAGCCTCGGAATGCGTCGACTCGCGAAGTTCGTACGGACGTTAGATACCGATCCGGAGATCACTACGACGATGTTGATCAACTTCCGTCACCACGCCTTTCAAGAGACTGGAAATGACCAAATTTTCATCAGCAGTGTCCGTCCGTTCCTGAGAAAGTGGTACGACCTCGGATTTGATGGCGTCTCTGAAGACGTAATAGATCTGATAGAGAGTTGGACACTCCGGAGCGCCCCGGCGGGCGAGGCCGTGAACAGACAGGGCGCCGATGACGGGCCGCTTGAGCGCGATGAAAAAGCTACCCTGGAAGCGGGATGGATGGCGGCCTACGAGGCCGGCTCAATTGATCATGGCGCAATGTCTCTTTGCCTCCTTTTGAGTCGTTCGGGTCGCAGACCGAGTCAGTACGCAAACATCAAGCTAGTTGACCTATACGACCGTAAATTCGACGATTTGCCAAACGGTGACAGTACATCGCCGCGCAGGATGCTTCTCGTTCACATACCGCGCGCCAAGCAACCGGACCAGGGTTGGAGAAAGGAATTTCGCACTATAGAAGTCATCCCGGCAATTTGGAATTCATTGGTGCGACAACGCATGCTGGTGATGCAAAGATTCGAAGAAATGATTGTCGGGAAGAATTTCGATCTGGCACCGCACGAAATATTGCACATTGAAGAGCAATTGCCATTGTGGCCATTGTGGTCGGCCGTAAGTACATCCCTGAAGGTAGCAGAAAGGCTACTCAAGCAAAAGTCGCCTCGCGAGGCGATCGATCGACTACGACTTGACGGAAGTAGCGACGCTTGGCACCAGTCGGCCTCGGCAATCGGGAATCTTGTAAAGGAGGCGTCCGCGAAGACAGACTCAAAGAATCGAAATTCTCAGCCTTTGCACGTTAACCCTCGGCGCTTCCGCTACACCCTTGGCACGGAGTTGGTGAGGAAAGGTGTTCCAGCGACAGTGGCAGCGCACCTCATGGACCATTCCTCACTGGACAGCTTGAAAATCTACGAGAAAAGCATTCCAGATCATGCGATACCGATAAACAAGGCAATGGCTCTCAGTATGAAACCTCTCGTGCGAATGTTCAGCGGTGAGGCTGTTGATCGAGAGCTCGATGCAAGAGGCGGCGATCGTCCCCACCAGACGCGCATCTTGTTTAACGGGCGCGGTACGGCCACTTGCGGAATTGATCGGCAGTGTGGACTGAACCAAATTCCTCGGTGCTGCTATACGTGCAATCACTTTCAGCCCTGGCTGGAGGGGCCACATGAACCGCTGCTCGAAGTTCTACTTGATGAACGTCAGCAACGCTTTGAACTGCTCGGGCCATCGGAAATGGTAGGAGTCAACGACCTGACCATTTACGCTGTAGTTGAGGTCATTCAACGCTGTCAACTGCGGCGCCAAGAACTCGCTGCCAAAAGCGCCCCCAGTACGCAGCGTAAGAATGCAACCAAGCGTCATGCGTCCGGCGAAGGCTCCGGCGCCACTAAAGATTCGTAAGCATGAGCGCAATTGATTTCAAACCCAAATCTGCACACGACGCTGCGCGAAACGTTGCGGATTTCATTCGCATCTGCCGCTCCGACCTAACAGTCTTCGGAAACGAACTCGATTGGGGCGCATGGTCCTGGGAAGGCATTGGGCAATTCAGAAAGATTGGATCGCCACGGGCGAGCGCATTGGTTGATCAAACTCCCTACTTGCTCGACCGAGGTTTTATCGATTTCGCCAGAGCCTACATCCGCCACGAGGCAGGAAATAAGCCGGGAACCCGATACACCCACACGAAGCGCTTGGTCGTGTTGCGAGCCATCGAAAAGGCGCAATTAGATAGGTGGCAGTCGACGAACCCGGCAAAGATCGACTTAGTTGACTTCGACGCTGCTGCGCAAATACTCCGTGATCATTTCAAGATTGGAATCACGGCTTATCACTGTGGCTTGGCCCTTGAGCAACTCGCGCGGTTTCTAGCAAAGAAACGATTGACGAGCATGGATACGTCGTCGTGGCGAAACACCATAAGTAAACCGAAAACTCTGAATCGCGGTGTTGGAAAAGAGGCGGACGCAGAGCGCGCCAGGAAACTACCTGCGGAAGCGGCATTGTTGGCGCTCGGTGAGTTGTTCAATCAGGATTACAACCTTGACGACCCGAAGCAACACGTTGACATCTATGTCACCTCCATGGTCGCATTACTCCTCAGCGGACCTGCGCGCGGAGAAGAGGTGCACAAACTTCTTGCGGACCTTGAAGTAGACCAAGCTGATAGTTCTGGCACGATGCAATATGGCTGGAGGTTTCGTGCCTCCAAAGGATACGGATGGGCAACCAAGTGGATTCCAGATGTGTGGGCCGACATTGCAAGAGAGGCTGTGCGCCGAATCAAGTCCATTACAGAGGAGCCACGGAAGCTCGCTGCATATCTAGAACAGCAAGTTGAGGCAAGGGATATCGTGAAGAAGGGCGGAGAAAGTGCGCAGCTTCGATTCTTCCGTCATGCTGGATGCCCAGATGTGCCCGACGATCAGCAATTGACGCCCGCCCAAGCTTGCGCATCTTTGGGGTTTAGCGGAAAACGATCGCTCAGCGAAAACGGTCTCCGTCAAGGGAATGGTATCCATACCCTTAACAGCCTGTGGCAATGGGTGCTTGATCGCGTTCCCGACTACTTCCCATACACCTCCAAAGACAAACGGCTGAAGTACAGCGAGGCCCTCTTTTGCATGGCTAGGTTCCAGTTGCACACAGATAAGGGAACAAGCCCGGTTCAATTGTGGAAGCCCAGGTTGGGTACGTTAGGTTCGCAACTCGGGGGGCACGAGCCCACGCTGGACGTTTTTGAGAGACACCACTACCTTGACGATAATGGCCAACGCCTCAAGGTGAATTCGCACCAGTTTCGCCATTTGCTAAATACGCTCGCTCATCAAGGAACTGGCGATACGTTTCTTAGCGCAGACCTCATCAACAAGTGGTCTGGTCGTAAGGATGGGAAACAAGGGGCGGTTTACAACAACCTGTCGTCCGAAGTAAGGGCTACGCAGGTCGCAAATCTTCTTACATGCAACGACGGCACCAGGATGGCGATCGGCATCCCTCCGCCAAATAACCGGGAAAGCGCTTCAGCCTCGGAGAAGGTCATTCACTGGCAGATTAGCATGAAGCCGAAGCCGAAGTCCTGCGAAGACTTGGACCTTACTCCGCGTGGTGCAAACCATCCGACGCTTTGGGGATTTTGCGAACATGACTTCAACTTCAATCCTTGTGAGAAATTTGGTGATTGTATTAATTGCAAAGAGCACCATTGCATCAAGGGAGCCGGTAAGGACAACCAAGAGAAACTTGAGCGCATCAATCAACTGCTGGAGCGAGTTCGGGAGGAAGCGGACCAAGCAATGGCAGCTGCCGACCGCGGCGATCCCGGAGCAGATCAATGGAACGCCACGCAGCAGAAGTACAGAGATCGCTTAGAGCAGCTTGTTTCGATCCTGAAAGACCGCGGAATCGCTGACGGCGCTGTCGTTCGCTTAGAAGGCAGCAATGCGCAAAGCCACTTACATCGCGTCCTGCGCCTTGTAGCGATGGAAGCCCTGGCGAGCAACACTGCACCAGCATTGGCACTGAAAACAATGCTCAGTGCTCTGGATGAAGACCGCGGCGCTGCTTTAAAGCACGAGGAGCCCTTGGCTTTGACCATCGCTGTCGACTAAGGACATCACGTGGCTGGTAACAAGCACATCAAGCCTTCTGAGGTCCAGGCGATTGTCACTGTCATTCGGGGGTGGTCCAAGGAGAAGTTCTCCTGGGCTGAGGTCTGCGAAGCCTGCACCCCGATTCTCGGTTACAAACCTTCAAGGCAGGGCCTCTTCGGACATCAAGCGATTGCCGATGCTTTCGACGCGAGAAAGAAAAGGCGACGCATCGCGCCGAGCGACACAACCCCCAAGCCGAGCAGCCTTGCGGTGGCTGCCAAGAGAATCGAGCAAATAAAAGCTGAGAATTCAGAGTTGATCGCACAGAACGATCGGTTTCGGGAGCTTTTTCATGTGTGGCAATACAACGCCTATAAGCGCGGAGTGACAGAGGCAGAGTTGAACAAGCCGTTGCCGACCATCGACAGGGACGTCAATCAGGAGGTCACAAAGTGAAAATGGCCATCAAGGTGACCGAACAAGTAAGAGACAATGCTAGCAGCAAAGAAGTAGCCGCTCAGAGCGTGGAACGCTTCAAAGTTTGGATTACGGACCGGACCGCGGCAGATGACTGGTCGGATTACATCCGAGCCGGAAAGCTCAATCGAACTGAGATTGCGAAGGAATGCAGTTTCGGTCGTTCGGCCTGGACCCAAAACGACACGCTTGAATCTGAGCTACAAACGCTTGAAGGGAAACTGCGAGAATCCGGCGTCCTTGAAAGGCATGACGCCTCTGGGAGCGCGGAAGGACGAAGTGATCTCGCGGAAAGATCTTCGGCTGGCCCAAGCGATGCGACCTCACAAGTGATTGTTCGACGTGCCATCTCAGCAAAGGTAAGGGCGGAAGGGCGTGTCAAGGCGTTGGAAGAACAGAATGCAACCCTTCGCGCAGAGGCCAAGGACTTGCGAGATCAGCTCAAGAAGCTCAAGTTTCAGGAGCAGCATCTTTGTGAAACTGGACGAATGCTGCAGCTATGAACATCGTGCATGGGGCAGTCACTTCATTCGTGACTCGGACGTTGCGTGTCACTTCAGTGCGCTCACGCGGCTCATCCGGAGGAGCCATCTTCGCCGGCAAGACGGAGGAGGGGCAGGCATACGTCGTCGTTGCCAGCCACAAGTTGCTGCCCAACTCATTGGCGGTTGGCAAAGGACAGATTTGGCGTATCGAAGGCGAATTGAAGCAGCGAGCAACTGTCGCAAATGGCTACCGCATACAGGAGCAACAGATTGAGGCGTCGGAAGTTCGAATGGAACGTCCCTCAGGCCGCAACGTTGTGCAATGGATTGCCGAGTGCGAGGACTGCATCGGCATAGGTGAGGTCAAGGCCAGGCGTCTGTATGACCGCTTCGGACTCGAACTGATCGAACACATTGACAGTCAGAACATTGCGCTACTCGCTGAAGTGGTGGGGCAAGAGGCAGCCTTGGCACTTTGCCGGGCGTTCGAGGTCCATGACGTAGCACAGACGCTGGTCTGGCTGGATAGGCTCGGCGTCCCTCGCAGAATTGGCGCTGCCGTCACAAGTTTCTATGGAAATCAAGCAAAGCTAAAAGTCGAGGCCAACCCATACGTTTTGATTTCTTTTGAGGCTAAGTGGCAAATCGTTGATGATTTCGCTACTCAATTACTCGGCGTTCCCGACGACGATAGTCGGCGTCTTGAGGCAGCAATCGAAGAGGTGCTGTATCGGGGTCTGAAGGTTGGCCACACGTGCCTTCCTCACTCCAAGATTAAAGACGGCTTGCGGGACTTGCTCAATTCCGCGTTGCTAGCTCAGAAGGCAATTGATGCCGGCAGTGAGAACACTCGGATACGCAGGACCGAAGAAACCTGGCAACTTGCCGGCGTCTCCATGATTGAACGCTACGTCGCTGAACGCCTGATTGCAATGCACCGGGGTCGCGATGTCGAGGGTCAGGGCGTTCTGTTCGCCGTAGCGTCCGTTGATGTCGACTCGATCGAGGAGTCGCTTGCGATCTACGAGGTGATGAAGGGCTTCACGCTCAGCGAAGAACAGCGAGATGCGGTAAGGACCAGTGCTTCCAGCCGGGTGAGCCTGATCCTTGGCGGGGCAGGTACCGGCAAAACGACGGTGCTGCAGGCGCTCTGTCTGACACTCGAAAGAGCAACTCCGGGGCTCGTGATTTACCAGTTTGCGCTCGCGGGCCGTGCTGCTCAGCGAATGACGGAGGCTACTGGAAAGGAGGCCATGACGATCGCTGGTGCCTTGATTGGCGATGAGATCGCGCCGGGAAGCCTCATCTTGGTTGACGAGATGAGTATGGTGGATGTCTTGCTCATGAATCGACTCCTACGCCATATCCCGCAGGGTGTCCGGTTGGTCCTCGTCGGCGATCCGTCGCAACTTCCGCCGATTGGTCCTGGTCTTGTTCTGCATGCACTCGCCGGCCATCCCGAAGTGCCGCAGGTCGAGTTGAAGGTGCCGCAAAGGCAAAAGGCTATCAGTGGGATTCCGAAAGTCGCGGAGGCAATCCGAGAGCATCGCGAGCCGACTTGGGCCGCGTACCAAGGTATCGGCTCGGGGGTCTCGTTCGTCAGTTGCGCACCTGCTGATCTTGACGCCACGGTGCAAGAAATTCATGTCGCTTTGGGGGGCGACGGAATGCACTTCGACGCAGAGATTCTTTCGACTCTTAAGCGCGGACCCGGCAGCACCGAATTCCTGAATGCTGCCCTGCATGCCCGTTTCCACGGTGACGGTGAGCCTGTCCGCTCTTACGACCGGGAGTTCGGATTGGTCAATGAAGTCATTGCGGGGCGCATCGGGCTGTCTGTTGGAGACCTCGTGATGTACACCAAGAATGACTACACGCTTGGTCTGCGCAATGGGAGCCTCGGTCGGGTCCTTCGGGCAATGGTTCCATCTGGGGAAGAGTCGCCTTGTTGCCTCGCCGAGTTTGACGGCGTCGAGTACGAGCTTGACGCTAACCAAGTTCAAGCGCTCGTTCATGCGTACGCTATCACGGTGCACAAGAGCCAGGGCAGCCAATTCCAGCGCGCGATAGTTCCAGTCACCAAGAGCCGGCTCTTGGATCAAGCCCTAGTCTATACAGCGGTGACCCGAGGGGTAGAGCAGGTCGTCCTAGTCGGCGATAAGGAAGCTGCGATTGAAGCAATTCGGTCACCGGCTCATGCGTCAAAGCGTCACACTATGTTGGCTGCATTTCTGGCCGGCGCAAGTGCGGGCGCTTCGCGGGAGGGTGAACCAACGCCGCACGCTTGATGAACCCCCCCCCCCGCAGATGCCATCGGCGTGAAGTTCACTCAGCCGCAAGCTAGTGTGGAGCGCTCGAAGTTCTTGAACTTATCCGCGCAATCCAATGTCGACTTCATCGCGGGCCGTAAGCGGTAACCCCGCGGCGTTCTTCCCTTGAGCCGCCGATGTCCGAAGAATGCTCCTCATCAACACAGCATGAGGAGCACGGATCATGGAAGACAGCAAGCCCCGGCAGACACGCCGACGATTGGATGAGCAGTCCTGGCGGGCTGTGCTGGCGCGGTTTGACGGCGCGGCGATGACGCTGAAGGAGTTTTGTCGTCGTGAGGGTTTGACGCGGAGCAGCTTCTCCCTCTGGCGCTCGCGGCTGCGGACCGACCCGTTGCGCATGCCCGCAGCTTCGGTGGCCAAGCCGTTGACCAAGTCAGCAGCGCTGGCGTCCAAGCCGTCGTTCGTGGATCTGGGTCTCTTGGGCGCGGCCGCTCCCACCCCCGCAGCCGAGCACACCGAGCTCGATCTGCGTATCGAGTTGGGCGGTGGCATCAGCCTGCACCTGGTGCGGCGCTGATGTTCTTCCCCGAGAGCCGAATCCGCGTGTTCCTCTACGGGCAACCCGCCGACATGCGCAAGTCCTATGACGGCCTGTACGCACTGGCTCGCCAGGGCTTCGACACCGACCCGCTGGCCGGGCATCTGTTCGTGT
>JBBQAW010000025.1:0-24568 GCA_038316815.1 Burkholderiales bacterium
GCCTGTAGGCATGATGGTGCTGAGATACGAACCGTCGAGCAGTTCCTGCTGCCGAGGTAGCAAGCGGTTGCTGGCACAGCGCCAAAGCAGCTGTGCCCCGGTCTGGCGCGCAAGCCGCCAATGCTCGTAGCCGTTGAATCCCCGGTCAGCCATGCACAGCATGTCTGGCTTGAGTGCGCTCAGCAGTGGTTTGCACACGGCCCACTCCCCTGCCGCGTAGGGCCCCAGGTTTGCTGCCAGGATGCCGTGCGTGACGCACTCCACCAGCACCGCGCACTGCGCCTGCGGATAGCCAGCCACCCCTGTGCGACTGCCGGGGCGACCGAAGTAGGCGACGTTGTCGACTTCATCAGGAAGCTCGAAGTGACTGCCGTCCATGGCTACCAAGCGCAGCCCACGATAAAACGCTTCGGGATGAAACCTCTCATCGGCCATTGGTACACAGCAGCGCTGCACTAGTGCCTGCAGCGGCTCGGCCCCGATCTTGGCGCGCGCAACGCTGATCGAAACGCTGGAGATCCTCGCGGGCTTGGCTGAGCGAGCTGCCCAGGCCAAGCCCTGGCAGATGGTGGCGAAGACTTCCTCGTAGGCTGCCTCCGGATACAGACTCAACGACATGCAGAAGTACACACCCGCTACGGCCGGAAAGCAGCGAACTCGCTTGGAATTGCGATCGTGGGCGTCCAGAACATCGTTGACCACCTCGGCCGGGAACACGCGGGCCAGGAGGCTGGCACTCACATGGTCAGCCAGCCGAGCACCCATACCAAGTAAAGCTTTGGTTCGCGCCATTGCAGCCTCCGTCGATTGGAAGCAGACATTATGGAACAAATGTGCCTAACCTACGAGTATTGGGTGAGGACCTTAAGTTCGGTGCATTGACTTGCGGGCCCCTTGCGCAGTCAGCATTTGTCACGCCAGCGAGAGCATTTTGATAATTTGTCCTGGAGCCGTGTGCGCAAATGATGGCGGATGAGTTGTATTCGAGGGGATACAAGATCTCCCGATTCCGCCACATCCGTGCATTCGCAAACTTCACCGATTGATCGATTCTCGGTAGCCATTCCAGCCCGACTTAGATGCTGCGGCGATAGCACTGACTTAGCCAGCTTCTGTTCCCAGCTTCAGACGATCCCGAATCGCCGCCAAATCGGCAGCCGCTGCTGCAGCAGGCCCGCCACATGTTCGGTAGCCTGCTCAAGCCTTGCCTCTTCCAGGTCCGGAAATATGCGCCGGGCCAGCATCGCCGGGTCGGGCATCGCGGTCTGCGCCACCTCCGGTTGCACCGCCACCGCCAGCTCGATCCATGCACACGGCAGCCCCGCAGCCATCACGGGTGAAGACATCGCGAACTGCCCGCCCATTCGCCCCTCGTTGGCGTAGGTTTGCGCGATTACGCGGTTGATGCGCTGGCAGGCCTCGGTGGGCCCGCTCTCGTGCAGCACGGGCAGCACGAGACCGGTGCCAGTCATCACGGTGGCCAGTTCAGACGGGTTGGGTGAACCCTTGCTGGGCAGACTGCGCAGCCGCCCCAGGCTTTGCGGCCCCTCGTTGAGTGCGGCAGCGATGGGATGCCACAAATCCGGGTCGATCTGGGCGACGCCGACCGGGACCTTCAGCTTCGGCGGGCCGTCGTCGAGGTGGCGGCGTGCGGCCAGCACGATGCGATCCATCGCGGCGACCGGGTCGGTGTGGCGCACTCCGCGCACGAAGACGTCGCGGCGGAAGCTGCGCTCGGTGCACAGATCCTTCATGAACTCGCGTGCCGGCCCGGGTGGCATCGCGTCATGGATCTCACGCTGCGCGGGCGTGAAGACGAGCTCGGGCACGTTCATGTCCAGGCTCGCGCTACCGACGTAGTTCAGCTTGGCCGGTGCCAGGTCTGCGCTCAGATCCTCGAAGAACACGGGTCGCCAGTGCGCGGTCAGGAATTCGTGCGCCAGGTAGGCGGGGTCCACTGCCAACTGGTCCGCGGTGATGAGCTTGAGCATCGAGGTCACGGCCAGGTGGGCCGGGCGCGTGGCGTGCAGCGCGCGGATGGCCTCGATCGCTGCCTGCGCACGCGCCGGCGAATCGCCGCTGCGTAGCTGTCCGGCAAGGTGGCGGAACAAGCGCTGCAACGCCATGTCTGCAGCATGACCTGGCATGACGTTGTAGCCCAGATAACACAAGCCGCCCGGCTTCAACCTGCGTGAGAGCAGGCGCACGATGCCCGAGCGCACCGTGTCGGAAACCCAGGTCCATACGCCATGCAGGCTGACGACATCCATTTCCGGCAGTCGGTCGATCTCGGCATCGCTCATCTGCGCCAGATCGGCCTCGACGAAAACAGCGTTCTTCAGTTCCGCTCTTGCCGCCAGGCCCGAGGCCTCGGCGATATGGGCGGGGTTGTAGTCGAGACCGAGCACTGTCCATCCGGGGTTGGCGGCGGCCAGCGCCAGCGCCGTGTAGCCGCGCCCGCAGCCGATGTCGGCCATGACCATGTTCTGCGTCGGCGTCCAGGCCACGCCCATCATCGCGCAGATCAGCGCCAGGTTCCCGGGTGCCTGCGCTTCCTGGTAGCTGAAGGCATAGGGGCTGTCCGTGACGTAGCCGTGGCTCCAAGAGGTCATGTGATTCCCGGGTTTCTGCGCCAGGCATGTGAATGGCGCATCAGGCGATGTCCAGCGCTCGCCAGACGGACCGTCGTTCCGCAAGCAGCGCCGCAATGGCTGACTCCAGTTCGGCGCAGACCTCGGGCGACGGTGTCTGGCCTTTCGGCAAGATTCTTCGCATCAGGGCTCCGGCGTCTTCGGTGGCAGCTGGCTCGCATGTTGATTGCGCCAACAGCTGCGCCACGATCAACTCCAGCGCCGGCACCGGCAGCCCGCCGCCCAGTACGGGCGTGGCCAATCCAAGCTGGCCCGAACCGCCGAAAGGCGCCAGTTCGCCGGCGGCGACGGCGTTCAGCCGCCTGGCCGCCGCAACGGCTTGCGGCCAATCTGTGCCACTGCCGGGCTGTCGCCACACCGGCATGGCAAGGCCGGAACCCATCAGGAATGCGACCAGCTCTTCTGGTGTCGCCTTGTTGCAGCCGGGCAAGGCACGCAACGCCCCGATGCTCTGTGGCGCATGGACCAAGGCGCCGCGAACTGCGTCGACCAGTGGTTGGGGCAGCTGTACCAAACCGGCCTGGGCCGAGAGGGACGCCGCGCCCGGCCTGTGCGTGATGAGCGCGAACCAGAGGGCGTTCAGCTCGGTGACACGGGAAACCCGGCGCAGGCCGCGCACGTAGAGATCGCGACGAAACATGCGCGGCACGCACAAGTCGAAGATCAGTTCGCGCTCCGCAGCGTTGGGGGCCTCTTGCCACAACTCGATCTGCGCGTCCGACAGCGACATTCTCGGGAAGTTCTCGTCGATGGTCGCGCTGCCCACGTACTGGCACTGAGCCGATTCCATGGCCGACGCGACATCGGCATGAAAACATGGCCGCCAGTGTTCGGTCTGAAACTCGTGCAACAGATAGCTTGCATTGGTGCCGCTGACCTCGCCGCTGAACATGCCTCGCCAAGCGGACACCGGCACATGCTGTGGCTCTGTGGCGAGCAGGCGCTGGACGAGTTTGCTCGCGTGCTCGACCGCCCCGATGCCACTGCCAGCATGCTGCATCGATGGCCGGACCAGGCGCGCCAGGCCCAAGCTGCCGCCTGCACCGGGCAGCGCGTTGTAGCTGATGAGCGCCAGTCCGCCCGCCTTCAGGCGCCGGCGCAACAAGCGGAGGATCCCGTCCCGCACGGCATCGCCCACCCATGACCAGACGCCGTGTACGGTGATCAAATCGAATTCGGGCAACTGCTCCAGTGCGCTGTCTCCGAGTTCGGCCAGGTCGGCCTCGAGGAATCGCAGGTTCTCCAGTCCCGCGGCAGCCGCCACGCTGCGCGCCTGGGCGATGTGCGCCGGGTTGTAGTCCAGCCCGACGACCTGCCAGCGCGGATTTCCAGCAGCCAGCATCTGGGCGGTGTAGCCCGTGCCGCAGCCCACCTCGGCGATCGACAGCGGCGTCTCCGGTCCGACGTCCCAGGCCACGCCCATGACGGCGCAGATCGCCCGCAGATGGGCCGGCGACTGGAAATGGTGCCAACGCGCTGGGTAGCTCTCCCGAATGGGGTAGCCGCGCGACCAGTCTGTCGGCGCGTTCATCTGATACCGATCCATGGTTCGCGTGGCCTCGCTCTGACCAATTGATTGACTCGGCATGCTACTGGCTCAATTCATCAGCGGACGCAACAAGGCATCGCTTGCCGGGCGGGTGCGGGGCCTGGACGCCGTCAGCCAACTGGTCCAGCCGAGCCGGGCCGAATCCGCGCCAGGCGCGCCGAGCTGCAGTGGCGGCACGGCTTCGGCGGCAAGAACCGGGTTGAAGGCGAAGTCTTCTTCGAGCCCCACTTGCAGGCGCGTCAGTTCGGCCAACCGTGTGTGCAGTGCGGCGCCGGGCAGTAAGGCCTTGAATGCAGGCAGAGAAAGCGGCCCCAGGTGGATCAGAAAGCGTGCCGAGGGATCCCAAACCTGGGAGCCAAGAGTAGCGTCGACGCTGAGCTGCGCATGGCGGCCGGGCATGCCGTACGCCGACAACCGCGTTTGCTCCGCAGGGTTCAGCCGCATCCAGCCGCCCGCAAACTCGATGATGCGCACCGCTTCGCCCGTCTCCTCCGACAGCATCCCGCGCAGACGCTCGGCGCTGCGCGCTCGCGACGAAAGCCCACCTGCGTGATACAGCAAAGCCTGCAGTGGTGAGCTCAGCGCGGCCGTCAGGTGCGGCGTGCCCAGCCCGACGGCGGCCGCCAGCACCTGTTCGGCTTGCCGCGGGTCCCGGTTGGGCCGGTACTTCGCGCCTGCCTTGACATACAGACCCGTGAAGCGGCGCGCCAGCATGTCCAGAAATTCATGCAGCGCCGAAGAGCGCTTGCGCAGTTCGGCGTCGACTGTTGCCGTGTAGTGCCGCGGCAGCACACCGCCTGGCCCGATCAGGCCGAATGTGGGGGTCACCAGCGAGCCATCCGCAGGCCTGACCTTGCTTACCTCGCCGCCCGGAGCGCCAAGCCGCGATGCCGATTTGTAGGCAATCTCGGTCGGGTCTCGGCCTGGTGCAATGACTGCGGCTGCCTGATCGATGCTGAATCGCGCGGGCTCGCGCTGCAGTCGCTCCAGCGGACTGAGTGCACCCCTCGGCGCTGCCGGCGCGCCCGACTGGGGATCGCTGCTCAAAGCAACACGCGGGTGCCGCTTCGTGCCGGCCACGAAGCGACGCTGCCGCTGCGGCCACGCAGGTAGACCGAAGTCCTGACAAAGCCGTTCACCGACACCTGCAGTGCAAAAAAGCGCTCCAGCACCCCGGCCAGCAGGAACAGGCCGCCTGCCGTCCATGCCTGCGGTTCGAAGGTCAAAGCGACGTCGATGCCACGCGCAAAGCTGCCGGGCCGGGACCCCGGCAGCCGCGCTATGCCCGGCGCAGTCTCGACCGATACGATGCCGTCGAGGGCCAATGCCGTCTCTGCCGTGCTTCGCAGGTCGTGCAGACGGAGCATCTCGCGCAAGGCCAGCGCTGCTTGCGGTCCTCCCGTGACGCCCAGATGGTTGAGCGCGAGGTGTGAGACCAAGCGCCACCCTGTGCGCTCGCGCAGTTGTGGCCTCAGCGTCGGGGTCGGCGGGGCGAGGCATTCGACAGCGCCGACGGGCGCAGCAGGGTCATTGATGCGCATCGCGGGCTGCCCGCCGCCAAAGGGCAGCAGCGATGGCAGATCGCGGTTGCAGCACAGCACGTCGATGCTGAGAACGCCGTCCGCAGGAATTGCTGGATCGAAGTGCGGATCGCGCAGCATCAGACGGATTTCGGTGCCCCCCAGAATTGCCGGCGCAACGCGTCGCGAGGCCAGCCAGCTCAACTCTTCGGAATCGGGTTGCGTTCCGGCTTCGTGCTTCAGGCGCTGGAAATGCGGCACCCGACGCGGTTGCGGAACATCCGGGCGACTGAACCGGACTGACTCCACGGCGTAGACCTCGAGGGCGGCCGGGCGCCGCGAATCAGGCACGACGAGCCATTCGGACTGCGTGCCGTCCATCGCCACGGGCTCCGCCGCGTGCGGGAAGAGGTTCACCACAGGCGTGGCGCCAAGGACGAAGTTCTCCGCGCTGACGCTGCGCTCGAGTTCGCCGATTGCGCGCGACAGGTAGACATAGACCTCGAGTGAGGCACTGCGCTGCAACATGCTGCGCGCCTCCAGACCCGAGAACTCCACGTAGAGAAACTTCTCCGGAAACGCGAAGTACTCGGTCAGCAAGCGGTGTCCCGAGAATGCGCGTTGAGGCCAGGGCAGCGCGGCCTCCAGTGGCTCGAAACCTGCCTGGGCCAGAGCCTCGCGCGGAAGGAAGGTGGGTCGCGAGTCCGCCGGGCCGTCGGCCAACGCGATCGAGAGGGTCGACGTACACAACAACTCGATCAGTTGCACGGGGGTCGGCCCAGACCCCCGCAGGTGCAGGCGCAGCCGGTCGATTCCCAACTCGGCGAAGGTCAGGCCCGGAACCGTCGTCGCCAGGCTGAGCCGCAGTACCGCGACCGCTCCCGGTGCGTGCGGATTGGCTGGGGCCTGAATGGGCAGGCCGGCCAGCTTCGCCGTTTCGATCGAGATGGGCCACAGCACCGTCTCGTGACAGGTCCTGTACTGCAAGACTTCGCCACGTACCGCCTGGGACTGCACAGGCGTACCGCGAGGTACGCGGGATGGCCCGGTGGCTTCTGGTTTGGGGCGAAGCCGCACGGTGGTCATGGACGGCACGGGAGCCAGCACATGCGGGCAAAGCAATTCGAGCAGCGCGTCTGACAGCTCGGGGGCATCGTCGTCCAGACGGTGCTGAACGCGCGCCGCAAGAAAAGCCACGCCTTCGAGCAGACGCTCGACGTGCGGGTCGTCCACGGCGTCGGCGGTAACCCGCAAGCGGCCTGCGACCTTGGGGTTTGCGGCCGCGAATTCACCCGCGAGCTTGCGTATGGCAGCAAGCTCGCGGTCGTAGTACGGAAGCAGGGTGTCCGTCACGGCCCTCAGGTCTCGCTCACCGTGACGTCGCGCGTCACCGGGTCAAGCAAGGTCTCGAAGCTCACTGGCTCGGGCACGGGGTCGGCGCGCAACACGGCATCGACCTTCATGCGCATGGCGTTCCCGAATTGCGCCTTGTCGTCGACGAGTTGGACAGAGATCTGTGTCAGGCGCGGCTCGAAGCGTCGAACCGTGGTTTCAACCTCGCGGGCCAGCCCGGCGCGCAGTTCCGGTACGGAGTAGGCACCGGAAGCAGGGTCCGGGATGCCATAGTTGAAGATCGAACTCGGCAGTTCGAGCAGGAGATGCGGCAACGGACGCCGCCGCCGGCGCGCGTTCAAGAGCGCCTCGACATCGCGGCGTACCGCGACATGCAACCGTTCCAAGGCCTCGGCAGCCGTCGGCGAGGGCATCTCTGGCGCGTCAGGGTCGGCATCGAGAAGTCTGTCGAGCAAGGGCAATTGCGCTCGAGGGGGCGTCCCGCGCAATCCAGGCGGCGCAGACCGCCGCGTACTCAATCGAACACCACGGAATGCAGCGAAATGAACGGCACCATCTCTTCGCCAGCGAGCAGCATGCGCTGCCCGCGACCGCGCACTGGTCCGTCGGCTGGGTCCGTCCACTCCGTCGCTCGGCCAAGCAACAGGGCGTTGTCGGTCTCGACCCTCGAGCCCAGATAGGTCACCGGAAGGAAAACCACGCCCTCGATACCGTCCTTCAGTTCGATGGAGCAACGACGCCAGATCAGATCGCGGGTGCGCCTGGGCGCATCGAAGGCCAAGGAGCGGACGCGAGCCACGGGCACGAGAAGGTAGTCACCAGCGGTGGTCAGGACCTCGAATTCCGCCGCCAGCAGGTCGTCTGCATCGCGCAAATCGTTGAAGTCAACGTGCTTGCCGTCGGCCTCTTCAAAACGGCCAGGCGCGGGAGCTCGCAAGGTTTCCACCTCTTCGGCAGCAGCGTTGGCCGCGGCCACATCGCCCAGCCGAAACAGCATGCGCGAGCGAAGGGCTGCTTGCTGCGCGGGCGTCGCGTCGTCGCCCTGATACTTTGGCGCGCGGCCCTCGCGCAACACCTGACCGCGTAGCACTTCGGCGCGCAACAACTTGCGGAACTCGAGCACTGCGGGATTGGGTTCGTGCAGTGCAGCGGCATCGAGCATGCGATCGGCCCGCTCGGCGTCTCCCGTGAGCAGCAAGATCTCGGCCATCAACCAGCGCGCATCGGCATCGGTCGGCGCTGCCTTGACAGCAGCGGTAGCGGCGGCGAGTGCCCCGGCGATATCGCCAGCGCGTAAGGCGTCCCCTGCGGTGATCATCGAATGACATCCTTCATTTGCGTGAAGCGCTGGCGTTGCGCTGTGAGAACTCGGTCACCAGCCGAAACGATGCCCCAATCTGGTCGAGCTGGTGATGCGGTTGCATGTGTACAGTGCAGTTGTAGACGCCAGGCGCGCCCTGCCGCTCGCGGACCTCGACCTTGGCTTGAGCCAGAGGGTAGCGGGCAGTCACTTCGAGGCCACCCATGCCCCCGCCACTGACATAGCCGTTCAGCCAGTTCTGGAGACGCTTTTCCACGTCTTCTGGCTCGAGATAGCTCCCGGTCATGTCACGCCCCATGATCTTGACGCAGTGGGCAAAGCGGCTGACACACAGCACTGTATTGAACTGGGCAGAAATGCGCTGATTGGCCTGCGCGACGTCCTTCGACAGGCGAGCAGGCCGGTGCAGCGATGGCAGGGCCCCAAAGCATGCCTCGGGCAGTCCGTCCAGGGCCGACAGCGGTATCAGCCCGGCGTCGCTGATCTGGTTCTCCTGCTCATCGGTGAACGCGACCTCGAGTGGCGCCCGCGGTGGCGCCTCGAAGGGCAGGTCGGAGTAAAAACGTTCGAACGGCAGGTTGTCGAGCACTCCACCTTGCGCATCGTCGGAAATGCCGGCCCCTCTGACTTCTGCAGGCCAGGAGTACCTGTCGAAGGCCCGGATGGTCGCTGCAGCGAATCCGTAGACCGGGCTGGTCCAGACACGCTGCCCGTGCCCGGGCGCGAGACTTCGGAACCGGAAGCGGTCGACCCGACTGCCATCGTCGACCCACGTCGGCCGCCCCAGCACGCGGGGCAGCGCTATGCCGATGAAGCGCAGGTCTTCCAGTGTCGTGGCTTGACGCCAGCGTTGGTGCTCGAGTCCCTGGAAGACGTCCGAGGGATTGAAGCTGGGCGACATGTCGGCGAATCCGTCGAGGCCCAGCAAGCCGGGGTCGGCGCCCAACATCATCGGCGCGAACGAAGCCGCGGCAATGCCAGCGAGACCCGCCAAGGCGCCAATGTCGTCGGTCGGATGGCTCGGGTCGGGCCGGTGTCGCACTTCGTAATCGGCAGCAATCAAGCCGAAGGGCTCGCCACCAGCCATGCCGAACTGCTCATCGTGGATCTTCCGAAAAAGATGGCTCTGGTCGAACTCGAGGGCGCGGTCGATGTCCCTGCAGACTTCTGCCCAGCGCGCATGCAGCATCTTCACCCGCACACGCCCCCCCGTTCGCGGCAAACGTTCGATCAACCATTGCAAGCCCCGCCAGGAGCCCTCGAGACGGCGCAACCTGGGATGCTGCAGTACGGCATCGAGTTGTGCCGAGAGCATGGTGTCGAGCATGGCGATGTCTCGATCCAGCGCTGCCCTGAGCACACCGCCAGGCACAGGCTGTCGGGAAAGCGACGTCAACCAACGGGTGCCGAACCAAGCCGAAAGCTGAAATGCCGCATCAGAACTCGAAATGAACGAGGCGAGCTCCGATGCGGCTTCTGCCTGACCGAGAAATCGTCCGGCGAAAATTGCATCCCGAAGTGGCTCTGCTGGCGTATCCGGCATGGCGATCGAAAGCGCGCCTCAGGACTTCTGCGGGATGCGAGCGACCATTCGCATCGATGTCGTCAGTTCCTCCATCTGCAGCCAAGGACGCAGGTAAGCAACCGCGTTGTAGGAGCCCGGCTTGCCAGGAATCTCCTTCACCTCGACCTTGGCCTCGCGCAGAGGATACTTGGCTCGTGCTTCCTGGCCTGCGCCTTCCATTGGATTGACGTAATTCTGAATCCAGCGGTTGAGCCACTTCTCGCAGTCGCTGGCCTCCATGAAAGAGCCGATCTTGTCGCGCGCCATCACCTTGAGGAAGTGCGCGAAACGGCTGGTGGCCATGATGTAGGGCAGGCGTGCGGAGATCGCCGCGTTGGCTGTGGCTTCCGGCCGGTCGAATTTCTTCGGTGCCTGAACCGATTGAGACCCAAAGAACACGGCGTGATCGCTATTCTTGTAGTGAGACAAAGGCAGAAAGCCCAGGTTGGACAACTCGGCCTCGCGCCTGTCGGTAATGCCGATCTCGGTCGGGCACTTGGCATCGGTGTCGCCATCATCGGAGATGAAGTTGTGAGTTGGAAGGTTGGAGACCTTTCCTCCGCCCTCCGCGCCGCGGATCGCCGTGCAGAAACCGTACTGCGCGAACGCGTCTGTCAAACGAGCGCCCATCACATAGGCAGCGTTCATCCAGCAGTAATCCTCGTGGCCCATCGACTTGGCCGATCCATCGGCATTGGTTGGCGCCTCTTCGTAGCCGAACTCATCGATTGGCTTGGTCGCCGCGCCATAGGGCACGCGGGCGATAACGCGAGGCATGACCAGTGATACGAAACGCGAATCCTCGGTTTCGCGGAACCCGCGCCATTTGCCGTATTCCGCAGTATCGAAGATCTTGGCCAGGTCGCGTGGCTTGGACAGTTCGCTCCAGTTGTCGAAGCCGAACATGCCTGCGCCCACACCGGAAATGAAAGGCGCGAAAGCGCCAGCGGCGACGTTGGAAACCAGCCGCAAGGTTTCGATGTCGTCCGGGTGCTTCGTCCATTCGTAGTCGCCAATCAGCGCGCCGTAAGGCTCACCGCCTGGCGTTCCGAACTCGTTCTCATAGATTTTCTTGAACAGCAGGCTCTGGTCAAACTCCACAGCCTTTTGAAGGTCTTTGCCCATTTCCTTCTTCGACAGCTGCAGCATGCGGATCTTCAGGCCGGTGCCAGTCTCGCTGTTCATCACGAGATAGTTCAGCCCGCGCCAACTGCCTTCGAGTTTTAGAAACCGCTCGTGATGCATGATCTTGTTGAGCTGTTCGCTGACCTTGCGATCGATCTCAGCTATGGCGCGGTCGAAGGTGACCACCAGGTTGCGACTGAAGGTCACGGTGCCCTTCAGAGCCTCCTCGGTCAACGCCTGGATGAGTTCTTGGGCCCGGTCTCGTTCCGTCTGCTTGGTGGCGCCGATGACTTGGTCGAGCAGGCTGAATTCGCCCTCGGTGGTGGTGGTCGCCTCGGCTGCACCTCTGGATTGGGTTGCCATGGGGTCAGCCTTCCTTTTTAGTGCCGAGTTCGGCCGACAGTTTGTCTAGCTTGGACCTGTCCTGCAGAACTTCCTCGAGCAGGCCCTCCAGTTCCTCCGAGAGGTCCGCTTTGCTGGCCAGATCGCGCAACCGGCTGCGGGTCTCGAGCATCGCTTTCAGCGCCGGCACCTGCTCGGCGACCCTGGCAGGATCGAAATCGTCCATCGACTTGAACTTCAGGTTGACCGCCATCTGCGTGTCGTCGCCAGCCAGGGTGTTGTCGACCTTGATGTTGAGGCCAGGCGCCACCCGCGACATCACGTCGTTGAAGTTGTCGCGGTCGATCTGTACGAACTTGCGCTCGGCGATCGGTTTGATGGGCTCGGTGGGGTCACCAGCGTAATCACCCATCACGCCCACCACAAACGGCAGTTCGCGGACGATGGCCGCGCCTTCGGTCTCAATGTCGTAGGTGATATGGACTCGAGGCTTGCGGACACGAGCAAGTTTCTGCTGAACACTGTTCATGATGATTTCAAACTTCCTCTAGGGTCAAGTGAATGGGGATAAAGCAGACGTGCGCGAGTACGCAAAAGGTAACACAAGCGTTGCAAATAATCTATGAATTCGTCACCTTTCGAAGTGCAGCGGCGTACGCTGGTTGACGGATGCGAGGGCGGGTTACTTTGTGGTGATGTTCATGGTGGGCGACGTCCAGTGCTGCGGGTCTGAACCTGACTCGGCGGGCAGTGTTTGCCAGAAGCGGGTGCGCAATCGCGCCAGTTCTTCCTCCGTCATGCCGATACTGGCCGCGCTGAAAGCACGGGTGTCTGCGGTGTTCATCAGGAAGGCCTGCGCTTCGTTCAGCATCAGCCCTTCATTGCGCCGGTCGTAGCCAATGCTGGCTAGATAATTTCGGATGTTCTCTCGCTGCGCTTCGGTGAGCATCTCGCGCCACATGCGAATGCAATGTTCACGGTACGCAGGGCGAGTGAAAAAACGCCCATGGCTTGCTTCGTGAATGAGAACCGAGGCCCGCCGCACGGCGTCGATGGTTTCGTCGATGGGCGTCGCGGGGTCGTCGGGTTGGACAGCGGTGAAGGTGATCAGCGCCTGCGGGCCTTGGCCGACGGTGCTTGAAACGGCAGCACCTGTCGCAGAGAGCATGCCAGCGGCGATCAATTCGCGTTGCAGCCGAAGCTCAGCCGGGTTCAGCGGCAGGGCCTGCGCCTTGGCCAGTGCGTAGAAATGCGCCAGCCCGGAGTCGGTGTAGTCATGGCCCTGATAGAAGGTCTGGGCGTTGTCGCCCAAGCGGGCAATCAGCAGTGCCAGCTCGAAATCGTCCAGTACGCGGTCGCGCGGCGCGTCAGCTTTTTCCAGCAATGCGGCCATGCGATTCATCGCTGCACCCTGCTCGGCCAGACCAGGAAATTCAATGACCAAGACGGCCGGGTTTTCCTTGAGCCGGGTCAGTCGCCAAGCTGTGGAATGCCCGGCCAGCAATTCGGAAATGCTGAGCAGCCTCTGCGATGGCGCGGTTGGGGTGGTTGGGGTGGTTGGGGTGGTTGCGACTGCATCTTGTCGAAGCCACCAAGCCGCCCCGACCGTCGCGAGCAAAGCCGTTATCACCGCCAGCCAGAGCCAGAGCCAGAGCCAGCGCCTTCGGTAAGCGGGGGCCCGTGGCGCCGTGATCTCGATTGCACCACCGCTGCCTTCTTGGGCTAGCTTGGCCTTGAGCCCCCGTCGCACCTTGCCGGAGCGTCTGCGCGCCAGCAGCGCTCGCACTACTCGCACCGTGCGTGCGTCAGCCGCGGATGGTCACGATCGCCACGCGGCGGTTCTCTGCTGCGTCGATGCGCTCCTTGTTGAGGGGCTCACTCGAACCCTTGCCAACGGCAATCAGCCGGTCTGCCAAGATGCCATGGGCCGACACGAGATTGCTGACCACGGCATCGGCCCTGGCTTTGGACAGCTCGAGGTTGTCCTGGGCGTCGCCACGCGCGTCGGCATGGCCTTCCACGCGAAAGCTCAGGCCTGCCAATGCATCGGACTGCATGGCGCGGGCGACGACGTCGAGTGCGGCCCGCGATTCGGCCGTCAATACGGCCGAATTCGTGTCAAAGACGATCAGCAGATTGGCCTTGCCAGGGCCTGCTTTGGGTGGCGGAGCCGGTACGGTGGCAGCGGCCCCGGGCAGTGCGGGTTTGAATCCGCGCGTGAGGCCACTTGCCGACTGCGGCGTATCCACTCCCAATGCGTCGATGATCGACGACTCTGTAACTTCGCTGTTGCGCAATACAGGTGCGGGTGCTTGCGCAGCAGCTGTGCCTAGCAGCAGCACGAGCAGGCTGGCGGGGATGATCTTTTTCATCATGGGTTGCTTCCTTGGTCTGTTTTTCTGTCGCTGGGTCAGCGCCGTTGGTACGGATGGCCCGGTCACTTCGGCGCTTCCAGCTGCCGATATTCATAGAGGAAATCGCCGCCTGGCTGGCTGCCGCCAGAACGAGAATCACTGTACTGCGGACGCTGTGGCAGCGCGCGTGCCACCTCGAAGCGAATGCGCTCGAACACATTGCCGCCCGGCTGCCACTGGTTGACCTTGCCAAGCACGTTCAGCAGATTCCAGGCAAACAGGGAATGGCCGTCGCGGCCTTCGTCGAAGACCGGTTCGTTTCCGCCCGATGTCATGACGACGACGGTCTTGCGCGACAACACGTCTTGCGGGTCTGGCGGCAGCGCCTTGGCTCGGATGCGATCGCCCGTGGTCAGTGTTCCTGAATAGCAGCTGTCTGAAATTAGCGCCACTTGGTGGGCGCTAATCTGGCCCACCAGACGATTGATGTCGCTGTTTGACAACCACGTGGTGGGGTCCAGGGCCTTGCTGTCAGACAGTAGCCAATAGCCTAGCCCGGTGGCTTCAACCACATCGCCATGACCGGCGTAATAGACGATTACCGAATCCTGCGGCTCCATCGTCAGTGCCAGGCGGTTGAGGGCGCCGACCACACTGGAGCGGGTGGCGTTTTCGAGCACGATCGTCTCGTATCCCAAGCGTGACTCGAACATCTTCGCCACCGCCCTGGCATCGCGAACAGCATTGCCCAGACTGGGAATCGTGCTGTCGGCGTAAACATCGACTCCGACAACGATGGCGATTTTGCGCTCGATCTGCGGCAGAACTGCAGTCTTGATCCGGTAGTTCGTCAGCAACAGATCCAGCTGCGTTTGCAGCGGGTCGATGGCTGGCAATGGCGGTCTGCGTAATGTCGGCCGGGCCAGCGCCAACAGTTCGGGCGCTATTTCACTCGAAGCGGCTGCTGTATCGGCGGTTGCGTTCGCGGCACTGGCCTGCCGGTTCGCTTGCTCGGCAAGACGTGTAGGGTCTGACGGCGGCAAAGACTCGATAGGGCCGGCCGCGGTTGGCGGCAGGTTGTCCAGCGAGGCGGTCGGGTTAACGATCAAGGCCAACTCCCTTGCCCTGGCCGTTGCCAGCAGTGTGCGCTGCTGCTCGGCGCGGATCTTCAGCGTTTCGCTGACTAGGCACTTGCCTTGCTGCGCCTCTTCCAGAGAAGGGCATTGGCGAAGATTGGCCAGATCCGGCGCCAGTTCAAGCCGGGTCCGGGCGTCCGCCAGCAACTGGTCCTTGTAGCGATCGCGGCCAGACAATAGCTGCATGATGCCGTCTGGTGAAAGCCCTGTCACCAGCGTGGGCCCGAAGTTTCCGTTGGGCACGCTCGCTGCATTGAACACTGGTCCAAGCAAGAGATTGACTAGGCCACCTGCATCGAGTGTTGGCGGTGCCTGGGGCAGGGGAATCGACCGAAGGTTCTGATTGACACCCAAGGCCCCGGAAACGGTGGCGCCTAGGCCGACGATGGACAGTGCTTGCGCGTTTCCAGGTGCCTGGACAAAGCTGTAATTCATCGCTGTGAGCCCGCTGCCGAATACGGCGTAGCTTCCGGGCTGGTTCAACACCCCCGCGGGCGCACTGAATACAGCCGTTCCCGAGGTGGCACTTGCCAGCGTTTCGTTGGCCACGAAGCCTGTGACCGTGCCCTGAAGGCCGGTGAGTGGGGCGCCAGCACTGCGCACCGTCGCCAAGGCGATGTAGGTCAGGATGGCAAGTTCGATGTTGCCAGCCAGGTCGGTGGGCAACAAGAGATTGTAATTTAAGGCGGCTGTACCTGCCAGGGTCAGCCCCGACACCGTGACGGGCTTGCCCAAACCGACGTTGGCGTTGGCGAAGTTTGCAAGCGCTGTTCCAACCAGCGTCACCGCATCACCCGGGATAAAACTCACTGAGCCAATTCCGCTCAAAGGCGCGGTGTTGCTGCCGTCGTAGATTTTGCTGCCAGCGCTTAGCCCGACCAGTGTGAGAGTGGCACGCGTGATGTCGGCGCTCAGGCTAGCCAGCGGCGCCAGCATGTAGTTGTCGCCGTCAGCACCAGACAGGATCAGGCCGCTGACTGAAACCGGCTTGGCCGTGCCGACGTTTTTGTCAGCGAAGCTGCCGACCGCCAGCCCGCTGACCGATACCAGGTCGTTGCCCAGCGCTGTGATCGTGGCAGTGCCGGACAGCGCAGCCAAGGTGGTGGCGTCATAGACCTTATTCGCCGCACCCAAGCCAGCAAGGCTGAGCGTAGCGCGCATGATGTCGGCACTTAGGCTAAGCAATGGCGCCAGAAGGTAGTTGCCGGCGTCAGCACCAGACAGGCTCAGGCCACTGACTGAAACCGGCTTAGCCGTGCCTACGTTTTTGTCAGCGAAGCTGCCGACCGCCAGCCCGCTGATCGAAACCAGGTCGTTGCCCAACGCTGTGATCGCGGCAGTGCCGAACAGCGTGGCCAGGTTGGTGGCGTCGTAGACCTTGTTGGCTGCGCTCAAGCCAGCCAGGCTGAGCGTAGCCCGCGTGATGTCGGCGCTTAGGCTGGGCAGTGGCGCCAGCAGATAGTTGCCGGCATCGGCGCCAGACAGTGTCAGGCCGCTGACGGAAACCGGTTTGGCCGTGCCGACGTTCTTGTCAACAAAACTGGCGGTGGCGAGTCCGCTGATCGAGACCGCGTCGTTGCCCAGCGGCGTGATCGCGGCGGTGCCGGTGAGCGTGGCTGCAGTCGTGGCGTCATAGACCTTGTTGGTTGCGCTCAAGCCAGCGAGGCTGAGCGTGGCCCGCGTGATGTCCGCGCGCAAGTTGGGCAATGGCGCCAGACGGTAGTTGCCCGCATCGGCGCCAGTCAAGGTCAGGCCGCCGACGGAAACCGGCTTGTCGGTGCCGACGTTTTGGTCAGCGAAGCTGCCGACCGCCAGCCCGCTGATCGAGACCACGTCGTTGCCTAGCGCTGTGATCGTGGCAGTGCCGAACAGCGTGGCCAGGGTGGTGGCGTCGTAGACCTTGTTGGCTGCGCTCAAGCCAGCCAGGCTGAGCGTAGCCCGCGTGATGTCGGCGCTTAGGCTGGGCAGTGGCGCCAGCAGATAGTTTCCGGCATCGGCGCCAGACAGGGTCAGGCCGCTGACGGAAACCGGCTTGTCGGTGCCGACGTTCTTGTCAGCGAAACGGGCCGTGGCGAGCCCGCTGATCGAGACCGCGTCGTTGCCCAGCGGCACGATCGTAGCCGCGCCGAAGATCGTGGCCAGGGTCGTGGTGTCGTAGACCTTGTTGGCCGCGCTCAGCCCGGCCAGGCTGAGGGTGGCCCGGGTGATGTCGGCGCTGAAGCTGGGCAATGGGGCCAGGATGTAGTTGCCGGCATCGGCGCCGGTCAAGGTCAGGCCGCTGACGGAAACCGGCTTGGCCGTGCCGACGTTCTTGTCAGCGAAACGGGCAGTGGCGAGCCCGCTGATCGAGACCACGTCATTGCCCAGCGGCGTGACCGTGGCAGTACCTGCCAGGGTCGCAAGCGTGGTGGCGTCGTAAACCTTGTTCGCCGCACTCAGACCGGAGAGGCTGAGCGTGGCAGGCGTGATGTTTCCGCTGAGCGTGCTGATGATGGTGTAGCCGAAAACAGCTGCGCCATCAGCCGACTGGAAGTCGATCGGCTGGGCGGCATTCAGGGTTACGGCGATGCCGGTTCCCACGTTCTTCGTGGCAAAGCTGGCGCTGCCGTTGACCAGGCTGGCGCTGTCGCCTTGCACGCTGGTCGACACGCTGGCTGAGGCGAGCGTTGCGTTGGTGGTGCCGTTGTAAACCCGCGGGTTCACATTGCCGCTGACCGTGGCGAACTCGTTCGTCGAGAAAACCAGCCCGTTGCCAGCGTCTGCAGACCAGGCGCCGTAATGTGCACCATAGCGTCTGAACGCCGGCAGCAGCCCGCCGGGTGCGTAGTTGGCCGCGTCTTTGATGTCGGTCGCATAGACGATCCAGCGGCCACCACTTGCCGGTCCGTTGGCCGCCAACACACTTAGCGCTTGCGACCCCACAGTGTTGCTGAAGCGGGCCAGCGGCCCCGCTGCGTCAGCGATCAGGATGGCATCTCCAGTCGCTGTGCTCGAAACGCGCGTGCTGCCCGCCAGATTGACCGATCCTGCTGTAATGTTGATGCGCCCGTTTGCTGCAACGCTGGCACTGGACAGCAGCACGCCCACCTCGGCGCCGCGGCCCTGCAAGCTAAGGGCGCCGCTGGAAAACAGGCTGCCGCTGATACCCATGCCGCGATAGGCGCTGCCGTCACCCGTGATGGCCAGCATGCCGCTGACAACGCTGGATGACGCGTCCATCTGTACGCCAGTGCCCGCCGCCAGGGTGCTGACGCCGCGCAGCGTGACAGGGGCGCTGCCGGCATCAAGCCGGGAATTCACCAGCGAAAGACCGGCCGCCACCGCACCACCGGCGCCGCTGAAGCTGGCGCCACCCGGCGCAACGCCCGCGGCACCGCCTGTCAACGCAATGGCACCAAAGCCGCCGCTGATGTTGCTGCTGTCGCTGAAACCGGTGACGATGGTGCTGTTGGTCAGCGAAATACCGCCTGCTGCGGACTGGGACGCCAAAAAAGTCACCGGCATGGCGCCAATGGACGACCTGATGCTCGAGTTCAGCATGCTGATGCTGGCGTCAGCGAAAAGCGTCAGGCTGCCCGGACGGCCAGACACGAAATCCGCGACGTTGATGTTGGCGTTGACCAGGCTGATGTTGCCGGCCTCGGTGCCGCCGCCCGTACCGCCGGTCGAAATGATGACGTTGTTGCCGTTGGCCAGCGCGGCGGTAATGGTCAGGGAGTTGATCGACGAGCCCAAGCCCCCGGCCGTGAACACCGGCCCTGAGCCCAGCGTGTTCTGCACCCGATCACCGATGAGGATGTTGTACGGGTCGAGCAGCCACTGCCCGGACCTGCCCATCGGCGCCATCGTGTCGATCGCGCTGGGCCGCGCATCCAGCCAGCCGCCCGAGGTTTCGATGAAGCCACCGTTGCCGCCGCTTTGCCCGCCGCGGGCGCTGAAAGCACCGTAGGCGCGGGTGGCGGTATCGCTCCACAGGAAAATCTGTCCGCCGTCGCCCAGCCCGGTTGCGTCAGCGCTGATGCTGGCCTGCTGGGAGACGTAAAGCGCCCGGGCGTTGACGAAGCGCGGGTCCTTACCGGCAGCGCCGCCACCGACAACGGCGAGCCCGCCCGCCGAGACGCCAGAGACGTCGATGCGCGAGCCGTCGAGCAAGCCGATCTCCGGACCCAGCACGACGGCCTGGCCGCCTGAGCCTGCTGTGCCCCGGGCGCTGAGCGTTCCTTGCACGGTGGTGCGGCCGCTGGCTGCCTGCAGCGAGACCAACCCGCCTCGGCCGCCGTCGGCCGTGGTCTGGCTGCTTGGTGCCAGGTCGATGCTCTCGCTAGCGCGGATCCAGACCTCGCCGCCGGGGTCGCTGCGCAGCGCGTCAGCGCGCACGATGCCGTCCTGGTTTACGGCAGCTGCGGTGATGTCGATGCGGCCGCCTGCGGCCTCGATCATGCCCAGGTTGCGCGCTTGGCCGCTGGGCGCGGTGACGCGCACGCTCAGGTTAGCGCTGCCGGTGTCAACGAGTTCGACCGTTTGGCCTGCTGCCAGCACCACCTGGCCTCCTGGGGCCCGCATCAGGCCTTCGTTTCCGACTGTTCCTGCGATGAGTGCCAAGCTGCCGCCCTGTGCAGTGCGAATCTCGCCTTGGTTGCGTACGCCCGATGCAGCCAGGTCTTGTGCGCCAGCTGCCAGCCGGTACCGTCCGCCGGTCCAGTCCAGGTCGCTCATGCGCAAGGTCGAAGCCACCATGCCGCCGACGTCGACGCGCGCCGTGGCGCCGAAGAGCACGCCGTTCGGGTTCAGCAACCAGACCTTGCCGTTGCTGCCCAGGTTTCCCAGGATGGCCGATGGATCGCTACCCGTCACCCGGTTGAGCACCTGACTGGATGCGTTGGGCTGCTGGAAGTAGACCGCAGCACCGTGACCGATGGAGAAGCTGTTCCAGTTCAGGATGGCTTGCGACGAATTGGTCACGGTCATGTGCGAGCCGTTGACGTTGACTTGCGCCTGTCCTGCGGCCACCGACAGCCCGGTCGGCAATGCGGGGGGAGCAGCCTGCACTGCAGGCAGGCCTACGCTGAGCAGCGAACCTGCGGCGAGGGCGCGAGCCAGACGGCTGAGCCGAAATGAAGTCTGCAGCTTCGGAGTTGAATGGCGCATGAGGGGTCTCCGAGTGGTTGGCTGGCCTGCGGCGTTGCAGTGGCCTTAAGGAAAAGCGTAGCGGGCAGAGAAGTGGATGCGTAGATCTCCACTGGCGGTGAGGCGAGCGTTGTCGTTGGCCCGCGCCAGGTCGATACGCCAGAGCGACTGACCGAAAGAAAAGCGCGTACCCAAGCCGATCGAGCTGAGTCGGCAGCTTGTTTTCAAGCCATCGCAGGTCAAGTCGTCGCGATTGCTTGTCACGCCAGCGTCGACAAAACCGAACAGCCTGAGGTCGTGGAAGCCGATCGCCAACTGGCCAGGCGGGGCGCGCAGCAAGGTAGGCATCAGCACCTCGAAAGAACCGGCCAGGCCGCTGTCGCCCGTAACTTCGCGTTCTTCATAACCACGCACCACACCCACGCTCGTCAGGCCGAACTGCTCGCCTGGCACCAACTTGGACGACGTCGCTTGCCCAATGGCGCGGAAATTTAATTGCCAGTTGTCGCCCAAGGGCAGACTGAGGAATGCGCTGGCACGCAGCATCTGGAAGTTGCGGCTTGCACCCGGGCGCACCGCGTCAAAGTCGGCCTCGCTGCTGTTCGAGCCGCCCAGTGCCAGATTGCTGGAAAACGCCAGGCTGATGCCTGCCGGGCGCCCGCCCTTGCGCAGGTTCTGGTAGTTCAGCGTCAAAGGGTGCACGCTGACGCTCGCCCCTGCGCTGCCGCAAGCTCCGTCGGGCAGGCCCTGGATAGCGCAGTTGTTCAAGTAGTCGCGTTTGTCCAGGGCGACCGAGACGCGCTGTTCGAATTCGCCAGCGCGCTCGATGAAACGCGTCAATTCAAGTCCTAGAACCCGGCCCTGGCCACTGAAGTTCAGGTCGCCGGCTGCGGTCGCCGCTGTGGCCGAGATGACATTGGAATAGCTGGTGTAGGCCTGCAGCATCATGCCCAGGTCGTAAAGCGGCAGCCTGTAGCCGAGGCTGAAAACGCGTACCGCATCCAGTTTTTCTGGCGAGATCTGCACTTGTGCAGAGACCTGATCATCACGGTCTGACAGCGCTGCGTTTTGGTAGCCGGCGGTCAGCCGTGTTCTGCCGGTCTGGGCATTGCCGGTGTTGTCAGCCAGCAAGGTGAAGCGCTGCACGGCGCCCTCGATCACCGAAATTCGAACATCGATATCGCCACGCTTTTGCCCTTCTTCTAGCGTGACAGCTAGTTGCTTGGCCGGGTTCTCATTGGCTAGCTGTACTGCGGTGTCATAGGCCCGCACTTTCGGCGTAAGACCTTCTTGAACAACGGGTAGACCGCGACGCACATTGGCGGCGCTGAATTTACGATTGCCGGAGATCACCACCTGGGCGACTCGACCCTCGAGCACGTTGATGACCAAGGTGCCGCTGCTCAGCGCTTGTTCAGGCAGGAAGGCCACCACCCCGCCATAGCCGGCCGCCCGGTACAGGTCTTGCACAGCCGCTGCTGCGCCTTGCAGTTCAGCGAGCGTCCGCGAGCCGCGAATACTTGCCAAAACACCAGCGATTTCGACCGAGGACAACAATGTACTGCCGGTCACCTGAACGCCAGTAATGACGACTTGCGTGGCCACTGGTCCAGTTTCTGCCCCGAAAGCTGGCACCAGACAAAGCCACAAGCAGGCTGCGAAGAGAATGCGCGTCGAGCCTGATTTCAGGTGCTTCGTTGGCCTGGGCGGTCTCGGATAGACCGCAGATATGTTTTTTTCTAACCTCATCCTGCGGGATTTTGCGGTTTGTACTGGCGCTGGGCAAGGCGGTTGATCCCTGGTGTATCCCGCAATCAGGGGACGCCAGCATGTTTGGCACCACAATCGGTGTGCTGCTACGGCTTTTTTCCACAGTCCTGCATTTCATGAACAGCGAAAGCGAAAACGACGACAAAACCGTTCTACGCCCTTCGGCAGGTTTCTCTGTTTCCGCGACGGGGCCAGATGCCGCTTCAAGCGCGGGTGATAGCGGTAATGCCCTCGTGTCAGGCACGTACATCGCAGAATTTGAGGTCACCTCAGTACTGGGCGAGGGCGGCTTCGGTATCGTTTACGTCGCTTGGGATCATTCACTACAGCGTCGGGTAGCGCTGAAGGAATACATGCCAGCTTCACTGTCTGCCCGCGCCGGGACCACTGAAGTGCGGGTGCGCTCTGAGCGCCATCGTGAAACCTTCAACATCGGTCTGAAGAGCTTCGTCAACGAGGCTCGTTTGCTGGCGCAGTTCGATCATCCTTCGCTGGTCAAGGTGTACCGTTTTTGGGAAGCAAACGGCACGGCCTACATGGTCATGCCGCTGTACGAAGGGGTGACCCTGAAAGACACGCTGCGGCGCATGCAAGAGCCGCCCGAAGAAGCCTGGTTGATGCAGTTGCTGGCGCCGCTGACAGAGGCGCTGGCGGTGATCCACGCTGGCAACTGCTTCCACCGCGACATCGCACCCGACAACATCATCCTGCTGGCTGGCAGCGAGCGCCCGTTGCTGCTGGACTTCGGCGCCGCGCGCCGAGTGATAGGCGACATGACACAGGCCCTGACGGTCATCCTCAAGCCCGGATTCGCCCCTGTCGAGCAGTATGCCGAGGTGCCCGACATGAAGCAAGGCGCGTGGACCGACATCTACGCGCTGGCGGCTTTGGTGCACTTCGCCATCATGGGCAAAACGCCGCCGACCTCGGTTGGTCGGCTGCTTAATGACAACTTCGTGCCGTTGGCGCAAAGCGCGGCTGGGCGCTACAGCGACGACTTCCTGCGTGCCATCGACCGTGCGCTGGTGGTGCGCCCGGACGCGCGCACCGCCAGTGCCGCCGCATTGCGATCTGATCTGGGGCTGCCGCCGCTGCGTGCAACCGACACGCCGTTCGCGCCTGCAACCACATCGGCGGGGCGAGCTTCGCGCAAGCCGCTGCTCGTCGGTGCTGTCGCTGCGGGCCTGGTCGGAATCGTTGGAGCAGGGTTCTGGTTCGTCGGCAGCCATGGCGCATTACCTACTTCACCCGTTGCCACGGCGGCCAGTACGCCAGTCAGCCGGGCTGAGCCAGCGGCCAGCGCTGCAACCCGATCGTTTGAGATTAGCGACGAATTCAATCGGGTAATGGCTGGACAGGTTGGCAACTTCAAACTGCAGGCCAGCGCCGCACAGCCGACCTTTCGCATCGGGCGCGACCAACTCAGCTTCAATGTCACATCGTCCCGAGAAGGCTATGTGCAGGTGCTGGTTCTCGGGCCCGATGGTTCTTTGATGCTGCTATTCCCTAATGCGGCTGCCAGCGACAACCGGATTCGTGCCGGTCAGACCTTAGCACTGCCGCAACCAAGCTGGGCATTGGATGTGTCCGAACCCGCAGGCCAGGAAGAGTTTCTCGTCATCGTGAGCGCGCAGCCGCGCGACTACAGCGAACTGAGCCAGGAGCGCAATTACATTTTTCTCAAACTTCCGACCGGTGAGTGGGGTGCTGAGGTGGCGGCTCGCTGGACGCGAAGCACGCCTCTGCTGCTGGGCAGCCTGAGGACCTGTCCTGCTGCAGACTGCGAGGAATACGGTGCCGCGAGATTCAACGTGGAGATCGTTTATTGATCTTCCTGTGGCTCGGCCATCAGTACTTTCTGCGCGGTCATATGCTCGCCTGACCCTTAGTCCAATTCGGCGCTGGCCCGACTGTCGAGAGACCGGGTTCTGGGCATACGCAAAACTCCGATGCCCATGGATGGTCCCTCGTCGTTTCGTGTGGAACGCAACAGCGTCAACCTGCCGATTCTCCCGGGGCGGATGGTCGGGTCAAGGCTGCCCGCAGGGCACCCGAAGGGCTTCGCCTTGACGCGACCGTCCGCCTTGCGACCCTGACGGCAGAGGGCGACTCGCCCCCTTCCCGCTGGCGGGAAGGGCGGGGATAAGGGTGACCGCCGGCAGCTGTGGATGTGGATGTGGATGTTACGTTCCACACGAAGCGACGAGGGGCCCTTTAATCTCGCCAACGGGTGGTGACGAAGTAATCACCCCCCTGCATGGGTAGCGAAGAGGAATTACCACGATCTGCGATTGCCACGCGAGCAATACGGGTTGGCCCAGCCTTTGCAATGAACCGGCAGTCAACTGGCGGACACGAACGTCACCAAGTGCAGGTGATCGCTGGGCGTATCGATGTCCTCTTCGTAGGACAGCATCCTGAATCCGTGACCAAACTGGCTGAGAGCAACCGTCTGCAGCCATTGCTCGCGTAATTCAGGGCGCAATTGGTACCCCGTTGCGCAAATGCTCGCCAGGACCCGCGCTGTCCGCTCGTTTGGTGGTTCGAATGTCGATGCACCGACGGTTCGACAAGTCCGTGACCACGCCGCGACCTTCGCCGATTGCGATTTTTCCGGATCCGTGACTTCGGTTCGGGGGGTGTGCTGGCTACGTTGCGCCGGCAAGCGCCAGATGCATTTGCCCGAAGACTTTCGCTGCTCTGTCGCTGGCTCCCAATCCCAGGATCAGCTTGCGCCCGGTCTCGATCAGCCGGCC
>JBBQAW010000026.1:0-24050 GCA_038316815.1 Burkholderiales bacterium
CGAATGGTGTTGCTGTCGTCAATGACCAGCACCTTGGCGCCAGCCACGACACCGCCAAGAGTGTGGTGGTCGTTGGAACCTACCAGTGCATGGCGGTCGTCGGCTATCGCCCCCGCGTCGGACATCAGGCTTTCCAAGCGGTCTTCTCCTCGAGCGGCAGCCGTGCGCAGCGCAGAAACGCGCTGCCCGGGTCAGGGGCTATATCTGGACCATCTCGAAGTCTTCCTTGCGAGCACCACATTCCGGGCAGGTCCAGTTCATTGAGACATCCGACCAGGCTGTGCCGGGTGGAATGTCATGTTCGGGGTCGCCAACGGATTCATCGTAGATCCAGCCACAGATCAGGCACATCCAGGTACGGTGTTCAGTCACGATGTCTCAGTCAACTCACTACAATGGTGAACGATTCTAGCCACCCGCATTCCTCAGAAAAGGAGCATTTGTGGGCAGCAAAACGTAGTACCGAAGCCCTAACTAAGCCGTACTGAAGTAGCACCGAACTTTCCGAGCTCGCCTCCGAGGCCCGATCCATGAACCCCCAACCCGCCACGGCCACGGAACCCACCGACCCCGGCATCGAGCCACCGGCCCCTGCCTGCGTGATGAGCTTCAACGCCACCGACCCCAGCGGCGCCACCGGTACCGCAGGCGACGTTGCCACGATTGCCGCCATGGGTGCCCATGCCCTGCCGGTGGTGACGTCGATCGTCATGCGTGACACCGCCGACACCTTCGACCACCACCCGATCGACGCCGAAGTGGTGGCTGAACAAGCGCGCACCATCCTCGAAGACGTCACCGTCGCCGGCTGGAAGGTGGGCTTTCTGGGCTCGGCCGACGGCGTCAGCGCCGTGGCCGAGGTGCTGAGCGACTACACCGACGTGCCCCTGGTCAGCTACATGCCCAGCCTGTCCTGGCTGGAAGAAGACCAGCTTCAGCCTTACCTCGACGCCTTCCGCGAGTTGATCCTGCCCGCCACCGAAGTGCTGGTGGGCAACCACAAGACGCTGCAAGACTTTCTGTTGCCCGACTGGGACAGCGAACGCCCGCCCTCGGCGCGCGAACTGGCGGTGGCCGCGGGCGAACATGGCACGCGCTATGTGCTGGTCACCGGCATCATGCTGCCGTCCAAGACCTCTGCCCAGGGCACTGAAAGCTTTATCGACAACGTGCTGGCTTCGCCGCAGGGCGCGCTGACGGGCGAGAAGTTCGAACGCTTTGACGCGGGCTTCACGGGTGCTGGCGACACGCTGTCGGCCGCCCTGGCCGCCTTGCTGGCTGCTGGCAGCGAACTGCAGGCCGCCGTTGGCGAGGCACTGAGCTTCCTCGACCAGAGTCTGGACGCGGGCTTTCGCCCCGGCATGGGCAACATCGTCCCCGACCGCTTCTTCTGGGCCTTGCCCGGGCCGGAAGAGGGTGAAGGCGAAGGCGAAGGCGGCGACCTGGGCGGCGCCGGTGGTGCGGGCGGCCCTGAAGGTTTCGACGAAGGCAAGAGCAACAAAGGCGCACCGCGCCGCATTCACTGACCCCCAGAAACTGAGCCCCCACGCTTGCTGGCGCTCGCTGCCCTCCGAGGGGGCGTCCGCCAGCGGCCCGGCAGAGCCGGTTCCGCGGCGGGAATCTTGGATCAACAGAGACAACATGGCCACTAACGAACAACTTTTTTTGCGGGCGCAGGGCGTCATTCCTGGCGGTGTCAATTCTCCTGTGCGCGCTTTTCGCGCCGTGGGCGGCACGCCGCGTTTCATTCAGCGCGCGCAGGGCGCCTACATGTGGGACGCCGAGGGCGCGAAGTACGTTGACTACATCGGCAGCTGGGGGCCGATGATCCTGGGCCATGGGCACCCGGCGGTGCTGGACGCTGTCTATCAGGCGGCGGCCGACGGTTTCAGTTTCGGTGCGCCCACCGAACGTGAAGTGCAACTGGCCGAAGCCATCATCGACATCGTGCCCAGCGTCGAACAGGTACGTCTGGTCAGCAGCGGCACCGAGGCCGGTATGAGCGCCATCCGGCTGGCGCGTGGTGCCACCGGGCGCAGCAAGATCGTCAAGTTCGAAGGCTGTTACCACGGCCATGCCGACGCGCTGCTGGTCAAGGCCGGGTCAGGGCTGGCCACCTTCGGCCACCCCACCAGTGCCGGCGTGCCGCCAGAAGTGGTGCAGCACACCCTGGTTCTGGAATACAACAACATCGAAGAACTGGAAGCCTGCTTCAAGGCGCAGGGCGACGAAATCGCCTGCGTGATGATCGAACCCATCTGCGGCAACATGAATTTCGTGCGCGCCAGCGTGCCCTTCATGAAGCGGCTGCGCGAGCTCTGTACGCAACATGGCGCGATGCTGGCGTTCGACGAAGTGATGACGGGTTTTCGCGTTGCCCTGGGCGGTGCGCAGAGCGTCTACGCCAAGCTCATCCCGGGTTTTGAGCCCGACATGAGCGTGTTCGGCAAGGTCATCGGTGGCGGCATGCCGCTGGCGGCATTCGGCAGCTCGAAGAAGGTGATGTCGCAGCTGGCGCCGCTGGGCCCGGTCTACCAGGCCGGCACGCTCAGCGGCAACCCGGTGGCCACGGCTTGCGGCCTGGCTACGCTGAAGGAAATCAGCAAGCCCGGCTTTTATGAAGCATTGGGCTCGCGCACGCAGTCGCTGGTGGCTGGGCTGACCAAGGTGGCGCAGGACGCTGGCGTACCGTTCGTCGGCGACAGCGAAGGCGGCATGTTCGGCTTCTTCTTCACGAACGAATTGCCGCAGAACTACGGCGTCGTGATGGCCACCGACAAAGAGCGCTTCAACCGCTTCTTCCACGGCATGCTGCAACGCGGCGTGTATCTGGCCCCGGCGTTGTACGAAGCCGGCTTCGTCAGCGCAGCGCACACCGAAGCCGACATCGCAGCCACGGTGGCCGCAGCGGCCGAAGCCCTGCGCGTCTGACGCCAGCCAGAGTCCGCCGCATGTCACCGCCAGCCCTACGCTGCGGCAACTGCGGCAACTGCGGCGGTGCATTCAACGCCTTGCGGCTGGCGGGGCATTACGGCAGCCGGGTCGACATCGACCTGTGCGCGCCCTGCCATCTGGTTTGGTTCGACGCCATCGAAGCCGCGCGCCTGACCGGCACCAGCCTGCTGGCCCTGGTGGGCGAAATGGCCACCGCCCAGACTCTGGCCCACCAGCCCCTGCAGCCCAGCCCGCCATGCCCGCGTTGCCAGGGCGCCGTGCGGGTGGTGCACAACCAGACACGCTGGGGCAAGTCGCAACAACTGGAATGCGTGCAGCGCCACGGCGCCTACCAGTCGTTTGCGCAATTCCTGTCTGAAAAGGGTTTGTTGCGGCCGATGAGCTCGGTCGACCGCCACCGCGCGCTGCAGCGCGATGGCGCCATCCATTGCGTGAACTGTGGCGGCAGTGTCGGACCGGGCGACGCCCGTTGCCCCTGGTGCCACAGCGTGCCTTCGATTTTCGACGTCGCGCGGCTGGCGCAAGCGCTGGACCCCGAAGGCGCGACCCGCCGCCACGCCGTGCACGGCGCACGTGGCCGCGCCGGCGCCCTGGGCTGCCAGGCCTGCGGCTCGCCCCTGCCTGAAGACGCCGGCTGGACCTGCCCGCAATGCCAGGCCACGGTGGCCACGCCCGGCCTGGCCGAGGCCTGGCGCCTGGTCAGCGCCATCGGTCCAGAGCTGTTGGCGCATGCCGACAAGCCGGCGCCGCATGTGGTGGCGCAGCGGCTTGAAGCGCAGTCAGGCGGGCTGCAGCGCCAGCGCGAACGTGCGCGCGAGATGCAGGCCGAAGCCGACACCACCATCGGCCGCCAGCGCACCCAACCTGCAGACGTTGTCGACTGGGCGGGCATCGTCGCCACCTTTTTGCGCGCGCTGCGCCGCTGGTGGCACTGAACGCCCTCAGGCGCCCCGGCGGCTGAAGCGATTCAGGCTGGCGAAGACCGCAAGCCGTAGGTCTTGCCGCCGACGAACAGGTATTCGCAGCGCAGGATGGCTTCGCCCTTTTCGCCGGCGAAAGTGAAGCCCAGCAAGGCCAGGCTGTCGCCGTTCTTGATCTCGGGCACGCCCCAGGCGTTCATGCGCGGCAGCGGGGCCAGCTCGATGGCCCAGCGGCTGTCTTTGCGCGTGGGCAGCTGGGCGGCCTTCAGCAGGGCTGCGCCATCGACATTGGCACTCTGGGCCGGCACCGAGCGGCTGGCCAGGTCGTCGGGCAGCTTCAGGCTGGCTGGCAGTTCCAGTATCAGTTCGGCGTGCGGGTTGCGCCAGGCCACGTTGGCGGCGCGGCCCTCCAGGTACAGCGGGCGGGCCAGGTCGAAGCTGCTCCAGCCGTGGTGCGCCCAGGCTGCGGGAACGAAACTGGCGCCGGCAGCCAACAGCAGGTGGCGTCTGTACATATGAATAGTCCTTTCAGGCATGCACCAGGGGCGGCGCTTGGAGCCTAGCGCTCAGACATAGGCGATCCAGCGCCCGCAGATGATGACGGTCAACCACAGCCCCAGCGAGACCAGGGTCTGCAGCCGGGCCGTGGTGTCCATCAGCCGCAGGCTGTGGCGGGCGTGGAACCAGGCGGCGTTCAGCCCGGCCAGCATCACCAGCCCCATCTTGATGACGAACAGGCGGTTGGCCAACATTTCGCCTGGCGCGGCGGCAAACATCAGCAGGCCCGACAGCGCCAGGGCACAGAAGCCGGCCAGCGTAACGGGCAGGGCCAGCCGCGCCAAGGGCACGATGGCGATGTCGGTTGCATGGCCCCAGACCCGCAGTTCCAGCAGCACCAGGCTGCCCAGCAACAGCGCCACGCCCACGATGTGCAGCGACTCCAGCATCGGGTAAGCCCAGGGGCTGGTGGCGATAGCCGGGAAGCCGGCGAAAGCGGGGAACGGGGTCATGGCACAACGCTAGCAGAGGCAGCTGAGTTTCTTGTGTCCGATCCCGCTACCGGGTTCTTTGTCCCAGTTTCTGGCCTGCGGCTCCTAGAATCCTGCGGCATGCACATGCACATCCACATCCTGGGCATTTGCGGCACCTTCATGGGTGGCCTGGCGGCCCTGGCGCGCGAGGCAGGCCACCGCGTGACCGGCTGTGACGCCGGGGTCTACCCCCCGATGAGCGACCAGCTGCGAGCCCTGGGCATCGACCTGATCGAAGGCTTCGGCGCCGACCAACTGGCGCTGAAGCCCGACATCTTCGTCATCGGCAATGTGGTCAAACGCGGCAACCCGCTGATGGAAGCCCTGCTCGACGCCGGCAGCGCCTACACCAGCGGCCCGCAGTGGCTGGCTGAACATGTTTTGCAGGGCCGCCATGTGCTGGCCGTGGCCGGCACGCACGGCAAGACCACGACGACGTCGATGCTGGCCTGGATTGCGGAATGCGCGGGCCTGCAGCCCGGCTTTCTGGTGGGCGGCGTGCCGCAAAACTTCGGCATCTCGGCGCGCTTGGGAAAGTTAAATGCGGGCCCGCCAAGCCACGGGACGGCGCCCTTCGTCATCGAGGCCGACGAATACGACACCGCGCTGTTCGACAAGCGCAGCAAGTTCGTGCACTACCGGCCACGCACCGCCGTGCTGAACAACCTGGAACATGACCATGCCGACATCTTCCCGGACCTGGCCGCCATCGAAACGCAGTTTCACCACCTGGTGCGCACCGTGCCGGCCAGCGGCCGCTTGGTGGTCAACGCCCGAGATCAGGCATTGCAACGCGTGTTGCAGCGCGGCTGCTGGAGCGAGGTGCTGCGCTTCGGCACCAAGCGTGAAGAACCCGGTGGCCTGTGCGCCCGCGGCGAGCCGCACGCCTTCGACGTGTTGCGCGGCAGCCTGAAGCTGGGCCGCGTTGAATGGGCGCTGCAAGGCGAACACAACCAGATGAACGCGCTGGCCGCCATCGGCGCCGCTGAACACCTGGGCGTCACCCCTGACGTGGCCACGCAGGCCCTGGGCCGGTTTGAGAACGTGCGCCGGCGCATGGAACTGCGCGGCGAAGTGGCCGGCGTGGCCGTCTACGACGACTTCGCGCACCACCCCACGGCGATGCGTACGACGGTAGACGGCCTGCGCCGCAAGATCGGCCCCGACGCCCGCATCCTGGCCGTCTTCGAGCCCAGATCGAACACCATGAAGCTGGGCACGATGAAAGCCCAGTTGCCCTGGGCGCTGGAAGAGGCCGACCTCAGCTTCTGCCTGCAGGGGGACTACGGCTGGAGCGCCGCCGAAGCCCTGGCCCCCCTGGGCAAGACGGCCCAGGTGCTGGACCAGGTTGACGCCCTGGTCGCCGCCGTGGCGAAAGTGGCGCGACCGGGCGACCATGTGCTGTGCATGAGCAATGGCAGCTTCGGGGGCGTGCACGCGAAGCTGTTGCAGGCATTGAGCCCCCAAGCTCGCTAACGCTCGCTACCCCCGGGGGGCCGCCCGCCAGCGGCCCGCCAGAGCCGGTTCCGCGGCGGTGGCCTGGGTTGCGCGCCGATCTGCGCTGCTGGGTCACCCGCGCTGCAGGGTGGCGCGCAGCGCTTCGGTCAGCTTCGCCAGCGCTTCCTGCAGGTGGGCCTTGTTCTCCACCGTCAAGCCGGGCTTGGCCGCCGCGGTACGCAGCTGGACCTGCAGTTCGCCGGCTTGCAGGCGCGTCAGGCTGATAGCGTCTGCTGGCAGGGCCGGGTTCGGGCGCGTCAGGGTCGTCTGCAGGCGCTTCAGGTGTTCGCGCTGCAGGTTGCGGCGCATCGGGTCGATGTCCTTGCCGGTTTTCAGTTCGCTCCAGATCGCGCCCTGCACGGTGGCATAGACCTCGTTCAGCGAAAGGGCGCTGCGCTGTTCGGCCTGCGGCAGGTACAGCGGCAGTTCCAGCAGCCGGCGGGCGGTGCCCGGGGCCAGTAGGCTGTCCAGGGCCTGGGTCTGCAGCGTCAGCACGGCCTGCGGGATGGACACCAGCGAGCGCTGGAATTCGACATAGTCCGGCGTCAGGCTGGCCAGGAATTCCGGCTTGAAGCGGAAGCTGTCGGTAGCAAAGATCTGCTCGTTCAAGAACTTCAGTGCCTGGCGCTGCGTGGCCGGTTCGACGGGCTTGAAACCCACCTTGCCCGTGCCCTGGATGTCGCGTTCGGTATACATGCCGCCGACGTATTTGGCGGCCATGGCCGGCGTGCGGCTGATCTGGTTCAGGCCCGACAACAAGCTGCGGCGCAGGCGCAGCGCGTCGTCGCCAGGCTTGATGCCACGTTCCTGCACACGCGCCCAGAGTTCCTTGCTCAGGGCCACCCGGCGCTGGGCGAAGGCCAGCGGGTCTTCGCCCAGGTCGAACTGGTTGATGCGCGGGTCCAGCGCAGTGAACACGTCGCCGTCGTCGGCGAAGGCCAGGCTCGGGTCGGTGCGGCTGCGCTCCAGGATGGCCTTCAGCTCTGCGGCTTCCTTGCCCGCGGTCACGGGCTTGTAGGCGTATTCGATGGCCCAGTAGTCGTAGGTGCCCAGTCCCGTCATGGTGGGCTCGCGCTCGGCTTCGCCGGCCAGCGACAGGTTGAACGGGTTGTAGTCCATCACTGAACCGCTGATGCCGCGCGCGGCAGCCAGATTCTTGTCTTTCAGCTCGGCCTGGGTGACCGTGGTGCTGGCGCGGAAGTTGTGCCGCATGCCCAGGGTGTGGCCGACTTCGTGCGCAATCACGTCCTTGACGTAATCCTGGGCCAGCTTCTCGGCTTCGGGGCTGTCGGGTTCGACATCGCCGCGCGCTTCCAGCAGGTCCATCGCGAAGCCCAGTTCCTGGCCGCTTTCGGCGGCGAAAGTGCAGTGGTTGCTGGCATTCTGGCCCCACAGCGTGTTGAGCGCCGTGCGCCAGGCCGGCGCTTCGCCGAAGCCGAAACTGTCTTCGCGTACCAGCCGACGGGCGCCGCGGCCGAAGACGTCTGACATGCGGATGTCGGCGTCCAGAATTTCGCCCGTGCGCGGGTCGGTGTGGCTCGGGCCTTGCGCAAAGCCGACGTCGGCACCCTGGAACCAGCGCACAGAGGCGTGGCTGGCATCCATGGTGTCGAAGTTGGCGTCGTCGGGCTGCTGCACGGCGACGATGGCGTTCTTGAAGCCGATGCGCTCAAAAGCCTTGTTCCATTCCAGGATGCCGGCCGTCACCGCGCCGCGGTAGCGCTGCGGAATGTTGCGGTCCAGCCAGAACGTGATGGGCTGGACGGGTTCGCTCATCGCCGCCTGCGGGTCTTTCTTTTCCAGCCGCCAGCGCGTGATGACGTCGACGCGGTTGTTCGGCTTCAGGTCGTTGGACAGGTCGGTGTAGCTGTCGGTGAAGAAGCCCACGCGCGGGTCGGCCAGCCGCGTGGCCATGGGCTGGGCCGGCAGTTCGCGGAAGTTGTAGACGTAGGTGATGAACAGGCTGCGGGCGTCGGGCGTGGTACGCGGCGGCGGCGGCGTCATGGGTGCTGGCGCGCCCGGCGGCAGCAGCGGCGGGGCCGGAATGCGCGGCACGGCGTAATGCACCTTGACCGCCAGGGTTGTGAGCCCGGGTTCGGCGCGCGTGCTCTCGAACGACGAATTCGCCCTGTCGACGCTGAAGGGCAGCCTGAAGGCCGCCTCCAGCTGGGTGCTGGTGCCGGCGATGTCGGCCAGCAGGAAGCTGGCGTCTATCAGCACCGACTTGCGTTCAGGGTGCGGAGCGCTGGCAACTGCGGCGGCGGCCACCAGGCTGTCGCTGAAGCCTTCGGCCACAGCGCGGGCCGAAGCCGGGTCGCTGCCGGCCCGGAAGGCCAGCTGGCGCGCCAACACCTGAACCTGGCTGCCGACGCGGCGGAATTCGACCAGCCAGTCACGTGCCATGGCGCTGGCGTACAGGCCGCGTTCGCCGACGGACTGGCTGATGTTGACGGTGAACAGCAGCGGTTTGTTCAGGCGCTCGGGGGTGATTTCCAGCCAGACCTTTTCGTCCTTGCGCCAGACGGGCACGAAGCCGTCCTGGCGCGTGGCGTCTTTGGACACATCGGCAAAGGGCCGCGGGGCCGCGGGGTCCGGCCGCGCCGCGGGCGCTGCGCCTGGCGTGGTGCCGGCGGCCGCAGCAGCAGCAGCGCCGCCGGCAGCGGGCGCTGCCGCTGGGGCCGGGGTGACGGCGGGTTTGGGGGTGGCGACAGGGGTGGCAACAGGGGTGGCAACAGGGGCTGCACCGGGGACGGCCGTGGTGGCGCACCCGGTCAGGCCGAGCAGGGCAACAGCGGCGGCAACAGCGGCGGCAATAGCGGCCGGGCGGCCAGGAAATCGTTGAAAAGTGTCGTTCACGGAAGACTGGACCAGGGTTGGGGTGGAACGGCAGGCGCCAGCGATGGCTGGCTGCACTCGATGCCGCAGAAAGACCGGGGCGAACCTGGATTCTGCGCGCCCTCGGCGGCGCTTGCAGGCCGCCCGCTCCGCACCCGCATTCCGCATGCGCAATTCGCACGTGCAACCCGCACCCGCACCCGCACCTGCACTCCGCACTCCGCACCCGTGCGCCGATAGACTGCGGCACCATCCCATCCCACCCCGCTTCCCCTGTTCATGCCCGCGCCCACGCATCTGCTGTACCTGCACGGCTTTCGCTCTTCGCCGCGTTCGTCCAAGGCACAGCTCCTGCTGGGCTGGATGGCCCAGAACCGGCCCGATGTGCAGACCTGGTGCCCGCAGTTGCCGCCGTCGCCGCACGCTGCCATGGCCCTGGTGCTGGCCGGCACCGCGGGCTGGCCCGACGAGACGTCGGTGGTCGTCGGCAGTTCGCTCGGCGGCTTCTACGCCACCGCGCTGGCTGAACAGCGCGGCTGGCCGGCCCTGCTGCTGAACCCGGCTGTGGCCCCGGCGCGCGACCTGGCGGCTTACATCGGCGAACAGACAGCCTTTCACGACGCGAACGAGCGTTTCTTTTTCCGCCCTGAATTCGTCGAAGAACTGCGCGCACTCACGCCGCCGGCCGTCACGCGCCCTGAACGCTACAGCGGCCTCATCACCCAGGGCGACGAGGTGCTGGACTGGCGCGAGATGGCGGCCCGCTACGCCGGCAGCCGGCTGCGGGTGCTGCCAGGCGGCGACCATGCGATATCTGACTTCGAAGCCCGGTTGCCTTTTGTGGTCGCAGAACTGGGCCTGAATTGAGCGGCGACAATCCACAACATGCGCTACGCCCTCTATGAAGACGCCGGGAAGTTTCACGCCGGCCGCGTGATGTCCGAGGCCGATGCCTCGATGCAGGTCGAACTCGACTCCGGCAAGCGCGTGAAGGTCAAAGCTGCGGCCGTGATGCTGCGCTTCGACCAGCCCGCCCCGGCCGAACTGCTGGCCCAGGCCGCGGCCCTGGCACCCAGCATCGAACTCGAGTTGGCCTGGGAATTTGCGCCCGAAGGCGAGTTCAGCTTCGCCGAGCTGGCGCGCGACTACTTCAGCGCCAAGGCCGGCGCTGACCAGCAGGCCGCCACCCTGCTGCGCCTGTTCGAGGCCCCGCACTACTTCCGCCGCCTGGGGCGGGGCAATTTCAAGAAGGCGCCGGAAGACATCGTCAAGGCTGCCTTGCTGGGCATCGAACGCAAACGCCAGCAGGCGCTGCAGATCGAGGCCTGGGCCACTGAACTGGCCGCCGGCCAGTGCCCGGTGCCGGTGCGGGAACAGCTGTTCCGCATTCTGTTCAAGCCCGACAAGAACGGCCCTGAATACAAGGCCGTGGTCGAAGCCGCCAGGCGCAGCCACCGCGCGCCGCTGGACCTGTTGAAGAATGCCGGCGCCATCGACAGCCCGTACCAATTCCACTGGAAGCGTTTCCTGTTCGAAACCTTCCCGCAGGGCACCGGTTTTCCGGCCCTGACGGCACCGCCCATCAAGGACGAATTGCCGCTGGCCGCGGTGCAGGCCTTCTCGATCGACGATTCGCAGACGACCGAGATCGACGACGCGCTGTCGGTGCAGGGCCTGGGCACGGGCACGGTGGTCTTCGGCATCCACATCGCCGCGCCTTCGCTGGCCGTGGCGCCAGACACACCGATCGACAAGCTGGCGCGCGACCGCCTGTCCACCGTCTACATGCCGGGCTGGAAGATCACCATGCTGCCCGACAGCGTGGTCAGCGCCTACACGCTGACCGAAGGCCGTGACTGCCCGGCTGTCAGCCTGTACGTGACGCTGGACGAAGCCACGCTGGAAGTGCGCAGCAGCGAATCGAAGATCGAACGCGTGCCGATAGCGGCCAACCTGCGCCACGACCGGCTGGATGCAGTCGTCACCGAAGCCAGCCTGACCGGGCAGGCGCCGGCCGACTATGCCTTCGCGCCCGAACTGGCTTTCGCCTTCCGCCTGGCGCAGGCCTTGAAGGCCCGGCGCGAAGTGGTGCGCGGCAAGCCCGAGACCTTCAACCGGCCCGACTACAACTTCAAGCTCGAACGCGATGGCCAGGCTGAGGGCCATGCTGAAGGCCACGACGGCGAACCCACGGGCCAGGAACGCGTGCACATCAGCACCCGCCAGCGCGGCGCGCCGCTGGACCTGATGGTGGCTGAAGCCATGATCCTGGCCAACAGCACCTGGGGCGGCATGCTGGCCGACCACGGCGTGCCCGGCATCTACCGCAGCCAGGCCAGCCTGCTGCCGGGCGTGAAGGTGAAGATGGGCACGCGGGCGGCGCCGCACGCCGGCATGGGGGTGGCCCAGTACACCTGGGCTACGTCGCCGCTGCGCCGTTATGTCGACCTTGTCAACCAGTGGCAGATCGTGGCCTGTGTGCGCCATGGCCGAACCGCCGCTTTGGCCGCCCCCTTCAAGCCCAAGGACGCAGCGCTGTTTGCCATCATCAGCGGCTTCGATACCGCCTACGCCGCTTACAACGACTTCCAGAACGCCATCGAACGCTGGTGGACGCTGAAGTGGCTGCAACAGAACGAGGTGACTGAGCTCGACGGCGCGGTGATGAAGGACGGCCTGGTGCGTGCCGACACGCTGCCCCTGGTTTTCCGCGTCGGCGGCACAGAAAGCCTGCCGCGCGGGGTCAAGGTGCGCGCACGTGTGGCCGGGGTCGACTTGCTGACGCTGGAACTGCACGCCACCTTGCTGTCGCGTTTGGACGCGCCCTCTGCGGCGGGGCCGGAAAACCCCGCCGGGGACGATTCGGACGAGACCGAAGCCGTGGGCGGGCTCAAATTGGCGATTGGTGAAGACGATCTGGCCGAAGCGCCTGCCGAAGCCTCTGCCGAAGCGCCTGCCGAAGCTGGCGCTGCCAACAGCGGCGCGGCCTGACGCCGGCATCGCGCCGCGTCCTATCCTCCCAACCCAACCCACCGCGTTGTCCCTGCCATGACAGGTCTGCGCCTGAACACCCTTCACCTGGCCCTGCTGGTTTCAGTCGTGGCGCATGGCGCCCTGGGTTTGGTTCGCTTCGTCAACCCGCAGGCCTTTGACCGCGTCTTTCGCGACGAGCCGCTGGAAGTGGTGCTGGTGAACGCCCGGTCCAGCCAGGCGCCAGACGAGGCCCAGGCCGTTGCGCAGGCGAATCTGCAGGGCGGTGGCAACGCTGACGAAGGCCGGGCCACGTCGCCACTGCCGCCCGACACGCTGCAGCAAATGGGCGACGCGGCTGACGAAGCGCGCCGCCGCGTCGATCAACTGCAGCAGGAACAGCAGGCCCTGCTGACGCAGATTAGGCGCGAGGTGGCCAGCTTGCCGCTGCCCAACCCCAACCCCAGCCGCGACGGTGCGACGAGTGAGCAGCGCGAGCAAGACGAACGCCGCCGCCAGTTGCTGCGCCTTTTGGCTGCGATTGAAAAGCGCGTGAACGAAGAAAACGCGCGCCCGAAGAAGCGCTACATCAGCCCGGCCACGCGCGAAGAGGTCTATGCCCTGTACTACGACGCACTGCGGCGCCGCATCGAAGACCGCGGCACGCGCAATTTCCCTGAATCCAATGGCACCAAGCTCTATGGCGATCTGACGATGAACGTCACCGTTGACGCCAACGGCCAGGTGATTGAAGCCGACATCGTCAAGCCGTCGAACAGCCGGGCCCTGGACCAGCAAGCCTTGGCCATCGTGCGTGCGTCCGCGCCCTTCGGCCCTTTCAGCACCGCCATGCGCGCCCAGGCTGACCAGATCGTCGTCACATCGCGATTCCGCTTCACGCGCGACGACGAATTGCAGACCACCTTGAGCGGGCGATGAAAGGGCGATGAACGGGCCCCCACGCTCACTTCGTTCGCTGCCCCCCGAGGGGGCGCGTCAGCGTCTTCGGGCGGCCATGCGGCGTTCGATTTTTGGCCCCGCACGCTCACTTCGTTCGCTGCCCCCCCGAGGGGGCGCGTCAGCGCCTTCGGGCGGCCGTGCGGCGCTCGATTTTTGGCCCCCCACGCGCACTTCGTTCGCTGCCCCCGAGGGGGCGCGTCAACGCCTTCGGGCGGCCGTGCGGCGCTGACTATCCCTGCCCCCTGATGTCCACCATGCCCGACCGCTACGCCGTCATCGGCCACCCTGTGGCGCACAGCCGCAGCCCGGCCATCCACGCTGCTTTTGCGGCGCAGACCGGACAAATGATGGATTACTGTCGACTGGCCTGTGCGCTGGACGGTTTTGCCGCTGCCGTGCGTGGTTTTGCAGACAACGGGGCCCAAGGCTGCAACGTCACCGTGCCCTTCAAGTTCGACGCTCTGGCCCTGGCGGCTGTGGCCACCGACCGCGCGCGGCTGGCTGGCGCTGCCAATACGCTGCGCTTCGACGCCGGTGGCTGGCTGGCCGACAACACCGACGGCGTGGGCCTGGTGCGCGACCTGCAAGGCGCCGCCGGCTGGCCGCTGGCCGGCACCCGGCTGCTGCTGGTGGGTGCCGGTGGCGCGGGTGCGGGTGTGCTGGGCCCGCTGTTGGCCGCGCAACCGGCATGCCTGGTGCTGGCCAATCGCAGCCTGGACAAGGCCCAGGCCCTGGTGCAGCGCCACCAGGCCTGGGCGGCGTTGCATGGGGTACCGCTGGCGGCCTGCACGCTGGCGCAGGCCTTGGGCCAGGCGAAGGCGCACGGGCCTTTCGACATCGTCATCAACGCCAGTGCCAGCAGCCTGGCCGGGCAGACGTCACCCGTCGACGCGGCTGTTCTGGCCCCAGGCGCCAGAGTCGTCGACCTGATGTACGGCGCTGCCGCCGCCCCCTTCCTGGCCTGGGCGCATGCCGCCGGTGCGCAGGCCCGTGACGGCCTGGGCATGCTGGTGGAACAGGCGGCCGAAGCCTTCATGCTGTGGCGCGGCGTGCGGCCCCAGACGGCGCCGGTGCTGCGGCAGTTGCGGGCGCAAGTTGTGGCTTTGGACGCCTCGTGACGGCCACAAGACGCCCTTGGCTGCGCCACGGCTTGCGCCTGCTGGGCCTGCTGCTGCTGTGCACGCTGTGCCTGCAGCTTGTTTTCATCGCCCGCATCGCGTTGATGAACGTCATCGACCCGCAGTCCACAAGCTTCCAGCGCAGCGAAGCCTGGCGCTTGCTGACAAGCCAGGGCCACATTCTCTGGTCGCAGGACTGGGTCGATGACGCCGCGCTGTCCGCCAACCTGAAGCGCGCCGTCATCGCCAGCGAAGACGCCGGCTTCAGCGACCATAGCGGCGTTGAATGGGACGCGATCGAAAAGGCCTGGCAGCGCAACCAGAAGAACGAAGCGCGGGCCGAGCGGCAACAGCAGCGGCAACAGCAGCGGCAACAGGCGCAGCAAACGCGGCAAAGTCAGCCGTCCAAGCGACCCAACCCATTGCGGCCGGTCTCGGTGCGCTTGGTGGGCGGGTCCACCATCACTCAGCAACTCGCGAAGAATCTGTTTCTCAGCGGTGAACGCACCGCCCTGCGCAAAGCGCAAGAACTGCTGCTGACCTTCTACCTGGAAGCGCTGCTGTCCAAACCGCGCATCCTGAGCATCTACCTGAACAACGTCGAATGGGGCGAAGGCATCTTTGGCGCCCAGGCCGCTGCGCGCCACTATTTCCGCACCGATGCCGGCAAGTTGGGCCCGGCCCAGGCTGCGCGCCTGGCGGTGATGCTGCCCGCGCCCAAGCGCTTCGAGCAACGGCCGGGCTCGCCCTACCTGCTGGGACGGTCTGGCGCTGTCCAGGCGCGCATGGGGGACGTAGCGCTTCCCTGACAATGCCGCCATGTCTGCGAATTTGACCGAAGAGATAGCGATTGCCGCCGCCCGGCTGGTGGTCGAAGAAGGCATGGAGTACCCAGCCGCCAAGACGCGTGCTGCCCGCGACCTTGGCCGGCGCAGTGCCCGGCAGGCTGAACTGCCCAGCAACGAGCAGCTGGAAGACGAGGTGCGCAGCCACATTGAACTGTTCTGCGCCGAAACCCAGCCCGCAGAACTGCAGGCGTTGCGCGAAGTGGCCCTGCAGTGGATGCAGCGCATGGCCGAGTTTCGCCCGCATCTTTCGGGCGCGGCCTGGCGCGGCACGGCCACGCGCTGGTCAACTGTGCACCTGGACCTGTATTGCGACGACCCGAAGGCGGCCGAGATCATGCTGGTCAACGCCGGCGTCGACTACGACGTCGGTTCGATCGAACGCCACGGCACCGAGCCAGTGAACGTGCTGACCGTCGGCCAGCGCAGCGCCGCGCTGGGCGATGTGGTCAGCGTGCACCTGTTCCTGCGCGACCTCGATGACCAGCGCGGTGCACTCAAACCCGATGCGCGCGGCCGCACCTGGCGCGGCGACCTGCCGGCCCTGCAGCGCCTGATGGCACCCGGGCATGCGTCATGACTTCCCCACGCCGCAAGTGGTTGATGGGTGGCGTTGCCGTGGCCGGCGTGGCGGTGGGCCTGGGCAGCGCGCTGTGGCGCCAAGACGGCAGGTCTGCCGACGATGCCCTGCCGCCTGCCGACCCTGAAACCGCGTTCCTGTGGGATCTGTCCTTCGCTCGCCTCGACGGCAGCGCGCTGGCGCTGGCCAGCCTGCGCGGCAAGCCCCTGATCATCAATTTCTGGGCCACCTGGTGCCCGCCCTGCGTGAAGGAAATGCCCGAGTTCGACCGCTTCCATCGCGATTTTTCGGCCCGCGGTTGGCAGGTCTTGGGCCTGGCCATCGACGGACCGAAGCCGGTGCGGGACTTCCTGGCGCGCGTGCCCGTGGGTTACGCCATCGCGCTGGCGGGCTTCGAGGGCACCGAACTCAGCCGCAAGCTGGGCAATCCGCAAGGTGCGCTGCCCTTCACCGTGCTGCTTGACGCCAGCGGCAAGCCTTTGAAACGGCATCTGGGGGAGACAAACTACGCCAACTTGGCCAGCTGGGCCGGCCTGAACTGATAGCCAGCTGAAGTTCGGGTAAAACCCGCCCAAGCGCGCCCAACGCCGCGCAAATGCCTGAAATGGGCGTAGAGTTGGCGTCTTCAATGAGCATCCTCGTTCTTCACGGCCCCAATCTGAACCTGCTCGGCACGCGTGAGCCGCAGGTCTATGGCCATACCACGTTGGCGCAGATCGACGCCGATCTGGCGCAGATGGCTGCACATGCCGGCGCGGCGCTGCACAGCCTGCAAAGTAACCATGAAGGCGTGCTGATCGACCGCATCCACGCTGCGCGCACCGATGGCACCCATTTCATCCTGGTCAACCCAGGTGGCCTGACGCACACCAGCGTCGCCTTGCGCGACGCGCTGGCGGCGGTCGCGCTGCCTTTCATCGAAGTTCACTTGTCCAACATCCACCGCCGCGAAGCATTCCGGAGGCATTCATACCTGTCCGACCTGGCCGATGGCGTGATCTGCGGCCTGGGTGCCGACGGTTACCGGCTGGCCCTGCAACACGCCCTGGCGCAGCGCAGTACCCAAACCGCCTAGCTTGCCCGTGGCGCGCAGCCTGTCGCGAGCAGTCGCGAGCGCGCCTACACCCACCCAACGCCGAGGAGTCCACCGATGGACCTGCGAAAACTCAAGACCCTGATCGACCTGGTGTCGGATTCGAACATTTCCGAACTGGAAATCACCGAAGCCGAAGGCAAGGTGCGCATCGTCAAGGCGGGCTTTGCCCCGGCCCCGGCTTACGCGCCCGCACCGCTGGCGGCCATGCCCGCCGCTGCGCCAGCCGCCCCAGCCCCCGCCGCTGCCCCGGCTGAAGCGCCGGGTCGCGTAATCAAGTCGCCGATGGTCGGCACCTTCTACCGCTCGGCCAGCCCAGGCGCCAAGTCCTTCGTGGATGTCGGCGTCGAGGTCAAGGAAGGCGAACCGGTCTGCATCATCGAAGCGATGAAGATCATGAACGAGATCGAGTCCGACGCCAACGGCAAGATCGTCCGCATCCTGTGCGAGAACGGGCAGGCGGTCGAATTCGGCCAGCCGCTGTTCCAGATCGAATAACCCCAAAAAAAGGCGGCGGACGCACCGTGTTCAAGAAAATCCTGATCGCCAACCGCGGCGAAATCGCCTTGCGTATCCAGCGGGCCTGTCGAGAGATGGGCATCAAGTCTGTGGTCGTCTACTCCGAGGCCGACCGCGAAGCCAAGTACGTCAAGCTGGCCGACGAGGCGGTGTGCATCGGGCCGGCGCAGTCGGCGCTGAGTTACCTGAACATGCCGGCCATCATCAGCACCGCCGAAGTAACTGACGCCGAGGCCATCCACCCCGGCTATGGCTTCCTGAGCGAGAACGCCAACTTCGCCGAGCGCGTCGAACAGAGCGGCTTCGTTTTCATCGGCCCCACCCCCGAGAGCATCCGCATCATGGGCGACAAGGTCAGCGCCAAGCAGGCGATGATCCGCTCAGGCGTGCCTTGCGTGCCCGGCAGCGAAGGTGCCCTGCCAGAAGACCCGAAGGAAATCACGCGCCAGGCGCGCGCCGTTGGCTACCCGGTCATCATCAAAGCCTCGGGTGGCGGTGGCGGACGCGGCATGCGCGTGGTGCACACCGAAGCCGCGCTCATCCATGCCGTGCAGACCACGCGCGCCGAGGCTGGGGCCGCTTTCGGCAACCCTGCGGTGTACTTGGAAAAGTTTCTTGAGAACCCGCGCCACATCGAGATCCAGGTGCTGGCCGACCAGCACAAGAATGCTGTCTGGCTGGGCGAACGCGACTGCAGCATGCAGCGCCGGCACCAGAAGATCATCGAAGAAGCCCCGGCACCCGGCATTGCCAGGCGCGTCATCGAACGCATCGGCGACCGCTGCGTGGCGGCTTGCAAGAAAATTGGCTACCGCGGCGCGGGCACTTTCGAGTTCCTGTACGAGAACGGCGAGTTCTTCTTCATCGAGATGAACACCCGCGTGCAGGTGGAGCACCCGGTGACGGAGATGGTGACCGGCATCGACATCGTGCAGATGCAGATTCGCATTGCCGCCGGCGAAAAGCTGCCGTTCACCCAGCGCGGCATCGAGATGCGTGGCCACGCCGTCGAATGCCGCATCAATGCCGAAGACCCGTACAAGTTCGTGCCTTCGCCCGGCCGCATCAACGCATGGCACGCCCCCGGCGGGCCGGGCGTGCGTGTGGACACGCACATCTACACCAATTACTTCGTACCGCCGAACTACGACTCGATGATCGGCAAGATCATCTGCCACGGCGACACCCGCGACCAGGCACTGGCGCGCATGCGCACGGCGCTGTCGGAGACCGTGGTCGAAGGCATCCAGACCAACATCCCCCTGCACCGCGAACTGATGGTCGACGCCAAGTTCGTCGAGGGGGGCACCAGCATCCATTACCTGGAAGGCTGGCTGGGTCAACACAAGCGGTGAATGTGAGCCCCCAAGCTCAGTTCGTTCGCTACCTCCAGGGGAGGGTGAGCACGGACGCAGGACCGTTCCTGCGGACTGTCTCGCGCCAGCAAACGCCCGCCGGCCTGCAAGCCGGCGGGGTGAGTAAGGACGCGAGACCGTCCCTGCGGACTGTCTCGCGCCAGCAAATGCCCGCCGGCCTGCAAGCCGGCAGGCTCATGCGATGGACCGGCAGCGCCGAATCCACGCATGGGCTCGAACTAAGGCACGGCCCAGGTGTTTGAGTTGACATTGCGGGCTTCGCAGGCGCTGGTGGAGCCGGTCTCGGACGCGCTGTCTGACGAACTGGATGCCTTGTCGGTGTCAGTGGAAGACGCCGATGCCGACAGCGACGCCGAATGTGCCTTGTTCGGCGAACCGGGCATGCCGCCGCCGGCAGCCGGCTGGGACAGGTCGACGCTGCGTGCGCTGTTCGAGACCGAAGCGCAGGCCGAGGCTGCGGCCGCTGTGCTGCTGGCGCAGGACTGGACGGCTGGGCTGCACCTGCAGTCGCTGGTCGAAGTGCCCGAACAGGACTGGGTGCGCATCACGCAGTCGCAGTTCGCGCCGGTGGAGATCACGCCCGACTTCTGGGTCGTACCCAGCTGGCACGAAGTACCGCCCGCCGCGCGCCACGTCATCCGGCTCGACCCCGGCCTGGCCTTCGGCACGGGCACCCACCCGACCACCCGCATGTGCCTGCGCTGGCTGGCCCGGCACCCGGCAGGCGTGCTGGGCGCACGCACGCTGGACTACGGCTGCGGCTCAGGCATTCTGGCCATCGCCGCGCGCTTGCTGGGCGCGGGCGAAACCGAAGCTGTGGACATCGACCCGGCAGCCGTCCACGCCAGCGTGGGCAATGCCAGAGACAACGGCGTGGTGCTGAACACCGGCCTGCCAGAGGCTGCGCACGGTACCTACGGCCTGGTGCTGGCCAATATCCTGGCCACGCCCTTGAAGCTGCTGGCCCCGCTGCTGTGTGGCCATGTGGCTGCCGGCGGGCAGCTGCTGCTGGCCGGCATCCTGGCGCGCCAAAGCAGCGAATTGCAGACGGCCTATGCCGAAGCCGCGCTCTGGGTCAGCCTGCAGGTGCTGGACGAAGAGGACGGCTGGGTACTGATGGGCGCCGCCCGTCCGGCCTGAGCCGCCAAGGCTGACGCGCGATGCCTGATTCGGCCCTGCCACCGGGCACGACCCTGGCCGCGCGCTGCACGGCCTGCGGCACCGTGTTCCGCGTCGTGCCAGATCAGTTGCGGGTTTCCGACGGCTGGGTGCGTTGCGGGCGCTGCGCCCAGGTCTTTAACGCGGCCAAGACGCTGGTCGACCCGGAAACCGGCGCACCGCGCCAACTGGACCAGGGCCTGGCGCGCAGGCCGCTGCCGGGGGCTGGCGGCAACGAGCCCACGCCACCGCCACCGCCATCGCCATCGCCATCGCCAACCCCTGACTGGGCGTCGGCACCCGCGCCGGACTGGGAACCACCACCTTCGTCCTCCAGCCCGCCGATACTGCAGCGCGAGCCCCAACCGGCCAGTCTGCCGCCATCAGCCGCGTTCACGCCCCTGGCCGGCGAAGCCGTCGCGACGCCTGTGACGCCGCTAGACCCGCCGCTAGATCCGCCGCTAGACCCGCCGCTGGCCCTGCCAGAGAGTCCTGCCAACGAGACGGAGACCGCGTCAACGCTGGCCGAGGTGCCGCAGCCGCAGCCGCAGCCGCAGCCCAGCCTGGCGGCCGATAGCCCATCCTTGCCTGCAGTCGTACCGGATGGCGCCCCGCCGGCTGGCAACAGCGCCGCCCCCCTGCCTTCTTTCCTGCGCCGCGCCGACCGCGCCGCGCGCTGGCGCCAGCCGCGGGTTCGCGCAGCGTTGGGAATAGGCAGCCTATTGGCCGCTCTGTTGCTGGTGGGTCAGGCAGCGCATGCCTGGCGCGACCAGGCCGCTGCCCGCTTCCCGGGTCTGCGCCCCTTGCTCGTGGCCGGTTGCCATGCCCTGGGCTGCCAGGTCGGCCCGGCGCGGGCGATCGAGTCGCTGACCGTCGAAAGCAGCTCGCTGCTGCGCATCGAGCAGAGCCGGCTCTACGAGCTGACGGTGTCGTTGCGCAACCGCTCCACGCTGGACCTGGCCATGCCCGCGCTGGAACTGTCGCTGACCGATGCCCAGGGCCGGGTGCTGTCGCGCCGGGTGCTGCGCGCGGCCGAACTGGGCGCCAGCCAGCCCACGCTGGGCGGCGGGCGAGACCTGGCATTGCAGGCCACGCTGCAGACCGCGCCGCAGTCCACAGCTGCAGGAGACGCGGCCGTCGTTGTGGGCTATACGATCGAACTCTTCTACCCCTAGCCAGCCGGCAGGGCCCCAACCCCATTCACTTTTGCCCTACGGAGCTGCCATGCCCGCGCTGATTTGCGGATCTCTCGCTTTCGACACCATCACCACATTCCCGGGCCGATTTGCCGAGCAGATCATGCCCGACCAGGTTCACATCTTGAACGTCAGCTTCCTGGTGCCCACGTTGCGGCGCGAATGGGGCGGCTGTGCCGGCAACATCGCGTACAACCTGCAGGCCATTGGCGGCCAGCCGGTCATCCTGGCTGCGCTGGGCGTGGACGGCGGTGAATACCAGGCGCGCATTGCTGCCTGGGGCGCCGACATCTCGCTGATCTATCGCGACCCGGCCCTGCACACCGCGCAGTGCCACATTACGACCGACCGCGACAACAACCAGATTGCAGCCTTCCACCCCGGTGCGATGAGCCATGCCCACCATATCGAAGTGCCGTCCAGGGCTTTTCGCGGCGACCTGGCCATCGGCATCATCGCCCCTGACGGCCGCGACGCGATGTGGCAACACGCACACCAGATGCACGCGCAGCACATTCCCTTCATCTTCGACCCGGGCCAGCAACTGCCGCAGTTCAACGGCGAAGAGCACAAGGAAATTCTGGGCCTGGCCACTTGGGTAGCGGTCAACGACTACGAAGCCAAAATGCTGCAAGAGCGCACGGGCGAAGACGCGCAGGCCATCTCGCGCCGTCCCAACATCCAGGGCGTGGTGGTGACGCTGGCAGAACATGGCTGCGACGTCTGGGTGCGCGGCGAATGCACGCGCGTGCCGGGCGTACAGGCCACTGAGCTGCTGGACCCGACCGGCTGCGGCGACGCCTTCCGGGCTGCGCTGCTTTACGGTCTGGAAAAGGGCTGGCCGCTGGCGCGTTGCGCAGCGCTGGGCAACCGCCTGGGGGCATTGAAGATTGCCAGCAAGGGCCCGCAGAACCACACGCTAGAAGGCGTGCTCGAAGAAATCTGAAAAGCTGACAGGGGCCCGGCAGGCCCCTGTGTCAAAAATCAAGCCACGACCTGGCTGAGCTCGCCGCTGGCGTAGCGCTTGGCCACTTCGCTCAGCGGCATCGGCTTGATCTTGCTGCCCTGGCCCTCGCAGCCGAATTCCATGTAGCGCTGCTTGCACACCTTGTAGGCGGCTTCACGCGCAGGCTTGAGCCATTCGCGGGCGTCGAACTTGTCCGGGTTCTCGGCCAGAAACTTGCGCACCGCGCCCGTCATCGCCAGCCGCACATCGGTGTCGATGTTGATCTTGCGCACCCCGAACTTGATGGCTTCCTGAATCTCGCTGATCGGCACGCCATAGGTTTCTTTCATCTTCCCGCCGTACTGGTTGATGATGGCCAGCAGTTCGGGTGGCACGCTGGAACTGCCGTGCATCACCAGGTGCGTGTTCGGAATGCGGCGGTGGATTTCTTTCACCCGGCCCATGGCCAGGATGTCGCCCGTGGGCTTGCGGCTGAACTTGTAGGCACCGTGGCTGGTGCCGATGGCGATGGCCAGTGCGTCCAGCTGCGTGGCCTTGACGAACACGGCCGCTTCTTCGGGGTCGGTCAGCATCTGGCTGTGGTCGAGCTTGCCTTCGGCGCCCACGCCGTCTTCTTCGCCCGCTTCGCCGGTTTCCAGGTTGCCCAGGCAGCCCAGTTCACCCTCGACGGTGACGCCCAGTGCGTGCGCCATGTCGACGACCTTGCGCGTGACTTCGACGTTGTAGTCGAAAGAAGCCGGCGTCTTGCCGTCTTCATGCAAAGAGCCGTCCATCATCACCGAGCCGAAGCCCAGCGCGATGGCGCCTTCACAGATCTTGGGGCTGGTGCCATGGTCCTGGTGCATGACCAGGGGAATTTGCGGGAAGGCCTCGACTGCGGCCTGGATCAGGTGCTTGATGAAGGGTTCGCCCGCGTACTTGCGCGCCCCGGCGCTGGCTTGCAGGATGACCGGCGCATTCACCTCAGAGGCGGCCTGCATCACGGCTTGCACCTGTTCCAGGTTATTGACGTTGAAGGCGGGGATGCCATAGCCGTTTTCGGCGGCATGGTCCAACAGCTGGCGCATCGATACGAGTGGCATGGCGGGCTTTCGAAAAAAACAAGCGATTGAGGAAGCGAAACAGGAAGTTGGTGCGGCGCGCGGTGTCGTGCCTTGGCCTGTAACCGCGCTGAAACTGATTCAATTCTAGGGTGATGCTGTGGAATCAGCCGGTCAAAAGCCCCGCTTTTGCCGCTCAATGAAGTGGGCAGACTGGCCGACACTGGTCCAGTCAGACCCCAGGAGGAAGCGACCCATGAAGGGCCAAACGCGCAACGAATTCGCCAGCATCACGTCGTGGATCACGGCGGCCGCCGTCGAACACCCGAACAGTCTTGCCCAGCAGCTGATGCAGCGCCTGGCGTGCAGCCGCCGCCGCGCCGGCCTGCTGCTGCGGCAGCTGGCCGCCAGCCAGTGGCTGGTGGCGGGCGGCACCCCACGCAAGCCCGTTCACCATCCCGGCCCGCTGCGCCAGGTGGTGCGCCATTACGCGCTGGCCGGGCTGCAGGAAGACGCGCCCTGGCGGCGAGACTTCGCCCCGTTTTTCGACCTGCCGCCAGAAGTGCGGCGCATGGCCCAGCATGCCTTCACCGAACTGGTGAACAACGCCGTCGACCACAGCGGCGGCAGCCAGGTCACAGTGTCGATGCGGCAGACCCCGCTGCACATGCAGTTGCTGGTGTCCGACGACGGTTGCGGCCTGTTCGAACGCATCGCGCAAAGCTTTGCCATCGACGACCCGCAAGTGGCGATGTTCGAACTGAGCAAAGGCAAGCTCACGAGCGCGCCGCAACGTCACTGCGGGCACGGACTGTTCTTTGCTTCGCGGCTGGCGGATGTTTTCGACGTCCACGCCAACCAGGCTGCGTTCCAGCACCGCACGTGGTCAGACCAGGCCTGGCGCCCGGCCCGTGCCGCGCCACACCGGGGCACTTCGGTTTATTTGTCCATTGCGCTCGACACCCCGCGCACGCTGGACGGCGTGTTGCG
>JBBQAW010000027.1:0-23935 GCA_038316815.1 Burkholderiales bacterium
CGCAAAGCCCTGCGGTTGAACGAAGTCAACGCCGCGCTGGAGAACCCCGCGGTCTGGAACGAACCCAAGCGCGCCCAGGAACTGGGGCGCGAGAAGAAGACGCTGGAAACCGTGGTCGAAACCATCGACCACTTGCAAAGCAACCTGTCGGACAACGCCGAGCTCTTCGAGATGAGCAAGGCCGACGGCGCGCTGGACGACCTGGCCGCCATCGACGCAGAAGCGCAGAAGCTGCGGCAAAGCGTCGAGGGCCTGGAATTCAGGCGCATGTTCAGCAACCCGGCCGACCCGGGCAACTGCTTCATCGACATCCAGGCCGGCGCCGGCGGCACCGAGGCTTGCGACTGGGCCAGCATGCTGCTGCGCCAGTACCTGAAATATTGCGAACGCAAGGGCTTCACGGCCACGCTGGAAGACGAAACGGCGGGCGACATCGCGGGCATCAAGAGCGCCACCCTGAAGGTGGAAGGCGAGTATGCGTTCGGCCACTTGCGCACAGAGACCGGCGTGCACCGGCTGGTGCGCAAGAGCCCGTTTGACAGCGCCGGCGGCCGACACACCAGCTTTGCTTCGCTCTTCGTTTACCCCGAGGTGGACGACACGATCGAGATCGACATCAATCCGTCGGACGTGCGCACGGATACCTTCCGTGCCAGCGGCGCCGGCGGCCAGCACATCAACAAGACCGACTCGGCTGTGCGGCTGACGCACATCCCCACCGGCATCGTCGTGCAATGCCAGGACGGGCGCAGCCAGCACGGCAACCGCGACGTGGCCTGGAAGCGGCTGCGTTCGCGCCTGTACGACTTCGAGATGCGCAAGCAGATGGAAGCACAGCAGAAGCTGGAAGACACCAAGACCGACGTCGGCTGGGGCCACCAGATTCGCAGCTACGTGCTGGACCAGAGCCGCATCAAGGACCTGCGCACCAACGTCGAAATCAGCAACACCCAGAAGGTGCTGGACGGCGACCTGGACCCCTTCATTGAAGCGAGCCTGAAACAGGGGCTTTAGACCCTTTCGGGCCTTCAGGACCTTTTAGGCCTCCAGACCCTTCAGACCTTCGGGTCCAGGCCCCCGGCTCGTACGAGCGCGCCAACGAGAACCAGAGACATCCATGCGAGAAGGCCCTGCCCTCCTGGTACGACGTGAAGACTACGTCGCACCCCCCTACACCGTTCAGCGCGTCGAGCTGACGTTCGACCTGGACCCGGCCAAGACCATCGTGGCGAGCCGGCTGCACATCGTCCGCACACGCGACCAAGCCGAGCAGGGCCAGCCGCTGCCGCCGCTGCGCCTGCACGGCGAAGAGCTGACGTTGCTGCGCGTGCAGGCCGACGGCAAGAGCGTGTCGTTCCGCCACGAAGGCGGCGACCTCGTCATCGACAACCCGCCCGATGCCCGGGCCTTCGTGCTGGACATCCGCAACACCTGCGCGCCTGAGAAAAATTCGCGGCTGCAGGGCCTGTACACCAGCCAGGGCGGCTTCTTCACGCAGTGCGAAGCCGAAGGCTTTCGCCGCATCACGTACTTCCTGGACCGGCCAGACGTGATGGCCGAATACACCGTCACCTTGCGGGCCGACAAGGCCCGCTACCCCGTGCTGCTGAGCAATGGCAACCTGCTCGAAGAAGGCCTGCTGGACAACGGCCGCCACTTCGCCAAGTGGCACGACCCCTTTCCCAAGCCCAGCTATCTGTTCGCCTTGGTGGCCGGCCGCCTGGTGGCCCGTGAACAACGCATCACCAGCCGCGGCGGCAAGCAGCACCTGCTGCAGGTCTACGTGCGCCCGGGTGATCTGGAAAAGACCGAACACGCGATGAATTCGCTGGTCGCCAGCGTGGTCTGGGACGAGGTGCGCTTCGGCCTGCCGCTGGACCTGGACCGCTACATGATTGTGGCCACCGAAGACTTCAACGGTGGCGCGATGGAGAACAAGGGCTTGAACCTGTTCAACACCAAGTACGTGCTGGCGACCGCGAACACCGCCACGGACGGCGACTTCGCCGACATTGAAAGCGTCATCGCGCACGAGTACTTCCACAACTGGACCGGCAACCGCATCACCTGCCGCGATTGGTTTCAACTGTCGCTGAAAGAGGGCTTGACCGTCTTCCGCGACCAGGAATTCAGCATGGACATGGCCGGCGGCACGGCCACGGGAACCGTGGCCCCTGCCCCGGCCACGGCCACGGAAACCGGGGCCCCTGCCCCGGGCACGGCCAAAGAAACCGGGGCCCCTGCCCCGGGCACGGCCACGGAAACCGGGGCCCCTGCCCCAGTTTCGGCCCGTGCCGTGCGCCGCATCGACGACGTGCGCCGTCTGCGCGCCTCGCAGTTTCCGGAAGACGCCGGCCCGATGGCCCACCCGGTGCGCCCGGACAGCTACGTCGAGATCAACAACTTCTACACCGCCACGGTCTACGAAAAGGGCGCCGAAGTGGTGCGCATGATGCACACCCTGGTCGGCCGCGAAGGTTTTGCGCGCGGCATGAAGCTGTATTTCGAACGCCACGACGGCCAGGCCGTGACGTGTGACGACTTCGCACAGGCGATTGCCGATGCCAACCCGGGCAGCGAACTGAGCAAGCGGCTAGGCAACTTCAAGCGCTGGTACGCGCAGGCCGGCACGCCGCGCGTCACCGCCCGTGGCAGCCATGACGCGCAGGCGCGCCGCTACACCTTGGTGATGTCTCAGCACACCGCGGCCACGCCGGGCCAGCTGGACAAACAGCCCTTCGTCATCCCCGTGCTGGCGGCGCTGCTTGGGGCAGACGGCCGCCTGCTGGCCCCCGAACGCCTGCTGGTGCTGGAAAACGCTGAACAGACTTTCGTCTTCGACGATGTCGCCGAGCCGCCAGTGCCTTCGCTGCTGCGCAGTTTCTCGGCGCCGGTGCACCTGGACGACGGCCTGGGCGAGCCCGCCCGCCTGGTACTGCTGGCGCATGACAGCGACGCCTTCAACCGCTGGGAAGCTGGCCAGCGCCTGGTTGAAGCCACCCTGCTGGCAGCGGTGACGAGCGCGGGCGAACTGCACATCAGCGACGGCCTGCTGCAAGGCTTGCGCGCCGTGCTGCGCGACCCGCAACTCGACCCTGCCTTCAAGGAACTGGCCTTGCAGGCACCCAGCGAAGGCCACCTCGCCGAAGCCCTGCCGGCCGGTCAGGTCGACCCGCAACGCATCCACGCCGTGCGTGAACAGTGGCGCGCCCAACTGGCTGAACGCCTGCACGACGACTGGGTCTGGGCGCTCGAGACGCACCGCGTCACCGCCGGCTACAACCCCGGCCCGGCGCAAGCTGGCCGCCGCGCCTTGGCCAACCTGGCCTTGCAGATGCTGTGCCTGCACGCGGTGCGCACGGGCAACGCCATCTGGCCTGGCCGCGCCTACCAGCAGTGCAAGGACGCCAGCAACATGACCGACCGCCTGGGCGCGTTGCAGGCCCTGGTCGACACCCACTCCCCCCTGGCCGAAGCCGCGCTGCAGCGTTTCCATGCCCAAGCCGCTGGCGACGCACTGGTGCTGGACAAGTGGTTCGTTCTGCAGGCCCGCGCGCCCGAACCTGTGGACGCGAAGGGACAGCCCAGCGGCAGTGCCTTCGCACGCGCCAAGGGCCTGCTGTCGCACCCCGACTTCGCGCTGCGCAACCCCAACCGCATGCGCAGCCTGCTCGTCACGCTGTGCGCCGCGAATCCGGCCGCCTTCCACCGCCGCGACGCCGCCGGTTATGTGCTGTGGGCCGACAAACTGCTGGAACTGGATGCCATCAATCCGCAAACCGCTGGCCGGCTGGCGCGCGTGATGGACCGCTGGGCCACCCTGGCCGAGCCCTACCGCAGCGCAGCGCGCGAAGCCATCAGCCGCGTGGCCGCCAAACACGACCTGAGCGACGACGTGCGCGAAATCGTCACCAAAGCACTGGAAGCGACATGACAAAACGAGTCAGCCTGACGCAGTACCTGGTCGAACAGCAGCGTGAACACGGGCTCATTCCGGCCCAGTTGCGGCTGCTGATCGAAGTCGTGGCGCGCGCTTGCAAGCGCATCGCCATCGCCGTCAACAAGGGCGCGCTGGGCGACGTGCTGGGCACCGCGGGCAGCGAAAACGTGCAAGGCGAGGTACAGAAGAAGCTGGACGTCATCAGCAACGAAGTGCTGATCGAAGCCAACGAATGGGGCGGCCACCTGGCAGCCATGGCGAGCGAAGAAATGGACAGCATCCACGTCGTGCCCAACCGCTACCCGCAGGGCGAATACATGCTGCTGTTCGACCCGCTGGACGGCAGCAGCAACATCGACGTCAACGTCAGCATCGGCACCATCTTCAGCGTGCTGCGCAAGGTGACGAATCACCGCGGCATCAGCGAAGAAGACTTCCTGCAGCCCGGCAAGCAACAGGCCGCCGCCGGCTACTGCGTCTACGGACCGCAGACGACCCTGGTGCTGACCGTGGGCAGCGGCGTGGCGATGTTCACGCTCGACCGCGAAACCGGCAGCTGGGTGCTGACCGACGACCAGATGCAGATTCCCGTGGACACCCAGGAATTCGCCATCAACATGTCGAACATGCGCCACTGGGCCCCGCCCATGAAGCGCTACATCGACGAATGCCTGGCTGGCAAGACCGGCCCGCGCGGCAAAGACTTCAACATGCGCTGGGTCGCCAGCATGGTGGCCGACGTGCACCGCATCCTCACCCGCGGCGGCATCTTCATGTACCCCTGGGACCAGCGCGAGCCCGAAAAGCCCGGCAAGCTGCGCCTGATGTACGAAGCCAACCCCATGTCCTTTCTGGTCGAACAGGCTGGCGGCGCTTCCACCAATGCCCGTGAACGCATCCTCGACCTGCAGCCCGGCAAGCTGCACGAACGTGTCAGCGTGGTGCTGGGCTCGAAGAACGAGGTCGAGCGCGTGACGGCCTACCACCGCGAGGCGGGCTGAACCCATCCGCTCGGAGGTGCGCCCACCTACAATGCTTTGTTACGCCGATGCCATTGCGCTGCGGCCCGTTGAAGGAATGTTCCCTTGTCCGAGACCACGCCAGTTTCAGCCGTCCCCGTCGCCAGCGACCTGGCCGAGCTTGAACGCGAACTGGCCGATCTGTTCGTGCAGGCCTTGAACCTCGACACGCCGCCGGCCGAGATCGACCCCGCAGCGTCGCTGTTTGGCGACGGCCTGGGTCTGGATTCGATCGACATCCTGGAAGTGGCGCTCGAGGTCTCGCACCGCTACGGCTTCCAGCTGCGTTCCGACGACGAGAACAACCACCAGATATTCCGTTCTCTGCGCAGTCTGGCGGCCCACGTGGCCCAGCAGCGCACCAAGTAGTCCCCATGCCCCGCTGGCGCCTGCTGGTCGCGGCTGCGGCATTGGTTGTGTATGCCCTGGTGTCATGGGCGCTGATGGCCTGGTGGCCCGACAGCCCCTGGGCCGTGGCCCTGCTGTTCGGACCCCTGCTGGTGCCCATGGCCGTGGCCGCCCTTAAACAGCGCCAGTGGCTGAGCTTGGCCGCCGCTCTGGCCGTGGCCGCCGTGCTGGTGCTGGTGGTGCAGCGCGGCGGGGCTGAGGTCAACCGTCTGTATGTGCTGCAGCACGCCGCCATCCATGCCCTGCTGGCCTGGGGCTTTGCCATCACGCTGCGCCCCGGCGGCACGGCCTTGATCACGATGATGGCCGAGCGCATCCACACCGTCTTTACGCCCGAGATGCGGGCCTACACGCGATGGCTCACGGGGCTGTGGGTGTGGTACTTCATGGCGATGATCGCGGTCTCGTTCGTGGTCTACCTGCTGGCGCCCTGGCCCTGGTGGTCTTTCTACTGCAGCGTGCTCACGCCGCTGGCGGCCATCGTCTTCATGGTGGCCGAACACTGGCTGCGTTACCAGCGCCACCCACAGTTCGAACGGGTCAGCCTGACTCAGGTGATGCAGGCCTGGAAAGCTCAGAGATGAGCTCAAAATTGAGCGCTGAGATGAGCGCTGAAATGAGCGCAGAGACGAGCGCACAGATGAGCGCACAGATGAGCGCACAGGTCAGCACGGAACCAAGCCCAGCCCTGCCCCTGCTGGCTGCCCGCGATCTGGCCGCCCCGCTGGCCTGGCGGCGGGGTGTGCCCATCAGCGCGGCCCGCTTTCTGGGTCAGGCACAAGCGCTGGCGCGCACCTTGCCCGACCAGCGTTTTGCCATCAACCTGTGCCAGGACCGCTACCGCTTCGCCCTGGGTCTGGCCGCGGCCCTGCTGCGTGGCCAGACCAGCCTGATGCCACCCAACGCCTTGCCGCAGACGCTGGCTGCACTGCTGGGCTCTGCCAGCCAAGCGCGCGACGTGCCTTACGCCATGGTGGACGACGCCGCGCTGGACGTTGGCGGCCTGCAGCGCCTGTTCGTCGAACCCGACGAAGACGCGAGCGCCATCGACGCCATCCCCCTCGTCCCGGCAAGCCTGGAGGCCGTGCGCCTGCTCACCAGCGGGTCCACTGGCGCGCCGCAGCCGCATGCCAAGCCCTGGGGCAGCCTGGTGCAGAACATCGGCGCCGAAGCAGTCCGCCTGGCCGAACTCTGCGGTCTGCCCAGCCTGCACGGGCTGAACATCCTCGCAACCGTGCCGGCGCAGCACAGCTACGGCTTCGAATCGACCGTCCTGCTGGCCCTGCTGGGCGGCGCCAGCTTCGACGCCGGCCGGCCCTTTTACCCCGCCGACATTGCCGCCGCCCTGGCCACGGTGCCGGCTCCGCGGGCGCTGGTGACCACACCCTTCCACCTTAAAACCCTGCTGCTGGCGGGTGTGGCTCTGCCGCCGGTGGCCTTGGTCCTGTCGGCCACCGCGCCGCTGTCGCCGCAGCTGGCGCAGCAGGCCGAAGACGCCAGCCAGGGCATACTGGTCGAAATCTATGGCTGCACCGAAGCCGGCCAGGTGGCCACCCGCCGTACCACCGAAGGCGAGACCTGGCATACCCTGGGCGCCCTGCGCGTCTGGCAAGAGACGACGGCCGACGGTGAAGGGCGTTGCCTGGTGCAAGGCGGCCATGTGCAAGAGGCCACGCCCCTGGCCGACGTGCTGGAGCTGCAGGACGCACACCACTTTCGCCTGCTGGGCCGTGCCAACGACCTGATCCATGTCGCCGGCAAGCGCAGTTCGCTGGCGCATCTGAACTTCCATCTCAACCGCATTGAGGGGGTCGATGACGGCGCCTTCTGGATGCCTGAAGACCACCCCGACGGCGTGGCCCGCCCGGTGGCCTTCGTAGTGGCGCCGACGCTCAGCGTGGCCCAGGTACTGGCGGCGCTGCGCGCGCAGCTGGAACCCAGCTTCGTGCCCCGGCGCGTGCTGATGGTGCCGTCCCTGCCGCGTGCAGCTACCGGCAAGCTCACGGCTGGCGCCTTGGCGCTTTTTGCACGTGACGCCCTGGCCACGGGCGGGCGCTACCACGTCCCGGCCGAACACCCTTCTTTCGCCGGCCACTTTCCCGGCCAACCCGTGCTGCCGGGCGTGGTGGCACTGAGCCTGGTCATGCGTGCGCTGGACGAAAGCCCCGTGCTGAAGGCCCGCCTTGGCCCGCTGCCGCAGATCGCCCAGGTGAAATTCATCAGCGCCGTGCTGCCCGACACGCGGCTGCAAGTGCAGTTGCAGGCCCATGGCCAAGGCCATGGCGTGGCCTTCGAAGTGCTGCGCGACGGACAGGCCGTGGTGCGCGGCCAGTTGGCTGCGGGCGGGGTTGCAGGTGTCGGCTCAGGCTCAGGCTCAGGCTCAGGCGCAGGCAACGCAGAACGCACAGGCGGCACGCCATGACCGGCAAGGCCCAGGTCCAAGCCGAAGCCGACGACCGCCATGTGCGCGACTGGACGGCTGCACCCGAGCGCAGCAACCTGCTGGCCATTCGCCTGATCGCCTGGATTGCCATCCACCTGGGCCGGCCCGTGGCGCGCTGGGTGTTGCATCCGGTCAGCCTTTACTACCTGCTCTTTGCACCGGCCGCACGCCGCGCATCCGGGCGTTACCTGGGCCATGTGCTGGGCCGCCCGGTGCGCTGGTCCGACCTCTACCGCCATGTGCATGCCTTTGCCTCCGTGGCCCTGGACCGCATCTGGTTTGCTGCCGGCCGCATGGACCTGTTCGACATGCCCGTCAGCGGCGGCGAGCTGATGGAACAGACCCTGGCCGAAGGCCGCGGCGTGATGCTGCTGGGCGCGCACATCGGCAGCTTCGAGGCCTTGCATGCCGTCGGTCTGAGCCATCCCGGCCTGCCCGTGGCGATGGTGATGTACCCGCAGAACGCCCGCATGATCCACACCGTGCTGCAGGCGCTGGCGCCGGGCTTCGATGTCAGCATCATTCCCATCGGCCAGCGCGGCTCGGCCCTGGCCATCCGCGACTTTCTCGACAAGGGCGGCCTGGCCGGCTTGATGGGCGACCGCTTCGTGGCGAGCGACACCGTGCATGGCAGTCATGTAGTCCTGCCGTTCCTGGGCACCCCCGCCCGTTTCACCGACGGCCCGGTGCGCCTGGCCATGATGCTTCGCCGGCCGCTCATCTTCATGGTGGGCCTGTACCGTGGCGGCCGGCGCTATGAAGTGCGATTCGAACAGCTGGCCGACTTTCGCCAACTGCCCAGCGACCTTGCTGAACGCGAAGCCCTGGTGCGGGCCACCGTGGCCGACTACGTGCGCCGCCTGGAATCGCTGTGCGTTGAGGCGCCCTACAACTGGTTCAACTTCTATGACTACTGGCCAGAAGATGACCCTGCCTGAACCCGCATGGCAGCGGCGCTGCCTGACCCTGGGAGGCCTGGCCTGGCTGACGACCGCTGGCAAGCCAGCACGCGCGCAGGCCCGCCCCCTGGACCTGGCCGCATTGATGGCCCAACTGGCCCAGCGCAAGAGCGGCGAGGCCCGTTTCACCGAAGAGCGCAGCGTGTCCACGCTGGACAACCCCTTGCGCGCCAGCGGCCGGCTCAGCTTCCAGGCGCCCGACCGTTTTGCGCGTTACACCGAAGCACCGCGCGCCGAATCGATGGAAGTGCAGGGCAACCAGGTCGTGCTCAAGCGCGGCACCCGCACACGCCAGATGTCGCTGGACGCCGTGCCCGAACTGGCCGCGCTGGCCGACGCCCTGCGCGGCACCCTGACCGGTAACGCCCAGGCCTTGCAGCGCCACTTCAGGACGCAGGTCAGCGGCACGGCGGCAAGCTGGGTGCTGCTGTTGACGCCCATCGACGCCGGCCTGGCGCGCAGCGTGCAGCAACTGGAAATCGCCGGCCTGGGCAGTGAAGTGCGCAGCGTCGACCTGCGCCTGGTCGGGGGCGACCGTTCGCTCATGCTGATCGAGCCTCTGGCCGGACCCGCTTCCGGCCTGGCATCCAGCCCGTCTGCGACCCTGCCCACCCCCGTTGCGCCCAGATGATCGACAGCACCCCGTTGAGCCCGCGCTGGCGTGCTGGCGTGCTGCTGGCCTGGGTGGCCGTGCTGCTGCTGGCAACGCTGCAGATCACGCGTACGAATTTCACTGCCGATCTGTCGGCTTTCCTTCCGGCCACCGCCGATGCGCAGCAGCAGCTGCTGATCGACCAGATCCGCAGCGGTGCGCCTTCGCGCACCCTCTTCATCGGCATCGAAGGCGGCGATGAAGCGGCACGTGCGGCGGCATCCAGGCAGCTGGCCGCGGCCATGCGGGCCAGCGGCCGTTTCGACCAGGTCAGCAATGGCGAGAACGACGCCTGGGCCGGCGTCGGCAGCTGGATGCTGGAGCGCCGCTACCTGCTCAGCCCCGCCGTCACGCCCGAACGCTTCACGCCCGAGGGCTTGCGCGAAGGCATCGACGAAACCCTGTCGCTGCTGGGTACGCCGGCCGGTACGGCACTGAAACCCCTGCTGGAGCAGGACCCGACGGGCGAAGTGCAGCGCATCGCCGAAAGCATGATCCCGGTGCAGTCGCCGCGCACGCGTGACGGTGTGTGGGTTGCGCGTGAAGGGCCGCGCGCCTTGCTGCTGGCCGGCATCCGCGCCGACGGCGCCGACCTGGACGCGCAGCAGGCCGCCCTGTCCAGCGTGCGCGAAGCCTTTGCGCCGCTGCAGGCCCAGGGCCTGCAATTGCTGGTCAGCGGCGCGCCTGTGTTCAGCGTCGACAGCCGGGCGCAGATCGAGACCGAGGTCAAAAGTCTGGCCATCGCTGGCACGCTGCTGATGAGCCTGCTTCTGCTGGTGGCCTTCGCATCGCCCCTGGCGGTGCTGGTGGCCATGCTGCCGGTGGTCACGGGCGTGATGGTGGGCATCGTCGCGGTCAGCCTGGCCTTCGGCAGCGTGCATGGCGTCACCCTGGGTTTCGGCGCCACGCTCATCGGTGAGGCCGTGGACTACGCCATCTACTACCTCATACAGGCCGGGGGACGTGATGCGCGCAACGGTGTCGGTTGGCGGCACTGGCTGGCCAACAGCTGGCCTACGGTGCGCCTGGGGCTGCTGACATCGCTGTGCGGGTTTGCGGCCCTGCTGTTCTCAGGCTTCCCGGGGCTGCGCCAGCTGGGTGTGTTTTCACTCGCCGGGCTGGTGGGCGCCGTGCTGACGACGCGTTTCGTGCTGCCCGTGCTGATGCCCGACGGCGCCCGCGGCATGGGCCTGCGCCGCCAGCTGGGCCGCGCCGCGCGGGCGGCCGTGGCGGTGCTGCCGCGCACGCGGGCTTTGTGGCTGCTGCTGGGCCTGGCATCGGCCCTGCTGGTCTGGCAGCGCGATGGCCTGTGGGACGCCCGCCTGTCGTCGTTGAATCCGGTTTCGGCAGAGGCGCTGGCGCTCGACGCCAGCCTGCGTGCGGACATTACCTCGGGTGGCGACGGCGGTGCCTTCGTCATCGTGCACGGTGTAGACGCCGAGACCACACTGCAGCGTGCAGAAGCCGTGTCGCAGCGTCTGGAAGTGCTGGTCAACGACCGTGTCATTGCCGGCTTCGACAGCGTCACGCGCTTCTTGCCCAGCCTGCAGACCCAGCGCGCGCGCCAGGCTGCCCTGCCCGATTCAGCCGCCCTGCAGGACGCGCTGGTGCAGGCCACCGAAGGCGGGCCGCTGAAGGCCGAGCGTCTGGCGCCTTTTCTGGCCGCCGTGGCTCAAGCCCGAAACCTGCCGCTCGCCACACCCGAAATGGCACGAGCATCGGCCCTGGCCCCGCTGCTGGGCGCCTTGACCCTGCAGCATCCAGACGGCCGCTGGACCGTGCTGCTGCCTGTGCAGCCCGTGGGGGAAAGCGTCGACATCGCACGTGTGCGCCGCGCCCTGGACGGCCTGGCGCAGACCCAGGTGCTGGACGTGGGCAGCGAACTGGGCAAGATGTACAGCCGCTACCTCGGCGAAGCCCGCACCCAGGCCGCCCTGGGTGGCGTGGGCGTGCTCTTGCTGATGGCCGCAGCACTGCGCCAGAAGCGGCGCGTACTGGCCGTCTGCCAGCCCCTGCTGCTGGCCGTGCTGCTGTGCCTGGGCGGGCTGGCCCTGCTGCAGGTGCCGATGGGCATCCTGCATTTGGTGGGCCTGCTTCTGGTGGTGGCGGTCGGATCGAACTACGCGCTCTTCTTCGACATGATGAACAGCGGCGCACCGGCCAGCGACGACACCCTGGCCTCACTGCTGCTGGCCAACGTGACCACCGTGATGGGGTTCGGGCTGATCGCGGCCTCTGACATCCAGGCCTTGTCGGCCATCGGCAGCGTGGTGGCTCCGGGTGCGCTGCTCGCCCTGGTGCTGGCAGCGTCCTTCGTCCCGACTCGCCGCGCCACGGCGTGACAGAATTTCTGGCATCGATTCCCCCTTTGATGGCCACCCTTCCCGCACCCCACGCCAGCCCACCCCCAGGCCCCTGGCCCTGGCCACCGGCTCTGCGCGCCAGCGTGGGCCTGCATGCCGCAGCAGGCGCTGCCGCCATGCTGCTGCCAGGCGCAGCGCCCTGGGCCCTGGGTGCCGTGCTGCTGAACCACCTGGGCCTGACGGCCGCCGGCCTGTGGCCCCGCAGCACCTGGCTGGGGCCGAACGCGCGCCGGCTGCCGCCTGCCAGCATCGCCAGCCGCGAATGGGCCCTGACCCTCGACGACGGCCCCGACCCCGCCGTCACCCCGGCCGTGCTGGACCTGCTGGACGCGCACGGCGCCAAGGCCACATTCTTTTGCATTGCGCGCCAGGCCGCGCAACACCCGGCCCTGCTGCGCGAGATCGTGCGCCGCGGCCACGACGTGCAGAACCACAGCCAACTGCACCGGCATGATTTTTCAATGCGCGGCCCGCGGGCGTTGGCGGCCGAGATCGGCACCGCGCAGGCCACCCTGTCCGACATCACCGGCCTGCGCCCGCATTGCTTTCGTGCGCCGGCAGGCCTGCGCAACCCCCTGCTCGACCCGGTGCTGCACCGGCTGGGCCTGCACCTGGTCAGCTGGACGCGCCGCGGCTTCGACACCCGCGACGCCGATGCCACGCGCGTGCTGCAGCGCCTGACTGGCCGCAACGGCTGTGCCTTGGCAGCAGGGGACATTCTTCTCCTGCACGACGGCCATGCCCGCCGCAGCCTCAATGGCCGCCCGGTGCTGCTGGAAGTGCTGCCGCGCCTGCTGGCCCAGGCGCAAACCGCCGGCCTGGCCAGCTGCACCCTGCGCCAGGCACTGCCGCCGCGCAGCAGCGCTTGAGCACCATGCATCAGGCCGAACCCGCGCCGCTGGCGCCCAAGCCCCCGGCTCACGCCCAGGCGCCACGCCATGCAGGCAGCAATGCCGCCTGGCGCCGACTGCGCGACGAAGCCACGGCGCCGTACCGTGCTGCCGGCCGCTTTGCCTGGCACTTTGCACGTGGCAAGCTGGGCCGCGACCCGGTGTTTCGCGGCATGCTGGAACGTGGCGACCTGCAAGGCCAGCGCGTGGTGGACATCGGCTGCGGTCAGGGTTTGCTGCTCAGCCTGCTGCAGCGCTGCATGCAGTGGCAACAACAGGGGCAATGGCCCGCTGACTGGCCACCCGTGCCCGCCATCACGGCCTACACCGGCATCGAACTGATGGCGCGAGACGTGCAGCGTGCCGATGCCGCCGTTGGCGCACTGGTCCTGGGCGCTGGCGGCGGCGCGGCCACCAGTGCAGCGATCAGCGCAGACGCCATCCCAGACGCCATGACAGACGCCAGACCGCAGTTCATCTGCGGCGACATGTGCAGCACGCCTCTGCCGGCCTGCGACCTGGTCGTCATCCTGGACGTGCTGCACTACGTCGACCTTGGCGCGCAGGACGAGGTGCTGCGCCGGGTACATGGCGCCCTGCAGCCGCGCGGCCGCTTGCTGCTGCGCGTGGGCGACAGGGCCAGCGCGGGCGGGTTTCGCGTCAGCCAGTGGGTGGACATCGCCGTCACCTGGGTGCGGGGCCACCGCGCGCCACCCACCTGGGGCCGCAGCGTGGCGCAGTGGACGTCGGCCCTGCAGGCCCTGGGCTTCCATGTGCATGCCGTGCCGATGAGCGCCGGCACGCCTTTCGCCAACGTGCTGCTGGTGGCCGATCTGCCATGACCCCCTTTGCCATGACCCCCGTTGCCATCACCCACCACACCCTCGTCACGGCTCTGGGCCATGGCCGCGCCGCCACCTTTGCCGCCCTGCGCGACGGCCGTACAGGCCTGGCCCGGCGCGGCTTCGAGACCGCCGACATTGGGGCCTGGCTGGGTGTCGTGGAGGGGCTGGACGAGATCGCCTGGCGCGACGATCTGGCGGCATACGACTGCCGCAACAACCGCCTGGCAGAACTGGCTTTGCGCGCAGACGGTTTCGGCGCTGCCGTGCGCACGGCCGCCGCCCGCTGGGGCGCAGCGCGCGTGGGCGTTTTTCTGGGCACCAGCACGGCGGGCATCCTGCAAACCGAAGTCGCCTACCGCCACCGCGACGCCGCCACAGGGGCGCTGCCCGACCACCTGCACTATGGCGAAACCCACAACACCTACAGCGTGGCGCGCTATGTGCGCGCCGCGCTTGGCCTGGCCGGGCCAGCCTATGTGGTGTCCACGGCCTGCTCTTCCAGCGCCAAGGTCTATGCCGCGGCCGAACGCATGCTGCGCCTGGGCCTGGTCGATGCGGCCGTGGTCGGGGGGGTGGACAGCCTGTGCATGACGACGCTCCATGGCTTCAAGGCGCTGGAGCTCACATCGGGCGAAATCTGCCGCCCCTGGGACACCACGCGCAGTGGCCTGTCCATCGGCGAAGCCGCCGCCTTTGCGCTGCTGGAACGCGACGGCGCGGCCATGGGTTGGCTGCTGGGGGCGGGCGAAAGCAGTGACGGCCACCACATGAGCAGCCCGCACCCCGAAGGCGCAGGCGCTGCCCTGGCCATGCGCGCGGCCCTGGCCCAAGCCGGGCTGCAACCCGAAGCGGTGGACTACTTGAACCTGCATGGCACCGGCACCCCGGGCAATGATGCTGCCGAAGACCAGGCCGTGTGCGCCGTTTTCGGCACCGGGCTGCCCTGCAGCAGCACCAAGGGCTACACCGGCCACACCCTGGGCGCAGCCGGGGGCGTGGAAGCGTCGATCGCCCTGCTGGCCCTGCAGCATGGCCTGGCCCCGCCCAGCTTGAATCTGCAGCAGCAAGACCCCGCCCTGCATGCCGGGCTGTTGCGTGAACCACTGCAGCGCCCGTTGCGGGTGGTCGCCAGCAATTCTTTCGGCTTTGGCGGCAGCAATGCCAGCCTGGTGTTCGGGGCGGCAGCATGAATTCGCCGAGCCGCCTGACCGCGCGGGCCCAGAAGCACGCACCGCACGGCGGGGTTCGATGACCCGCCTGCATGCCGACATCCTGGGCATCGGCCTGCTGGGCCCTGGGCTGGCCGACTGGGCCACGGGCGCGGCCTTGCTGCGAGAGCCAGCGTCGTGGCAGCACTCGGCAACGGTCGTGCCGCCACCGCAGCGCTTGCCAGCGACCGAACGCCGCCGCGCCGGTGCCGTGGTCAAGGCCAGCATCGTCGTGGCCGACCAGGCCGTGGCCGGCAGCGGGCTGGACGCGGGCGGCCTGGCCACGGTCTTCACCTCGTCCACCGGCGAACCTGGCAACTGCCATGCGTTGTGCGAAGCACTGGCTGCACCCGCACGCATGGTGTCGCCGACGCGTTTCACGAACTCGGTGCACAACGCAGCGGGTGGCTACTGGCACATCGCCGTGCAGGGCAGGGCGCCGTCCACCAGCCTGGCGGCCTTCGACGGCAGTTTTGGCGCCGGGCTGCTGGAAGCCCTGGCCCAGGTGGCTGCGACCCACGCGCCGGTGTTGCTGGTGGCCGCGGACGTGCCCTACCCCGAGCCGCTGCATGCCAAGCGGCAGATCAGCGACGTGTTCGGTGTCGCCTTGCTTCTGGGGCCGGGTGCGCAGATGTCATTGACCCTGCAAGATGAGGCCCAGGCCAGCCCCTGCGGCCATGCCGGCCTGGACGCCGTTCGTCTGGGCATACCGGCCGCACGTGCCCTGCCCTTGCTGCAGGCCCTGGCGCTGGGCCGGCAGGCGTCACTGGTGCTGGAAGGACTGCCGGGCATGAGTCTGGGGCTCAGCCTGTCATGAGTACGAGCTTCAGCATCCAGCTCAGCACCCAGGTCAGCACGCAGATCAGCACCCAGGTTGGCACGCAGGTCAGCACACCGTCGAGCAACCCCATGATCACCCAGACCCAGCCCCAGGCCCAGCCCCAGCCCCAGCCCCAGACCCTGGACCGCGACGGCATCGCCGCGCGCATTCCGCACAACGGCAGCATGTGCCTGCTGGACGGTCTGTTGTCCTGGACGGCAGACGAGGCCCGCTGCCAGGCCAGCAGCCACCACGACGCCAGTCACCCGCTGCGTTCACCCGGCGGTTTGCTGGCGCCGGTGGCGATTGAATACGCCGGGCAGGCCATGGCCTTGCACGGCAGCTTGACGGCGCTGCCCGGTGCCAGCCCATCGGCCGGTTTCCTGGCTGCAGCGCGCAGCGTCAATCTGCATGTGGCCCGACTCGATGACGTGCCCGGCCGGCTGATGGTTACCGTCACCCGCCTGGCCGGCGCCCAGACCCAGGCCCTGTACCGCTTCGAACTTCATGACGACACGGGCCGCCTGCTGGTGGACGGCCGCGTCACCGTCTTGCTCCACACACCCTTGCCCACCCCATGACACTCATTGGCAAACGTGCCCTCGTTACCGGCGCCAGTGGCGCTCTGGGCTCGGCCATCGCGCGCCGGCTGGCGGCGGCGGGCGCACACCTGCTGCTGCACGCCAATGGCAATGCCGCGGCCGTGCAGGGGCTGGCGACCGAGATCACTGCCGCCGGTGGCAGCTGTGAGACCCTGGTCTTCGATCTGACGCAGGACGAAGCCACCGCTGCGGCCGTGCAGCAGATGCTGGCCGGCGGGGCGGTGCAAGTGATCGTCAACAACGCCGGCATCCACGACGACGCCGTCTTCCCCGGCATGCGCGCAGACCAGTGGTATCGCGTCATCGACGTCTCGCTGCACGGTTTCTTCCGCGTCACCCAGCCGCTGGTGCTGCCGATGCTGCGCACGCGTTGGGGCCGCATCATCAATGTCTCTTCGGTGGCGGCCCTGGCGGGCAACCGCGGGCAGGTGAACTACGCCGCCGCCAAGGGTGCGCTGAACAGTGCCACCAAGGCCCTGAGCCTGGAACTGGCCAGCCGCGGCGTGACGGTAAACGCCATCGCGCCGGGCATCATCGCGTCGCCCATGGCCGACGGCAGCTTCGACAAGGACATGATCGACCGCCTGGTGCCCGCCAAGCGCGCTGGCACGCCCGACGAAGTGGCCGCCCTGGCTGCCTTCCTGGCCAGCCCGGATGCGGGCTACATCACCGGTCAGGTGATTTCAGTCAACGGCGGGCTGTACTGACCTGACCGCCGGCCGCGACAGTTAAACCACTTGTGCCGGCGCGGCAGCCGCGCCGCTGAACTGCGGGCCGCGCAGCGCTTCAGCCGCATAGCCCCGGTTGACGTCCAGGCCCGCGATGTGCCAGTCGTGCGCAGGCAAGCGGATCGGGTGCACCACTTCTTCATAAGACCGCATCGGCCACAACACGCCAAAGCGCCGCTGGTGGTCGAAGGTATCGACTTCGGCAACGGCACCCTGCGTGCTGGCAAAACCTTCCAGCGTGAAGCGCACGCGGCGGGTGACGCCCTGGTCGGCGTCGATGCACACCGCCGCACGGTCCAGAGCCACGCGTCCCAGGCCCGGTCGCAGCCAAACCTGCACGACCCGGCAGGCGCGGCCATCGACACGTTCGCTGCCACCCATCCGCACTGCCAAACCGCGCCCGGCCAACCACAACGGCCCGAGCAAAAAAAGTCCATAGGCTTCGGCCACCAGGGCAGAAGCGGCCTGCACATCGGCGCTGGCACTGGCCTGGCCGTTGAACCAAACCGCCACTTCGCCGGGGCGCGCAGTGCTGCCGTCGCCGCGCTGCCACCACACCTGCTTGCGGCCCGCCGGGCCGCTGAAGGCCTGGGCATTGATGCCGGCCGCCGGCAGCAGGCGTTCTTCAGACCAGCCCCTGAAGCCCTTGTCCACCACCACGGGTTGAACACGGTCGATCAGGGGGCGCCAGGCGCCGTCGTAGCGCACATTGATGTCGTTCATCTGGCGGTACGCCGCCCAGCCATGTTCGTCGGCACTGGCCTGCAGCAAGCGTTCGGCGGCAGGGTCTGAAGCCAGGCCCCCCGGCTGCGACAAGGGCAAAGGGGTGCTGCAGCCAGCCAGGCCGAAGGCTGGCAGGCCGGCAGCCAGGGTCAGCCAATGGCGGCGGGTGACTGAACGCGGGGGCGATGGCAGGGAGACATTCATGGCGGGCTGGCAAGTGCTTCGTTCCCAAGCGGGATGGCCGGGACGTCGGGAATCGTTTCACAATACCTCGGCGGCAATGGCCATGCCCGCGCATGGCGTCGATTTGGCGCAATCATCATCACAGCAAAGGAGGATTTACATGTCCCAGAACTTCGATCGCGTTACCCAGCGACTGGCTGTCATCGCCACGGCTCTGGTCCTGGCCGCATGCGGCAGCGTCAGCATGCCCGGCTCTGGCAAGACCGAAACCGCAGCGGCGTCCGCGCCTTCAGGCCCCAAGATCGGCCCAGGTATGAACGAACAAGGCGAAGTCATCGACCCCAAGAAGGTCGAAGCCGGCTTCGGGCAGAAGGTCAAGGGCCTGAACGACTGGGAAGGCGAGATCACCGGCAAGCCTGCCCCGGGCAGCAAGTTTGCGCAACTGAAGATCGGCATGCCGATGAAGCAGGTCACAGACCTCGTGGGCGTGCCGCCCACCGACAAGGGCGCCTACATGACCGGCAAGGCCTGGATTCCTTTCAACTTCGGCAGCGACCGCTACCGCCATGAAGTGGTCTACAAGGGCCAGGGCCGGCTGATCTTTGCCGGCGCCGCTGGCTTCGATTCCAACGCCCACCTGATCTGGATCATCCACAGCGCGCGCGAGGAAGGCTACCGCTGATGCCGGGGTCCCGCTGCCGCCAGCGGCTGCCACCCACCACCACGCGTCGGCAGTGGCTGGGCAGGCAGTTGCTGGGCTGGGGGGCCTTGGCCACCATCGGCGGCTGCGCCCTGGCCGTGCCCGCCACACGCACCCGCATGGACACCTTGCGCTTTCCCGGCACCGGTGCCGGGGCCGGGGCCGGAGCCGGAGCCGGAACCGGAGACGTTATTGCCCCTACCCTGGTCGTGATGCTGCCCGGCGCCTTCAGCCGCCCACCAGAATTCGCCGAAGCCGGCTTCCCGCAGGCTTTGCAAGACCGCCGGCTGGCCGTGGATGTGCTGGTGGTGGACAGCCACCTGGGCTACTTCAACGACCGCAGCGTGCTGCGCCGCCTGCGCGACGAGGTGGTGCTGCCAGCACGCGCGCAGGGCTACCAACGCATCTGGCTGCTCGGCATCTCGCTCGGCGGCTTTGCAGCCCTGGGCTACGCCGTTCGCCATGGCGCCGACATCGACGGCGTGCTGGCCTTGGCGCCCTACCTGGGCCCGCGCCGGCTGTGGCAGGAAATGGAACAGGCCGGTGGCCCGCGCGCCTGGCGCGCCGCCGGCCTGGACGCCAAGCCCGCTGAAGTCAGAGAGATCAGAGAGGCCAGCCAGGCCAGCGAGGCCGGCGACGAACTCGATCGCGACATCTGGCGTGCCTTCAGCGGCCCGCTTGCCGCGTCTGGCGCGCCCCCCGGCCTGCCACCCATCTACCTGGGCTATGGTTTGGACGACCGCTTTGCCAGCGCCCACCGCCGCCTGGCTGAACTGCTGCCCCCCGAACGTGTACGCACCACGCCGGGCGGGCACGACTGGCCAGCTTGGCGAACGCTCTGGCTGGCCTGGCTGGACCAAGGGCAGCTGTCCAGCGCCTCCAGCCCCTCCAGCGCGATTCGCCAGATCACCCAACTCATCCCGAACCGCACGGCGTGACGGACGCCGTAGCGATGGTGAAGCCCGGGCAGATGGCGCCCCTGGCCATCAGGGCCTACACCGCCGCTTGCGCTGCCGGCAGCGGCCAGGCCGCGCTGGCGCAGGCGGTGGCCAGCCACGGCAGCGGCCTGCAGCCCCTGCCCGCCGCACCGGCCTGGGCCGGCGGCCACGGTTTGGCGGGCGCCTGGGTGGGGACGCTCGACGCGCTGGCAGCCACACCCTTGCCCGAGCGGCTGGCCGCCTGGGACAGCCGACCCACGCGTCTGGCCTGGCAGACCTTGCAGTTGGACGGCTTCATCGACGAAGTCGCGGCAGCGCGCCACCGCTGGGGCGCAGCGCGGGTGGGGCTAGTGCTGGGCACATCGGCATCGACCATTGGTGAATCGGAAGCCGCCTACCGCCATCTGGGTATCGACGGCGGCTTTCCGCCCGGGCACCGCCTGCCGCGCCTGAACACACCCCACGCACTGGCCGCCTTCGTGCAGCAGGCTCTGGCCCTGCAGGGGCCGGCAGTGACCGTGTCCACGGCCTGCTCGTCCAGCGCCAAGGCCTTTGGCAGCGCCCAGCGCTGGCTGCAGGCAGGCGTGGTCGACGCTGTCGTGGTTGCAGGCGTCGAGGCGCTGAGCGCCAGCCTGCTCTTCGGCTTTCGTTCACTGGGTCTGGTCGCCACCGGCCCCTGCCGCCCTTTCGACGCCCAGCGCCAGGGCATCAGCCTGGGCGAAGCTGCCGCCTTTGCACTGGTCGAGCGTGCCCGCCCCGCAGCCACGCCAGCCCTGCAACTGCTGGGTTATGGAGAAGCCAATGACGCACACCACATGTCGGCCCCACACCCGCAGGGCCTGGGGGCCGAACTGGCGCTGGACGCCGCCCTGGCGCGCGCTGCGGTCAAGGCCACCGACATCGACTTCCTCAACCTGCACGGCACCGCCACTCCAGCCAATGACGCGGTCGAAGCCGCGCTGGTGGCGCGCCGCTACGGTGCGAACGTGCACGCCTGTGCCACCAAGGGCATGACAGGGCACACGATGGGCGCCGCCGGCCTGCTGGAAGCTGTGCTTTGCCTGCTGGCCTTGCAGGGCCGGGGCCGCGCCGGCAGCGTGCATTGCGCGGCCGCCGACTCTGCCTTCGGCCCCGTGCTGGCGCAGCAACTGCGCCTGCAGCCCGCAGCGGGCGCGGCGCAACTGGCGGCCAGCCATTCCTTCGGCTTTGGCGGCAACAACTGCGTGCTCGTCTTCGGCCAGGCCAGCGCATGACGATGGCAAGGCTCTACATCGAAGGCCTGGCCCTGTGGGCGCCGGCCCTGCCGGGCTGGGACTGTGCCCGGCCTGCGCTTCGCGGCGAGGCCAGCCCAGCCCCGGCCGCCAACGCGCGCCCCGCCCCGGCCCTGCTGGCCGCGAACGAACGCCGCCGCGCCCCCGACGGCGTGCTGGTGGCGCTGGAAGTGGCAGCGGCCGCGGTGGCCATGTCCGGCCGGCCCGCGGCCAGCCTGCCCAGCGTCTTCAGTTCAGCCCATGGCGACCTGGCCGTCGTCGATGGCCTGTGCAGCAGCCTGGCCGCCGACCCGCTGCTGCTGTCGCCGACGCGATTTCACCACTCAGTCCACAACGCGGCCTCGGGCTACTGGGCCATGGCCACGGGCTGCCATGCGCCCAGCAGCGCCGTGGCGGGCTACGACTGCAGCTTCGCCACCGGCCTGCTCGAAGCCGCAACCCAGGCCAAGGTCGACCACACGCCCGTGCTGCTGGCCGCTTTCGACACCGATGCCCGCGGCGCGCTGGCCAGCGTCAACCGCAGCCGTGGCTTGCTGGGCGTGGCCCTGGTGCTGGCCCCAGAGCGCAGCGCCAGCGCCCGTTTTGCGCTGGATTGGCAATTCGAGCCCGGCTCTGGCATCCTGCCCCCGCTGCACAGCGACGCCGCCCGCAGCCTGGCGGCCAATGCCATGGCCGACGCCCTGCCCCTTTTCGAAGCCCTGGCCATGGCGGCGCCATCGACCGACATCGCCCTGCCACTCGGCCTCTCGGGGATACTGCGTCTGCGCACCATCCATTTGCCTTGACGGCGAAACTCGACCCCCTTCACCGAACGCACCGCCATGACTTCTGATACCGCAAGCTCCAACCCCGACGTCCTGATCATGGGTGGCGGCCTGGCCGGCATGACCCTGGCCCTGCAGTTGCGTCAGCGCCTGCCCGAACTGGACATCCTGGTGCTGGAACGCCGCGCCCACCCGGTGCCGCTGGCCGCGCACAAGGTTGGCGAAAGCAGCGTCGAGATCGGCGCGCACTACTTCGAACACACCCTGGGCCTGCGTGAACACCTGCAGGGCCAGCAATTGCGCAAGTTCGGCTTTCGTTTTTTCTTTAGCGAAGGCCGTCGCGACCTGCATCGCGTCACCGAACTCGGCGCCAGCCGCCCGTTGCCGGTGCCCAGCTACCAGATCGACCGCGGTCTGTTCGAGAATTTCCTGGGCCAGGAATGCCAGCGCCGGGGCATTCGCTTCGTCGATGAAGCGCTCATCCGCCAGGTGGACCTGAGCGAAGACGGCAGCCCGCACCGCGTGCATTGGCAGCGCAGCGGCGGCGAAACGAAGGAGACGACGGCGCGCTGGGTGGTGGACGCCTGCGGCCGGGCTGGCCTCGTCAAACGCAAGCTGGGCCTGGCGCGCGACAACGCCCATGCCGCCCATGCCGTGTGGTTCCGCATCAGCGAACACATCCGCATCGACGAATGGCCGCTGGCCGATGACGCCGACAAGAACGCAGACAAGAACGCAGATACAAGCGCAGACACGAACGCAGGCACAAACGCAGACGCGGCCAGTGCCTGGCGCAAACGCTGCGTCACGCCCACACGCTGGCTTTCCACCAACCATCTGGTGGGTGCGGGCTATTGGGTCTGGCTGATTCCGCTGGCATCGGGTTCGCATTCGGTGGGCATCGTTGCCGACCCGAAGTACCACCCGCTCGAGCGCATGAACAGTTTCGACAAGGCTATGGACTGGCTGCGCGAATTCCAGCCTGCGCTGTACGACGACCTGAACGGCAAGCGCAGCAAGCTGCAGGACTTCGCATTCTTCAAGCGCTTCAGCTACGACTGCCAGCAAGTCTTCAGCGAACACCGCTGGGCCCTGGCGGGCGAGGCCGGGCGCTTTCTGGACCCCTTTTATTCACCGGGCAGCGACTTCATCGCCATCGGCAACACCTACATCACCGAACTGGTGGCACGTGACCGGGCGGGCCAGCGCCTGGGCGCGCATACCCAAATCTATGAACAGGTCTTCAAGTCTTTTTACGACAGCACGCTGGCTCTCTACGTCGACCAGTACGGCCTTTTCGGCGACCCGGAAGTTCTGCCCAGCAAAGTCATCTGGGACTACACCTACTACTGGTCGGTCCTGGCCCAGATGTTCTGTCAGCAACGCCTGACCGACCTGGCTTCGCTGAGCCATCTGCGCGATGAACTGGCCGTGTGCCAGCAGCTGAACGTGGAGGTGCAGAACTTCCTGCGCGCCTGGGGCGACGTGAGTAAACGCCGCAACCTGCCGGTAATGCTGGACCAGGCGTCGATGCCCTGGTTCGTGGAACTGAACCGCAGCCTGCATGACACGGCGCTGAGCGATGCCGACTACCGCGCCCGCATCCGGCAGGCCGCGTTGACCCTGCAGCAGCTGGCGGCCGAACTGCTGCAACGCGGACTGCAAGAACACCCAGGCCTGGACGGCAGTGCGCTGCAGGCTTTGCTGCCGCCCGAAGGCCTGACGGCGGGAACGCCGAGCCTGCTGTTTCCTACTGTGGATTCAATGGCGCAGTCACTGGCTCGGTCGGCAGCTCAGTCGGCGGCTCAGTCGGCGGCTCAGCCAGTGGCACAACCTGCCTGAAGCGCCCGCAGATTCAAGGCTGAAAAGGCGGCAGCCCCCGCCTCTTGCGCCACAGCAGCAGGGGCAGACGCAGCACAAATTCGACCATCAGGCGGGTGTGCATCCAGCTCAGCAGCAGGTTGTCGCGGCCATAGCGGAAGTGCGAAACACCGCCTTCGTCGGCGCGCAGGTACTTCACCGGCGCGTCGAGGTTGATCGGCTTCACGCCGCGCCAGGCCAGGCGCACCACGGCTTCGGTGTCGAAGTCGAAGCGGCGCATCCAACGCTGGGCCTGCATCACCGCAGCCAGGGGTGCCACCGGATAGACGCGAAAGCCGTAAAGCGAATCGGCCACGCCCGCGCCCAGGGTCTCCATGTGGGTCCACCAGTTCGACACCCGCCGCCCGCGCACGCGCAGCAAGGGCGCACTGTCGTCGAAGACCGGGCGGCCCAGCACCATGGTGTCGGGCCGGGCCAGTGAGGCCTGCATGAACGCCGGGATCAAGTCGGCCGGGTGCTGGCCGTCGCTGTCCATGGTCAGGGCGTGGGTGTAGCCGGCGGCGGCGGCCTGCTGCAGGCCGTGCAGCACGGCAGCGCCCTTGCCGCTGTTCTGCGGCAGCACCCACACACGCAGGCCGGGGTCGGCAGCGGCCATCGT
>JBBQAW010000028.1:0-23835 GCA_038316815.1 Burkholderiales bacterium
CAGATTGGCGAATGGCGCAAGCGCGAATGCCTGGCCTACAAGGGCAGCAGCGACGTCATCAAGCCGCAGATGGTGGTCGACACGTTGTGGCAGCTGACGAAAGACCGCGACACCTACGTCACCAGCGACGTCGGCCAGCACCAGATGTGGGCGGCGCAGTACTACCGCTTCGAAGAACCCCGCCGCTGGATCAATTCTGGCGGCCTGGGCACCATGGGCGTAGGCCTGCCCTATGCCATGGGCATCAAGCTGGCCAAGCCCGATGCCGACGTCTTCTGCATCACGGGTGAAGGCAGCATCCAGATGTGCATCCAGGAACTGTCTACCTGCAAGCAGTACAACACGCCGGTCAAGGTGGTGTCATTGAACAACCGCTACCTGGGCATGGTGCGGCAATGGCAGCAGTTGGACTACGGCGGCCGCTATTCGCACAGCTACATGGACGCGCTGCCCGACTTCGTCAAACTGGCTGAAGCCTACGGGCACGTCGGCCTGCTGGTGGAAAAGCCGGGGGACGTGGAAGGGGCGCTGCGCGAAGCCATCCGCCTGAAGGACCGCACGGTCTTCCTCGACATCCGCACCGACCCGAGCGAAAACGTCTGGCCCATGGTGAAGGCTGGCAAGGGCATCAGCGAGATGCTGCTGGGCTCCGAAGACCTGTAATCCGCGGTGGCGGGGCTTCGGCCCTGCTCTTATCACGCGCCTTTCACCGAAGCGTGGCCAAGGGCCCGGGGTTACCGCCCCGACGTCTGAAGAGCGCGCAAAGGAAGAATCATCATGAAACACATCATTGCCGTGCTGCTGGAAAACGAAGCTGGCGCACTTTCGCGGGTTGTCGCTCTGTTCTCGGCCCGCGGCTACAACATCGAAAGTCTGACGGTAGCGACCACCGAAGACCCGTCACTGTCGCGGATGACCATCGTCACCACCGGCAGCGACGATGTCATCGAACAGATCACCAAGCACCTGAACCGCCTGATCGAGGTCGTGAAGGTGGTGGACCTGACCGAGGCCCCGTTTACCGAACGCGAGCTGATGCTCATCAAGGTGCGCGCAGTCGGCAAGGAACGCGAAGAGATGAAGCGCATGGCTGAGATTTTTCGCGGCCGCATCATCGACGTGACCGAGAAAAGCTACACGATCGAACTGACCGGCGACACCAGCAAGCTAGACGCCTTCTTGCTGGCCATCGACCGCACCGCCATCTTGGAAACCGTGCGCACCGGCGCCAGCGGCATCGGCCGCGGCGAGCGCATTCTTCGGGCTTGACCCCTTTTTGACCAGAGAGAAACCCATGAAAGTCTTCTACGACAAGGACGCCGACCTCAGCCTCATCAAGGGCAAGAACGTCACCATCATCGGCTATGGCAGCCAGGGCCATGCCCATGCCCAGAACCTGAGCGATAGCGGCTGCAAGGTCACCGTCGCCTTGCGCAAGGGCGGGGCCAGCTGGACCAAGGTCGAAAAGGCCGGGCTGAAGGTGGCCGAAGTCGCCGAAGCCGTGAAGGGCGCCGACGTCGTCATGATGCTGCTGCCCGACGAGCAGATCGGCGCCGTCTACGCCCAGGACGTGGAGCCCCACATCCGCGAAGGCGCGTCGCTGGCCTTCGCCCATGGCTTCAACGTGCATTACGGCCAGGTCGTGCCACGCGCTGATCTGGACGTGTGGATGGTGGCGCCCAAGGCCCCAGGCCACACCGTGCGCAACACCTACACGCAAGGTGGCGGCGTGCCCCACCTGATTGCCGTGCACGCAGACAAAAGCGGCAAGGCGCGCGACCTGGCGCTGAGCTACGCGGCGGCCAATGGCGGCGGCAAGGCGGGCATCATCGAGACCAATTTCCGCGAAGAAACCGAGACCGACCTGTTCGGTGAACAGGCCGTGCTGTGCGGCGGAACGGTCGAGTTGATCAAGGCGGGCTACGAGACCCTGGTCGAAGCCGGCTACGCGCCCGAGATGGCCTACTTCGAGTGCCTGCACGAACTGAAGCTGATCGTCGACCTGATCTACGAAGGTGGCATCGCGAACATGAACTACTCGATCAGCAACAACGCTGAATATGGCGAGTACGTCAGCGGCCCGCGCATCGTCACCGAAGAGACCAAGAACGCCATGCGCCAGTGCCTGAAGGACATCCAGAGCGGCGAATACGCCAAAAGCTTCATCCTGGAGAACCGAGCTGGCGCACCGACGCTGTTGAGCCGCCGCCGCTTGACGTCCGAGCACAGCATTGAAGTGGTGGGCGAAAAGCTGCGCGCGATGATGCCGTGGATCAAGGCCAACAAGCTGGTGGATCGTTCGCGCAACTGATGTTGCACGGCCTGCCGCAGAGGGCGGCGATTGAGCAGGGCGTATCCTCCGGCGGATGAACGACGACCCGCGATCTGCCGGAGCCGACGCCGGCGACGGCATCGAAACTTCTGAACCCGCGGCCATGCGGCCGCGGCGCAAGGGCATCTACATGCTGCCCAATGCCATCACGCTGGCAGCCCTGTTCGCGGGCTTTTACAGCATAGTGATGGCCATGAGCGGCCGTTTCGAGGTTGCCTGCATCGGCATCTTCTGCGCCGCCGTGCTGGACAGCCTGGACGGGCGGGTTGCGCGCATGACGAACACGCAAAGCGCGTTCGGCGAACAGATGGACAGCCTGTGCGACATGGTCAGTTTCGGGCTGGCGCCTGCACTCATCGTGCTGGAGTGGGCGCTGAAGGGTCTGGGCAAGGCGGGCTGGATCGCCGCTTTCGTCTATTGCGCCGCGGCGGCGCTGCGCTTGGCGCGCTTCAACACCAACATTGGCGTGGTCGACAAGCGGTTCTTTCAAGGTCTGCCCAGCCCGGCCGCCGCGGCCTTGGTGATCGGTTTCATCTTCGTGATGGACGATGCCGGTTTCAAGGATGCGGCCAACACGCCTTGGCTGGCCTGGTCTGCCTGGGCCTTGACGCTCTATGCCGGGCTGACCATGGTCACCAATGTGCCGTTCTACAGCTTCAAGGGCATCGGCGGGCGCCGCAGCGTGCCCTTCGCAGCCATCGTGGCCGTGGCGCTGGGAATTGCCTTCATCAGCATCCACCCGCCCATCGTGCTTTTCGCAGTCTTCGCGGCTTATGGCCTGTCGGGCTACGGCATGTACGTCTGGCGCAAGATGAAGGGCAGGCCCGTGAGCGTGATTGCCATTTCGACCGATGAACCCGACGAAAAGGGCCTGCATTAGCGCCGCCTTGTCGTGCTACATTGCAAGCGTGAAGAATCTCATGACATCGATCAAGCTAAGCCTACCGGGAGACCCGCGGGTGCGCTGATCGCTGCTTGACTGTTTTAAACCCATACCGATCAACGGCCCGCCAGCGCAAGCAGCGGGCCGTTTTTTTGTGCTGCTTGCGCGACCCCTACCGCTCCTGTAACCGCCCCACCACCGAAAGCCCGACATGACCGATAAGCTCATCATCTTCGACACCACCTTGCGCGATGGCGAACAGTCGCCCGGTGCTTCGATGACGCGCGACGAGAAGCTGCGCATCGCCCGGCAACTGGAACGGCTGCGCGTGGATGTGATCGAGGCCGGCTTCGCAGCGTCCAGCAATGGCGACTTCGCAGCCGTGAAGGCCATTGCTGACGCCATCAAGGATTCGGTCGTCTGTTCCTTGGCGCGTGCCAACGACCGCGACATCGCGCGCGCTGCTGAAGCGCTGAAGGGCGCAGCCCGGGCGCGCATCCACACCTTCATTGCCACCAGCGCGCTGCACATGGAAAAGAAGCTGCGCATGACACCCGACCAGGTGCATGAACAGGCCATGCAGTCGGTGCGTTTTGCGCGCAACCTGTGCGACGACGTCGAGTTCTCGCCCGAAGACGGCTATCGCAGCGACGTCGACTTTTTGTGCCGTGTACTCGAAACCGTGATCAAGGAAGGTGCCACGACCGTCAACATTCCCGACACCGTGGGCTATGCCATTCCCGAGCTTTATGGCAACTTCATCCGCACCCTGCGTGAACGCGTGCCCAACAGCGACAAGGCAGTGTGGAGCGTGCACTGCCACAACGACCTGGGCATGGCGGTGGCCAATTCGCTGGCCGGGGTGATGGTGGGTGGCGCGCGCCAGATCGAATGCACCATCAACGGCCTGGGTGAACGTGCCGGCAACTGCAGCCTGGAAGAAGTGGTGATGGCAGTGCGCACGCGGCGCGACTACTTCAATCTTGACGTGGCCATTGAGACGACGCAGATCGTGCCGGCCTCGCGCATGGTCAGCCAGACCACGGGTTTCGTGGTGCAGCCGAACAAGGCCGTGGTGGGCGCGAATGCGTTTGCACATGCCAGCGGCATTCACCAGGACGGCGTGCTGAAGGCGCGTGACACCTACGAAATCATGCGTGCCGAAGACGTGGGCTGGGCGGCGAACAAGATCGTGCTGGGCAAGCTGTCTGGCCGCAATGCGTTCAAGCAGCGTCTGATCGAACTGGGCGTGACGCTGGAATCAGAACAAGAGATGAACGCGGCGTTCGCGCGCTTCAAAGACCTGGCCGACCGCAAGAGCGAGATCTTCGACGAAGACATCCTGGCCCTGCTCAGCGACGAAAGCGTCACCTCCGAGGCCGAACACTACCGGCTGCTGGCCCTGTCGCAGAAGTCCGAAACCGGCGAACGGCCGCATGCCAAGGTGGCGTTTGCTGCCGGCGCGCAGGAATTCCACACCGAAAGCGATGGCAACGGGCCGGTGGACGCCAGCGTGCGGGCGATTGAGTCGAAGGTGCAAAGTGGCGCCGAACTGATGCTCTATTCGGTCAATGCCATCACATCGGGCAGCACAGAATCCCAAGGAGAGGTCACTGTCCGATTACAACTGGGCGGGCGAGTGGTCAACGGCGTTGGCGCCGATCCGGACATCGTGGTGGCATCCGCCAAAGCCTATCTGTCAGCCCTGAACAAGCTGCACAGCAAGGCTGAACGGGTGGCGGCACAGGGCTGATTCCAGGCTGCAGACAGTGGCAGCCGGCCTGCCGTCCGGCCATCGCGCCTGATGCCGAAGTTCGACTTGAAGAGATTCATCCAAGCATTTGATCTTGCGTGAGTTTTTCGAGTCGCCTACACTTTGGTTTGGCAGGTGAACGAGGACGGCCGTGACTGACAGATTCCGCAGTGCAATGAAGACCATGGCCAGCATCGTTCTGGCTCTGGGGGTCAGTCTCCTTCCAGTAGCGCCAAGCCTGGCTTCGCAGGCGGCTTCTGGCAAAGCAGGCAGCGACAAGAAGCCTGTTGCCAGCAAGGCTGTCAGCAAACCCTCGAAGCAGGTTGCGAACAAGGCTGCAGCCAAACCCGTGAAAAAGGCGGTGAGCCAGTCCGCCAGCAATCCCGCTAGCCAGTCCGCTACCAAGACCGCCAGCAAGCCAGTTCGCAAAGCTGGCCAAGCACCGGTCGCCAAGTCACGCCAAACAGCCCGGGCACAGCGCGCCGCGCCGCGGGCGGGCAATCGCGCACGCGCTGTTGCCGGCACCGGCTTGCGCGCCAGCAAGAACCGCAAAGCAGCCGTCCGCCTGGACCCGCCTCGGCCATCGTTCGGGCAGATCTACGGCCTGCATGCCACCAGCGACGAACTCGACCTGCGCTCCAGCGTGGCGTTCGTTGTCGACCAGGACACCAACGAGGTGCTGTTCAGCAAGAACTCTTCAGCCGTGTTGCCCATCGCGTCGATCACCAAGCTGATGACGGCCCTGGTTGTCACCGAGGCCGGCTTGCCCTTGGATGAAATGCTGTCGGTGGTGCAGGCCGATGTCGACGCTACGGCCGGCAGCCGGTCGCGGCTGCAGTTGGGTACGCAGCTTAATCGGGGGGAAATGCTGCATCTGGCACTGATGGCGTCTGAGAACCGCGCTGCCCACTTGCTGGGCCGCACATTTCCAGGCGGCATGGACTCGTTCGTCGTTTCAATGAACCGAAAGGCGCGTGAATTGGGCATGTACGACACGCGGTATGTTGAACCCACGGGTCTGTCCAGCGACAACCAGTCGAGCGCGCGCGATCTGGCACAACTGGTGCGCGCGGGCATGCAGCACCCCATCATCCGCGAGCTGTCCACATCGCTCGAAGCCGTCGTGCCCGTGGGCAGCCGGCAGGTGCAGTTCCACAACACCAACGGGCTGGTGCGCAACCCGGAATGGGAAATCGGCCTGCAGAAGACGGGCTACATCGCAGCAGCCGGGCGCTGCGTGGTGCTGCAGGCGGAACTGGCGGGGCGAAAGCTGATCATGGTTTTGCTCGATTCCGCTGGCAGGTATTCGCGCATTGGCGACGCCGAACGGCTGCGCAAGTGGTTGGGTGACACCCATCTCTTGCGGTCGCTGTCGCCCTTATCACCTTCATTGCCAGTTGCCGCGGGTACTTTCGCCAGCCCGGGCGGTCCGGCCAGCCCGATCAGTGTCACGCTGCCCGGCAGCCTTCAGCCGCGGTAACCCAGCGCAGCCGAAATCTCGGCGGCCGTGGCGCGCACTCGGTCCAGCCAGGACTCTTCCAGCCTGTCGGCCGGGGCTGATACCGACAGCCCCGCCACCAGCTTGGCCTGGTCATCGAAGATGCCTGCGGCCATGCAGCGTACGCCCAGTTCCAGTTCTTCGTCGTCTCGCGCCCAGCCGTGAAGGCGCACCTGCTGCAGTTCACGTTCCAGCCGCGCCAGGTCGGTGATGCTGTTCCGGGTGTGGCCTGTCAAGCCTGTGCGCGTAGCGTAGTTGCGCACGCGGGCTGGGTCTTCATGCGCCAGAAAAAGCTTGCCTACCGATGTCAGATGCAGGGGCGCCCGCCCGCCGATGGCACGCACCACCTGCATGCCCGAACGTTCGCTGTAGGCGCGTTCGATGTAGACGATCTCGTCGCCCTGGCGCATCGACAGGTTCACGGGCTGATGCGTCAACTTGTGCAGTTCACGCATGGGCGCCAGCGCCGCTTCGCGCACGTCCAGCCGCGCCTTCACCAGGTTGCCCAGTTCCAGCAGCCGCATGCCCAGCCTGTAACTGCCAGCCTGCGGACGGTCGACAAAACGACCGATGGCCAGGTCGTTGAGGATGCGGTGCGCGGTGGACGGGTGCAGCCCCGTACGTTCGCTGACCTCTTTCAGCGAAACCGGGTCTTGTTGCGATGCCAGCATGTCCAGCACCGCAAAGGCCCGTTCAAGAACCTGGATGGTGGGGGTGGCGGCAGACTTGTCGGTCATGTCGGTACGGCGCAGTTCAACGGCCCGAACGGGCCCCAAAGATGGTCATGAGATTTTGCATCGCGGAAACGCAGTTTGCATACCGGAAGTTGCGCTCCCGTTTGCCCGCTGCCGCATGGGCGGGCCTGTTGCTGTGCCTGGGCCTGCCTGCCAGCGGCACTGAACTGCGGCCGGAAGTGCTGAACGCCATTCGCCAGGCGGCCGAAGCTGCCAGCGCGCCTGCGCCGCGTTACCCGGTGTTGCCGCCCTTGCGTGCGCCTTCGTCCGTGCCCGCGCTTACACCCGCACTCACACCTGCGCCCACACCCGCGCCCACACCCGCGCTCAAACCCGCGCCCAAACCCACGTCCTCGGCTGCACCCGCCGCGCCGCCCGCCCCACCGCCCGCACGTGCCAGCGACGCCCTGCGGCTGCAAGCCCCTGCACCGGCTCGCCCAGCGCCAGCTTGGGCAGGCGTGGCGCGCAGCGAAGGGCGCTTGCAGGCCGCCGACATCGGCCTGGTCATCAACACGGCTGACCCCTATTCCGTGGCGGTGGGCGAACACTACATTCGCCGGCGCGGCCTGAAGCCGAACCAGGTTCTGCGGCTGGTGCTGCCCACCGGTACCACGCTGACCCGTGACGAGTTCGAACACCTGCGCGGCCGCATCAGCCTGCGCTTCGGCCGCCAGACCCAAGCCCTGGCGCTGGCCTGGGTGCGGCCCTATGCCGTGGAATGCAATTCCATCAGCGGTGCGCTGGCCATGGGCTTCGACGCCGCGCTGTGCGAAAACAGCTGCAAGCCATCGCGCCCCTCGAAGTACTTCAATGCCTCGACGGCACAGCCTTTCACCGACCTGGGCCTGCGCCCGTCCATGCTGCTGGCTGCGCCCAGCATCGAAGCTGCGCGTGAATTGATCGACCGTGGCGCGCTGTCCGACGGCAGCCTGGCGTTGCGCGACCGTCAGCCCGTGAGCGTGATGTTGCTGCTGAACAATGCCGACCCCGCCCGCTCGGTGCGCACCCAACTTTACCCGCCAGCCGGGCCTGTGGCGGGCATGGGCGTGAACGTGCGTGTCGAGCCGGCCTTCGTGTTGCCGGCGGCCAAGCGCGTGCTGCTGGTGTCTACAGGTGCTGTCCGGCTGGACTTTCCCGAGCCCCTGGACTGGGTGCCCGGTGGGCTGGGCGACCATCTGACGTCCTATGGCGGTGCGCTGGACCCCTGGCACGGGCAAAGCACGGCGCTGGAATGGATAGCGTCCGGTGCCACCGCCAGCCACGGCAGCGTCAGCGAACCCTGCAACCACCTGCAGAAGTTTCCCCACCCCCAGGTGCTGCTGCTGCACTACCTGCAAGGTGCCACCGCGCTAGAGGCGTATTGGAAAAGCGTGGCCTGGCCGCAGCAGTCGCTGTTCATCGGTGAACCGCTGGCCGCACCATTTGCCGTGCCGGACTGGGCCCGGGCTTCGGCCAAACCTGTGGCGCCACCCGCCAACCCGGCTGCCGCTACCGAAGGCCCGGCATCGGCCGCTCCTGTAACCGCTCCGGCAACCGCTAAAGCCGCTGCACCAGCCGCTACACCAGCCGCCGCGCCAATAGACGAGCCAGCATCTTCACCCGCGGGCGACGCACCCAAAACCACACCCGAAGACGTCCCCAAGGACGCACCAGCGGCACCTGCACCGCCAGCCTCGTCGGGGCTTAAGGCATCGGGGCCGGAGGCAGGCTAGGGCGCGCTGACGGTTCTGCCAGTAGCGCACGCACTGCCGCTTCCGCGGCGCGCACGGCGCCCTCCAAGGTGGCGGGGTAAGGGCCGTCGATGTAGTCACCCGCGGCCTGCAGGCCCGGGGCAATGGCGCCCGGTGGCCGGTCCAGGCCGGGGGTGCAGCGGAAGGTGGCGCGTTTTTCGATCAACACTTTCAGCAGCGTTGGCACTGTCGGCCAGGTGCCAGGGGCGAAGGCCGTCATCGCCTGCTGCCGCACGGCGCGGCCAGCGGCTTCAGCGCCCGCATCTGCCCAGCGGCGTGCGCCGCTGACGACAAAAGCAAAGACGCCGGGGTCTGCACCCATCTGGCCGTGGTCGAAGGCAAACTGCGCCGGGGCCTGCGGGCCTTCTTGCAGGGCCATCATCGGCGAAGGCAGACGGGCGCCGGGGCAGTGCAGGTAGACCGTGATGATGGGCTCGTAGCCCAGCGCTTGTGCACGGCCGGCCCAGGCTGCGTCTTGCGCCTGCACCAGGCGCGCAGCTTCGCCCGCCGAGCAGGCCAGCACGACCTGGTCGAAGGTTTGTTCGTCCAGTTGCCATCCTCCCCCGCCCCCACCCCCGCCCCCGCTCATTCCCCCACCCCCACCCCCTGGCGCGGCCTGCAGACGCTGCACGCGGCGGTTGAAGACGATCTGCGCACCGCGCGCCTGCAACCAAGCATGCGCGGGGTGGGGCAGCAGGGCGTCCAGCGTGCGGCGTGGCAGCAGCAGGTCGGCTGAACCGCTGCCGCTGAAGAGTGCGTCGCGCAGCACGGTCAGAAGCACCTGCGCGCTGGCATCCGCAGCCGGCGTGTTGAGCGCGGCCACGCACAACGGGTCGATGAGCAGTTCGCGCACCGCTGGCGGCAGCCCCTGGCACAACTGCGCCACCGTCGTGCCCGGCTTGCAGCGAAAGCCGGCTGCCGCCCAGTGCCCGGCGGCCGTCAGCAACGCGCTGCGGTCACGCCAACCCCAGCCGCGGCAAGCGGCCACGGCGCGCACGAAGGCCAGTACCGGATGGCCCTTGGGCAGGCGCAGGCCGCGCCCGTCGGGGTAGCGCAATTCCAGCGGCTGACGGTGCAGCACGGCTTCAGGGTCGACGCCAACGCTGCGCATCAGGTCCAGGGTGCGCGTGTAGGCGCCAATCAGGATGTGCTGGCCGTTGTCGAGGTCGCGCGTGCCCACCGTCACGCCGCGCGCGCGGCCACCCAGGTGGCCAGCCATTTCCAGCACGGTGACGCGCTGCCCGGCCTGCGTGGCACGTACGGCAGCGGCCAGGCCAGCCCAGCCGCCACCGACGATGGCGATGTGCCTGGCGATCTGCCTGGCCATGTCAACGGCCCCGCAGCTGCGTCTGCGTGGCCAGCCAGAGCTTGCGGATGGGCGTCAGCGACGTGCGCTGATGCAGCACCTGGAAGTTCTGCGCCTCGATCTCGCGCAGCAGGGTGCGGTAGATATTGGCCATCATCAGCCCGGGTTTTTGCGCTGGCCGGTCGGCTTCGGGCAGCAGCCGCAGCGCGGCGTCATAGGTCGCGTGGGCGCGTTCGGCCTGGAACTTCATCAGCGCAGTGAAACGTTCGCTGTAGCCCCACGGGCGTTCGCGCTTGAGCAGTTCATGCGCCTTGACGTCGAAACGCTGCAGTTCGCTCATGGGCAGGTAGATGCGGCCGCGGCGCGCGTCGTCGCCCACGTCGCGGATGATGTTGGTCAGCTGCATGGCCTGGCCCAATTGGTGGGCGTACTGCACGGTGGCGTCCTGGCTGCGGCCGAAAATGTTGGCCGCCACCTCGCCCACCACGCCGGCCACCAGGTGGCAGTAGCGCTGCAGGGCCGGGTAGTCCAGAAAGCGGGTTTGCTGCAGGTCGGTCATGCAGCCGTCGATGACGGCGTTCAGGTGCGCGGCGGTGATGCTGTAGTCGGCGGTGCGGGGCATCAGGGCCTTCGTCACCGGGTGGCTGGGCTGGCCGGCGAAAGCGCGTGCCACCTCGTCGCGCCACCAGGCCAGTTTGGCACCGGCCACGCTCGAGTCGGCCACTTCGTCGACGACGTCATCGACCTCGCGGCAAAAGGCATAGAAGGCCGTAATCGCGGCGCGGCGCGGCGCCGGCAGGAAGAGGAAGGCGTAATAAAACGACGATCCGCTCTTGGCGGCCTTGTCTTGCACGTACTGTTCTGGCGTCACGAAACTAGGCGCTTCAAGGTAAGGGCGCGCCATGCCAGCGCGGGCAGGTCGGCAGCGGTGAGGGTAGGGCGCCTGGCCAGCGCGGCGTGGTCCATGCGTTCGATTTTCTCAAGAATGCGAAGGCCCCCGGCGACCACGGCCCGCAGTTCCCAGCCCGCACGGCCTGGCACCCGTGTTGCCAACGGCGCGCCTTCGACCATCAGCGCCCGGGCCCACGCGCACAGCGCCGCCACCAGCTCGCGGCCCGCAGCGCTGTCGCGGGCCGCTGCCAGGTCTTCGGGCGGCACGCCGTGCGCGGCGCGGTCGGCATGCGGCACGTAGCAGCGGCCGCGCGGGCCATCGACGCTCAGGTCTTGCCAGAAATTGATCAACTGCAGTGCCGTGCAGATGGCGTCTGACTGCCGCAGCGAACGCGCGTCATCAATGCCGTACAGGTGCATCAGCAGCCGACCAATCGGGTTGGCCGAACGCTGGCAGTAATGCAGCAACGCAGCGCGGTCCGGGTAGGCGGGGTTGTGCACGTCTTGCTCGAAGGCGTCGAGCAGCGCGTGCAGTTGCTGATCCGGCAGCTTGAACTCGGCCACGCGCCGGGCCAGCGGCTCGAAGACACGCGCCCAGCGTGCCGAAGGCGCCTGGCCGGCCAGCGTCTGCCGCAGGTCCTGGCGGTAGGCCGCCAGGTCGGCAAGCCGCTGGGCAGGCGTTGCCGGACCTTCGTCGGCCAGATCGTCTGCCGTTCGCGCGAAATGGTAAATCGCCACCACGGCCGGCCGCAGGGCGGGCGGGCACAGAAATGATGCGACAGGAAAGTTTTCGTAATGGTCGACGGGCACGGCGTCGATTCTGCCGGTGTCGGCGGTTGATTCAGTCAGCACAGGCGAACGTGGGCGAAGGTGAGCGATTGACAGCCCGCGAGGCGGTTCTTATATTACTGACCAGTCAGTCATTAACGCATCCCGATTCCGGGATTTAGCCCGGCTGTCCCGAAACCACCATGCCGCGTCTGAAACTTTTTCTACCGTTCTGCCGCCTGCAACCGGTGTCACGACTGGCCGCTGGACTGGGTTTGCTGACCTTGGTGGCCTTGGTGGCCTTGCTGGCGGCGTGCTCTCGCCCAGCCCCGGCCCCAGAACCGGTGCGCGCAGTTCGCACCCTGACCGTCACCGCCGACAGTACCGGCATGACGCGCGAATTTGCGGCCGACGTGCGCGCACGTACCGAATCCCGGCTGGGCTTTCGGGTGGGCGGCAAGATGCTCAGCCGCAATGTCGAAGCGGGCGACCGTGTCAAAGTCGGCCAGGTGCTGGCCCGGCTGGACTCGACCGACCTGCGCCTGGGGCAAGACGCCGCAAGCGCCGCTCTGCGTGCATCCGAGGCCAACCATGCGTTGGCCGTGGCTGAAGTGCGCCGGTACAGCGAATTGAAGGCGCAGGGCTTCATCAGCGGCGTGGAACTGGAACGGCGCGAAGCCAGCCTGGTGGCTGCCAAGTCCCAGCTGGACCAGGCGCGCGCCCAGGCCAGCGTGCAAGCTAACCAAGCCGGCTACGCCAGCCTGGTGGCTTCGGCCGCCGGTGTCGTGACTGCGGTTGACGCCGAACCGGGCGCTGTGCTGGCCTCAGGCGCATCCGTGCTGCGACTGGCCCATGACGGCCCCCGCGACGCGGTTTTCAACGTGCCGGAAGGCAATGTGGCGGCCTTTCGCGCCTTGCAGGGCCTTCCGGGTGTACTGAAGGTTCGGCTCTGGGGCGCTGACGCGCTGTTGCCGGCAACGGTGCGCGAAGTGGCTGCCGCGGCCGACCCGAGCACCCGCACCTTCCAGGTCAAGGCCGACCTGGGCCAAGCCGCCGTCCAACTGGGCCAGACGCTGACCGTGCTGGTGGAGGGCCCGCGGACCGAGGGCGTGACCAAGCTGCCCTTGTCGGCCTTGTTCCAGGAACAGGGCCGCTCTGCGGTCTGGCTGGTCGACAGCGCCAGCATGACTGTCAGGCTTCAACCCGTAACCGTGGCCGGTGCAGATGCCAACAGTGCCGTCATCGCCAGCGGACTGGCCCCGGGGCAGACGGTGGTAACGGCGGGTGTGCACGTGTTGTCGCCAGGGCAGAAAGTGAAGCTCTACGAAGCTGCACCTGTCCTGACGCCCGTGCAAGTACTGGCCCCGGCCCCGGCCCCGGTTCCCGCCCCCGCGGCCAGCCGCTGACGCTTCAAGAGGCCGCCATGCAAGACGCCAATCCCGGCGAAGGCCCGACAGGGCCGACCCCGTCACGCTTCAACATCAGCCGCTGGGCGCTGGACCACCCGGCGCTGACCTTCTACCTGATGGTGGTGCTGATCATCATGGGCGGCGTGGCCTACTTCCAGCTGGGCCAGGACGAAGACCCGCCGTTCACCTTCCGGGCCATGGTCGTGCAAGCCTTCTGGCCGGGTGCCACAGCCCAGCAGATGGCCGAACAGGTCACGGACAAGATCGAGAAGACGCTGCAAGAGGTGCCGAACGCGGACAAGATTCGCAGCTTCACGAAGCCAGGCGAGTCACTGACCTTGCTGCAGCTGAAGGATTCAGCCCCGCCCGGCGAGGTGCCCAACAGCTGGTACCAGGTGCGCAAGCGCATCGGCGACATGCGCAGCAGCCTGCCTGCTGGCGTCATCGGCCCGGTTTTCAACGACGACTTCGGCGACGTTTACGGTTCGATCTTCGCCCTCACATCCGACGGTTTCAGCCGCGAAGAAGTGCGCGTCTACGCCGACCGCGTGAAGCAGGTGCTGCTGCGCGTGCCAGACGTCGCGAAGATCGAAATCTTCGGCGCCCAGCCCGAAAAAATATTCATCGAGATTTCGCAAAAACGCCTGGCGCAACTGGGGCTGGACTTCAGCCAGGTGCTGGCGCAGATCGGGTCGCAGAACGCGATTGAAGGTGCGGGCGTGCTGAACGCCGGCGTCGAAAACCTGCAAATGCGGGTGGCCGGGCCATTCACGTCCATCGAAGCATTGCGGCAGCTGCCGATTCGCGCCGTGAATCCTGCCACCGGCGCAGCCAGCACCCTGCGGCTGGGCGACCTGGCCGATATCCGCCGCGACTACAGCGACCCCCCGGCGGTGATGGTGCGCCACCAGGGCCAGCAAGTGGTGGCGCTGGGCGTTTCGATGGTCAAGGGCGGCGACATTATCGCCCTGGGCAAACGCTTGCAGGCTGCGCTGGCGCAGGCTCAGGCCGACCTGCCCGTGGGCCTGAGCATCGAACGCGTGCAAGACCAGCCGCAAGCGGTCAGCAAGTCGGTGAATGAATTCGTGGGCGTGCTGATCGAAGCCGTGGTCATCGTGCTGGCGGTCAGCTTCATCAGCCTGGGGCTGCACACGCGCCCGTTCCGCATCGACATCTGGCCGGGCCTGGTGGTGGGCATCACCATTCCGCTGGTGCTGGCCATCACTTTCGTCGCCATGTTCTATTGGGGCGTGGGCCTGCACAAGATCAGCCTGGGCAGCCTGATCATCGCGCTGGGCCTGCTGGTCGACGACGCCATCATTGCCGTGGAGATGATGGTGCGCAAGCTGGAAGAGGGTTACGACCGCGTGCGTGCCGCCACCTTCACCTATGAACTGGTGGCGATGCCCATGTTGACCGGCACGCTCATCACTGCGGCAGGTTTTTTGCCCATCGGGCTGGCCAAGAGCGTGACCGGGGAATACACCTTCGCCATCTTTGCCGTCACGGCCGCAGCCTTGGTCATTTCGTGGGTCGTCTCGGTCTACTTCGTGCCCTATCTGGGCTGGAAGCTGCTGCGAACGCGCGTGCATGCGGCCGGCGAGGGTCAGGCGCACGAGATGTTCGATTCGCCTTTCTACAGCCGCTTCCGCCGTCTGGTGGACGGGTGCGTGCAGCACCGCTGGATCACCATCGGCCTGACCTTGCTGGCTTTCGCGCTGGGCATCGCCGGCATGGGCCGGGTGCAGCAACAGTTCTTCCCGGATTCGAGCCGTCCCGAACTGCTGGTCGACCTGTGGCTGCAGGAAGGGTCGACCATTCAGCAAAGCGAAGCCATTGCCAAGCGCTTCGAGGCGCGGATGATGCAGGAACCCACCGTGGCCAGCGTCACGACCTGGGTGGGCAGTGGCGTGCCGCGCTTCTACCTGCCGCTGGACCAGGTGTTCCCGCAGGCCAACGTCAGCCAGGTCATCGTGCTGCCAAAGGGGCTGAAAGAGCGCGAGGTGCTGCGCCTGCGCATGGCCGAGTTGCTGGCCACCGAATTCCCGGAAGTGCGCGGCCGCGTCAAGCTGTTGCCCAACGGCCCACCCGTGCCCTACCCGGTGCAATTTCGCGTGGTGGGGCTGGACGCGCAAGTTCTGCGCGGCTGGGCCGACAGAGCCAAAGAAGTGGTGCGCGCCAACAGCAACATGCGCGGCGTGAACGACAACTGGAACGAACCTGTGAAGGCACTGCGCCTGACCGTGGACCAGGACAAGGCGCGGGCGCTGGGTGTCAGCAGCCAGTCGATCGCGCAGGCCTCGCGCACCATCCTGTCGGGCACTACCGTCGGCCAGTACCGCGAAGGCGACAAGCTTGTCGACATCGTGCTGCGGCTACCGCTCGAAGAGCGCCAGGCCATCACCGACCTGGGCAATGCTTATGTGCCGACCAGCAGCGGACGGTCGGTGCCGTTGACGCAGATCGCCCGGATCGACTTCGTGTGGGAACCCGGGGTGCTGTGGCGCGAGGGCCGGCGTTACGCCGTCACCGTGCAGGGCGACGTGGTGGAAGGGGTGCAAGGCCCCACCGTCACGGCGCAAATCTGGCCCGAGCTGCAGAAGCTGGCGGCGCAGATGCCGCCCGGTTACCGCATCGAAATTGCCGGCGCTGTGGAAGAAGCCAGCAAGGGCCAGGGCAGCATTGCGGCCGGCTTGCCGGTCGCGCTGTTCATCATGTTCACCTTGCTGATGCTGCAGTTGCAGAGCTTCAGCCGTTCGTTGCTGGCCTTCCTGACGGGCTTTTTGGGCATCACGGGCGTGGCCGGCGCGCTGTTGCTGTTGAACCGGCCCTTCGGCTTCGTGGCGCTGCTGGGCGTGATCGCGCTGTTCGGGATGATCGTTCGCAACTCGGTCATTCTGATCGACCAGATCGAACAAGACCGCAAGGCGGGCGTCAACGCCTGGGACGCGATTGTTGAATCTGCCGTGCGCCGCTTCCGCCCGATCGTGCTGACGGCCGCGGCCGCCGTGCTGGCGATGATTCCGCTGTCACGCAGCGTTTTCTGGGGCCCGATGGCCGTGGCCATCATGGGCGGGCTGATCGTGGCCACGGCGCTGACTTTGCTGGCACTTCCGGCCATGTACGCAGCCGCGTTTCGGGTGAAGCGGGAAACGCCGCGAGACACACCGACCCGGGTGCCGCAACAAGGGCCGCAACAAGGGCCGCAACAAGGGCCGGCCGCAGCGCCTTGAGCTCAAGCTAAACTCGCAGGTTCGCCGAACCAGACAGAACCACGGCAGAAACCACCTGCGCGGGTGGCGAAATTGGTAGACGCACCAGGTTTAGGTCCTGACGCCTTCACGGGCGTGCCGGTTCGAGTCCGGCCCCGCGCACCAGGTCCGTGATGTTTCGGCAACACGTCCCTTTTTGAACCCTCAGCCCCTTCAATAAACACCATGGCCGTCCAAGTCGAAACCCTCGAAAAGCTCGAACGCCGCATCACCCTGACGCTGGCGGCCGAAATCATCAATGGCGAAGTCGAATCGCGCCTGAAGAAGCTGTCGCGCACGGTCAAGGCCGACGGCTTTCGCCCGGGCAAGGTGCCGATGTCGGTGGTCGCACAGCGTTACGGCTATTCGGTGCAGTACGAAGTCGTCAACGACCGTGTTGGCGCGGCCTTCAACAACGCCACGAACGAAGCCAAGCTGCGCGTGGCCGGCCCGCCGCGCATCACGCAGAAGGACGCTGCGCCTGAAGGTCACATGGCCTTCGACGCGACCTTCGAGGTCTACCCCGAAGTGAAGATCGGCGACCTGGCGGAAGCCAGCGTCGAGCGCGTTGCGACCGAAGTTTCCGAAGCCGCCATCGACCGCACGGTCGAGATCCTGCGCAAGCAGCGCCGCAGCTTTGGCCTGCGCGCCAAGGACGAAGGCGCTGTCGAAGACGACCGCGTGACCATCGACTTCGAAGGCAAGATCGACGGTGAACCCTTCCAGGGAGGCGCCGCGGAAGCTTTCCAGTTCGTCATCGGTGAAGGCCAGATGCTCGAGCAGTTCGACCAGGCCGTGCGCGGCATGAAGCTGGGCGAAAGCAAGACTTTCCCGCTGCAGTTTCCGGCCGACTACCAAGGCCAGGAAGTGGCGGGCAAGGAAGCTGATTTCCTGGTCACGATCAAGAAGATCGAGGCCGCCAACCTGCCCGCGGTGGACGATGGCTTCGCCAAGTCACTGGGCATCAAGGACGCTTCGGTTGATGGCCTGCGCGCCGACGTCAAGAAAAACCTGGAACGCGAAGTCAAATTCCGCGTGCTGGCGCGCAACAAGGGCGCCGTGATGGAGGCCCTGAACCAGGCCTCTGAACTGGACGTACCCAAGGCCCTGGTGGCCAACGAAACTGAACGCCTGGTGGCCAAAGCCCGCGCCGACCTGAAGCAGCGCGGCGTGAAAGACGCCGATACGGCGCCGATCCCGGCCGAAATCTTCCAGCCCCAGGCCGAACGCCGCGTGCGCCTGGGCCTGGTGGTGGGCGAACTGGTGCGCCAGAACAATCTGCAGGCCAAGCCTGAACAGCTGCAGGCCCACATCGAAGAGCTGGCTCAAAGCTACGAGAAGCCAGCCGAGGTGATGCGCTGGTATCTGGGCGACCGCCAACGCATGGCCGAAGTGGAAGGCGTCGTGATCGAGAACAACGTCGCCGAGTTCGTCCTGTCGCGCGCGAAGGTGACCGACAAGGTGCTACCGTTCGACGAGTTGATGACTGCATCCTGAGGAAGCCAAGAATGAGCGTTCAAGACACCGTCGGCCTGGGCCTGGTGCCCATGGTCATCGAGCAGTCGGGCCGGGGCGAGCGCGCCTATGACATCTACAGCCGGCTGCTGCGCGAACGCATCATCTTTCTGGTCGGCCCCGTGAACGACGGTACGGCCAACCTGGTGGTGGCGCAGATGTTGTTCCTGGAGAGCGAGAACCCGGACAAGGACATCTTTCTGTACATCAACAGCCCGGGTGGCAGCGTCAGCGCCGGCTTGTCGATCTTCGACACGATGCAGTTCATCAAGCCCGATGTGTCGACCCTGTGCATGGGCATGGCTGCCAGCATGGGCAGCTTCCTGCTGATGGCCGGTGCCAAGGGCAAGCGCGCCGCATTGCCCAATTCGCGCATCATGATTCACCAGCCCAGTGGCGGTGCCCAGGGCCAGGCCAGCGATATCGAGATCCAGGCGCGCGAAATCATCAAGACGCGTGAGCAGCTCAACCGCATCTATGCCGACCGCACCGGCCAGTCGGTCGAACGCATCGCCGCCGACATGGAGCGCGACCTGTGGATGAACCCGGTCGAAGCCAAGGATTACGGCCTGATCGACGCCGTGCTGGACAAGCGACCCGGCTGATACTTAAACGCCGAAGCGTCCCGTCTTCAGGGCCCAGTTCCTCCCGGCGGGGAACTGGGCCTTTCGTCTATCATCTTCCGCAGCATTTGCGCAACTTTCCCAGCTCACACCGACATGGCCGACAAGAAAGGCGCTTCCGCCGAAAAGGTTCTGTACTGCAGCTTCTGCGGCAAGAGCCAGCACGAGGTGAAGAAGCTGATCGCCGGCCCGTCTGTGTTCATCTGCGATGAATGCATCGAGCTGTGCAACGACATCATTCGCGACGAGGTGCCGGCCGAAGTTCCGGGAGGCGCCAAGTCGGGCAAGTCCGACCTGCCGATTCCCAGCGAAATCAAAGCCAGTCTGGACCAGTATGTGATTGGTCAGGACGTTGCCAAACGCACCTTGTCTGTAGCGGTCTACAACCACTACAAGCGTTTGAAGCACATGGGCGCCAACAAGGACGAGGTCGAGCTGACCAAGAGCAACATCATGCTCATCGGCCCCACCGGTTCGGGCAAGACGCTGTTGGCTCAAACACTGGCCAGGCTGCTCAACGTACCCTTCGTCATTGCCGACGCGACCACGCTGACCGAGGCGGGCTACGTCGGTGAAGACGTCGAGAACATCATCCAGAAGCTGCTGCAGAACTGTAATTACGACGTCGAACGTGCCCAGCGCGGCATCGTCTACATCGACGAGATCGACAAGATCAGCCGCAAGGCCGACAACCCCAGCATCACGCGCGACGTGTCGGGCGAAGGCGTGCAGCAGGCCCTGTTGAAGCTGGTCGAAGGCACGATGGCCAGCGTGCCTCCGCAAGGCGGGCGCAAGCACCCGAATCAGGATTTCCTGCAGATCGACACGACCAACATCCTGTTCATCTGCGGCGGCGCCTTCGACGGCCTTGAAAAGGTCATCCAGAACCGGACCGAGAAATCCGGCATCGGCTTTGCCGCCAGCGTGCACAGCAAGACCGACAAGCGGGCCGCAGATGTCTTTCGCAGCGTCGAGCCCGAAGACCTGATCAAGTTCGGCCTCATTCCAGAACTGGTCGGCCGTCTGCCTGTGGTCGCCACGCTGGGTGAGCTGACCGAAGAGGCGATGATTCAGATCCTGACCGAGCCGAAGAATGCCCTCGTCAAGCAGTACCAGCGCCTGTTCATGATGGATGGCGTGGAACTGGAAATTCGCCCGTCGGCCCTGTTGGCCATCGCCCGCAAGGCGCTGGCCCGCCGCACCGGTGCCCGTGGCCTGCGTTCCATCATGGAACAGTCGCTCATCGACACGATGTACGACTTGCCGACACTGGAAGGTGTTTCCAAAGTCGTGATCGACGAACACAGTGTCGAAGACGGCACCAAGCCTTTGCTGGTGTACCGCGAGCAAAAGGCCAGCGCCTGAGGCCTGGCCCTGGCAAAGCTGGCCTGCTGCCGCCGGCACTGGCCGCCCTTCTTGCATTCCTGTTCTCGGGCCCCAACTGGGCTTGAGAAAGAGAGGTCCCTCACATGTCTGGACACCCCACCCTTCCGTCTGAACCCATCACGCTGCCGCTGCTGCCGTTGCGCGATGTGGTCGTGTTTCCGCACATGGTCATCCCGCTGTTCGTGGGCCGGCCGAAGTCCATCAAGGCGCTGGAAGCCGCGATGGAAAGCGGGCGCCAGATCATGCTTGTGGCGCAGAAAGCCGCCGGCAAGGACGAGCCCAAGGCCGATGACATGTTCGAAATCGGCTGCGTCAGTTCCATCCTGCAGATGCTGAAGCTGCCCGACGGCACCGTGAAGGTGCTGGTCGAAGGCGTACAGCGGGCCAATACCGTCAGCATCACCGACACCGAAGAACACTTTGTGGGTGTGGTGGTGCCTGTGGCCCCCGGCGCCGACGCCACGCCCGAGATCGAAGCCCTGCGCCGCGCCGTGACGCAGCAGTTCGACCAGTACGTCAAGCTGAACAAGAAGATACCGCCCGAGATCCTGACCAGCATTGCCGGCATCGACGACCCCGGTCGTCTGGCCGACACCATCGCCGCGCACCTGCCGCTGAAGCTGGAAGCCAAGCAAAGCGTGCTCGACCTGTTCAGCGTTGCCAAGCGGCTGGAAAGACTGCTGGAACTGCTCGAGCACGAAGTCGACATTCTGCAGGTTGAAAAGCGCATCCGCGGCCGCGTGAAGCGGCAGATGGAGAAGAGCCAGCGCGAGTACTACCTGAACGAGCAGGTCAAGGCCATCCAGAAGGAACTGGGTGATGGCGAAGAAGGTGCCGATCTCGAAGAGCTCGAGAAGAAGATTGCCGCGGCCAAGATGAGCAAGGAAGCGCGCAAGAAGGCCGACAGCGAGCTGAAGAAGCTCAAGCTGATGAGCCCGATGAGCGCCGAGGCCACGGTGGTGCGCAATTTCATCGACACCTTGATCAACCTGCCCTGGGCCAAGAAAACCAAGATCAAGCACGACTTGGCCAACGCCGAGGCGGTGCTGAATGAAGACCACTTCGGGCTGGAAAAAGTCAAAGACCGCATCCTCGAATATCTCGCGGTGCAGCAGCGTGTGGATAAGGTCAAGGCGCCCATCCTGTGCCTGGTAGGCCCCCCCGGTGTGGGCAAAACCAGCCTCGGCCAGAGTGTCGCGCGCGCTACCGGCCGCAAGTTCGTGCGCATGGCGCTGGGCGGCATGCGCGACGAAGCCGAGATTCGCGGCCACCGTCGCACCTACATTGGCAGCATGCCAGGCAAGGTGCTGCAGAGCCTGAGCAAGATTGGCACGCGCAACCCGCTCTTCCTGTTGGACGAGATTGACAAGCTCGGCATGGACTTCCGTGGCGACCCGTCGTCGGCCCTGCTCGAAGTGCTGGACCCTGAACAGAACCACACGTTCAGCGACCATTACGTCGAGGTCGATTTCGACCTGTCAGACGTGATGTTCGTGGCGACATCCAACAGCATGAACATCCCGCCGGCGCTGCTGGACCGGATGGAAGTCATCCGTCTTGCTGGCTACACCGAAGACGAGAAGTTGCACATCGCCCAGCGTTACCTGCTGCCCAAACAGCAGAAGAACAACGGCGTGCACGACCACGAGATGTTGGTTACCGAAAGCGCTATCCGCGCCATCTTGCGCTATTACACGCGTGAAGCAGGTGTGCGTTCGCTCGAGCGGGAAATCGGCAAGATCTGCCGCAAGGTCGTCAAGGGCATCCAGCTCAAGAAGTACGTGGGCTTGGTTACCGTGACCGAAGACAATCTGAACGATTTCCTCGGCGTGCGCAAGTATGACTTCGGCCGCACCGAGAAGAAGAACCAGATCGGCCAGGTGGTTGGCCTGGCATGGACGGAAGTGGGCGGCGACCTGCTGACGATCGAAGCCGCGGTGATGCCTGGCAAGGGCGTCATCACGCGCACGGGTTCGCTGGGCGACGTGATGAAGGAATCTGTCGAAGCGGCGCGCACAGTGGTGCGTTCGCGCGCTCGCCGTCTGGGCATCAAGGACGAAATGTTCGAGAAGCGCGACATCCACATTCACGTGCCCGATGGCGCCACACCGAAGGACGGTCCCAGCGCGGGTGCGGCCATGACGACAGCCTTTGTGTCGGCTTTGCTCGGTATTCCGGTGCGGGCAGACGTGGCGATGACCGGCGAAATCACCCTGCGCGGTGAAGTCACCGGCATCGGCGGTCTGAAGGAAAAGCTGCTGGCAGCCCACCGTGGCGGCGTGAAGATCGTGATCATCCCGGAAGAGAACGTCAAGGACCTGGCGGACATCCCCGAGAACGCCAAGAACAATCTCGAGATCGTGCCTGTGAAATGGATCGACCAGGTGCTTGAAATTGCGCTTGAGCGGATGCCCACGCCCTTGCCCGACGATGAGGTGGCTGCGGTTGCAACGGGTGACGCAGCCAACCCGGCTGCCAGCGCCACGCCAGTGGCTGCCGACGGGTTGCCCCACTGAAATTTGCGCCGCAATCCAAGTTGCTGGTATAGTCATGGGCTTGACGCGGCAGAAACGCTTCGGCTAGAAATCTCCAAGCGGGAGTAGCTCAGTTGGTAGAGCGCAACCTTGCCAAGGTTGAGGTCGAGAGTTCGAGACTCTTCTCCCGCTCCAGTTTTTTGAGAAAAAGGGAAGCGAAGGCTTCCCTTTTTTGTGTCGGCTGGTCTCTTGTGGGACACTGACACAGTGAAATGACAAAGCCTAGTTTGAGCGCTGAAGCAAAAGCAAATGCAAGGGCAGCAGCGAAATCAGGGCGCGATAGCAAAGCGGTTATGCAACGGATTGCAAATCCGTCTAGCCCGGTTCGACTCCGGGTCGCGCCTCCATGATTCTTTCCAGGCCCCGTTCACGCTGTGTACGGGGCCTGGTGCTTTGCGGGCCGCCCGGGTGGCGAAATCGGTAGACGCAGCGGACTTAAAATCCGCCACCCTTAAACAAGGTGTACGGGTTCGAGTCCCGTCCCGGGCACCAAATCGGACTGTTGATGGGTTCGCCATGATTCGAAAGCCGCTTGTCTTTCCTTGACGCTGCTTGCCGTTCGTACAAGTGTTGCTGAGCGACCCAAGGCGTTTACAAAGCATCCAGACAAGACTGCCCGACAGTCCAAATTCAGCTCGGGCAGATTCCTACTGTGGCGGCCCTGACAGCCTGACGTGGCTGAATGCATGCAGCTTCCTGAAGCCTGGTGCATGCGCTGGGCGTTGACTGGGCAGGGTGTGGCAAATCCTTGAAAACGGGACCGCAAGGCCCAGCCAGCCGAACACCGTGGCCGCATTCGGGTGTCGGCTGGTGGTTGACAGATGTCTGCGGCAGGGCCGTGTCAACCCAGCCTTCTGCCTTCTGCCGTCAGCCCCAATCAAGGCGTTGGCAGCCTTGTTGCGCAGCACGCGCTTCATTGACAAAACACAGGCTAAGGCGCCCTGGCTCTTGCTAGCATGAAGATGGTTCGGTGGGCCGACGGGGTGGCCGTTGTTCAACACTTTGTGGAGAATTCGTCATGCGAAACGTTTTGATCACATTAGCCGGTTTTTGCATCGCCTTGCCCGCTTTCGCGCAAACTCCGGCGGCCACGTTCCAGACCAAGACCCTCACGCCTGAAACGGCGCTGATAGCAGCGCAGGCGGCCATGGCAGCTTGCCGCGCGCAAGGCTTTCAGGTGGGCGTGGCTGTGGTCGACCGCGCTGGTCTGACCCAGGTGTTT